>JBGTSP010000034.1:0-24517 GCA_041940205.1 Alphaproteobacteria bacterium
GCTGAGATTTGCTGTCGCCCTGTTGCTGCTTACAGCCGCTGTCACCAAAGTCATTCGTACGCCGCAGATCCTGGCCGGTGACGGACTGCTGGCGTCCGTGCCCGGGCTGACCGGAGCCATTGCCTGGGAGGGCGCGGCTGCCGTTTTCCTGATCGCCGGCAGCCTGGTGCAGAGCTTCGGTTGATTCCGCGGTCCGGCCGGGCCGGACCCTACGCGATCAGGACCGCCGCAGGGCCTGCAACTCGCGCTCCATCGCCTGCAGGAAGCGGCTCCGGTCCTGCCGCGAAAACCCCGCGGCCCCTCCGGCGATCGCGCCCTCCTCGCGCAACCGGGCCTTCAGGTCGCGCATGGCCAGCGCCGAGCCGATATTGTCTTCCGTGAACGGCCGGCCGTCCGGTCCCAGCACGCGGGCGTCGCGCTTCAGGCAGCGGTCGGCAAGCGGAATGTCGGCCGTCACCACGAGATCGCCGGCGACGCAATGTTCCGCGATCCAGTCGTCCGCAGCATCCGCGCCGGCCTCCACGACGATACAGCGGACGTCGCCCGCGGCCTCGTCCGTGCGCAGCCAGCGATTGGCGACAAGCCGCACCGGCAGGCCGTGGCGTTCGGCGACCCGCAGCACCTCCTCCTTTACCGGGCAGGCATCGGCATCGACATAGATCGTGGTGTTCATGGCGCGCGAGCATAGCGCCCGCCGCGCGGGCGGCCAGAGCGACGGGAGGACGGCGGGACCGGAAGGGAAAGGTGCGGCTCAGCCGCCCTTGGCGTCGGGCCCGGCGAGCAGGGCCTCGATGGCGCTGGTATCGGCGACCGAGGCGGCCCGGCTGCGGATGTCGTCCACCGCCGAGGCCGAGCGCTCGCGGTCGGCCAGCGCCTCGACCGCGCTGGCCGCGCCGGTGCCGTTCATGACATCGGCGAAACGCTTGCGGAAACGGTTGAGGCCGTCGCTGTCGCCCGACAGCCGGTAGGCCGTCGCCAGGCGCGGGAGCAGCGCCTTGTCACTGTCGTCGAAGGCGATGCCGCCGGCGAGCTTGCCGTCGAGATAGGCATAGGCCGTGCTGGCGAAACGGGTCCAGTTCTTGGCCGCCCAGTAGGTGTCGAGCTTGATCTTCTGGCCTTCGTCCGAGGCATCGCCGGAAATCTGCGCCAGCGCCCGCTGGTGCTGTCCCTTGGCCAGGGCGATGCGCGCGCGGATGCGCCGGCGCTCGGCCGCGAGATCGGCCGGCAACTGCAGCGAGCGTGTCCGCTCCAGCGCCTTCGTCGCCTCGTCGGGCTCGCGGTTCATCAGGCGGATCTGGGCCAGCCTCGTGCCGATCCGGGCGCGCTGCGAACCCTTGGCCCGGAACCGGATCTGTTCCTCCAGCAGATCGCCCGCTTCGGACAGCAGGTCCACGGCCACCAGCCGCTCGGCGAGCTTGGCGATCATCCGGTCGCCCTCCTTGCCGCTGGGGGTGAGCTCGCGGAAATCGTTGTACAGCGCCAGCGCCTCGACCGGATCGAGCTTGTCGGCGCGGCCGTTGAGGAACAGGTCCGAGAACACGCCGGTCATGGCGCCGGCAAGCTTCTCCGTCGCCTCGCCCGCCGGCAGGAAGGACAGCGCCTGGCGCAGCGAGGCCAGGCCGGCGCGGTAGGCGCCGCGCTCGAACTGCATGCGGGCCAGACGCTCCAGCAGATCGATCTCGAACTCGTCGCCCCGCCAGGCATAGCGCAGCAGGTCGAGATCCTCCGCCGCCTCGTCGACGCCGATGCGCTTGAGGGCAAGCCGGGTGTCGATGCGCCCGACGCGGGCCTCGGCGCTGGTCTTGCGACTGCCCTTGCGGGCCGCAAGATCGAAGCGCTGCAGGGCCTCTACATGACGTTCCTTGGCGACGAGGCGATGGCCTTCCATCAGCGCGACGAAGGCCTTGTCGTCCTCGCTCTCCGCGAGCGCCGCGAACTCGCCGAGCACCTTGCTCAGCATCGCCCGGTCGCCGATCTCGTGGGCCGCGCGGATCCAGGCGCGGTAGAGTTCGGCCTGTTTCGCCTTCGGCACCGAGGGAATGAACGGCGAGGCCAGTTCGAAATCCTGCGCGGCCTGCTCGAACTGCTGCGCGTGCGCCCGGGCGGCGCCGCGCCAGAGCACGACGTCGGGATAGCGCGCGACGGTGACCGAGTTGAGTTCCTTCAGCGCCAGATCGTTCTTGCCGAGCATGTAATTGGCCAGACCGCGCATGCCACGCACCAGGGCACTGCGGGCCTGCTTGGGGTCGTCCGAAGTCAGCACGTCGAGCATGCCCAGCGCCCGGCCGGGCTGGGCGTTGGCGAGATAGAACTGCGCCAGGGCCATCCGCGGGGCCTGGCGTTGGCGGGGTTTTGCCGCGGCCAGTTCGGCGAGCAGCGCACCCTCGCGGTCGAGATAGGAGACCTTGGGATCGCCGCTCCAGGACCAGAAGGCGTAGAGCGGCTGGCGCAGCCCGGCGCGCTGGCCGGACAGGGCCGAATCCTCGTCGACCTTCGGCTTGGCGCTGACTGCAAGGCCGTTGTCCGCGGTCACCAGCACGCCGTCGGCCAGCGCCTCGATCTGCACCTGATCGGCGCGGCGCACCATCGCCACCCCCTGCAGGGTCGGCAGGATGCGGAACTGCACGAACCGGCGGGCGATCGGCACGGCGAAATTGGCGTTCGCGAGCGGCACCACCAGAAGTTCGTCGCCGATCTCGGGATCGTTCACCGGAATGACGTGACGCACGCCGGAAACGACCACGCGCACGCCGCTGGCGGCGACCTGGATCGGCGGCACCACCGGCGCCTTGGCGCGGGCCTTCCACAGCTTCACGCGCCAGCTGCCGCCATCCTTGCTGATCGCCGGACGCCAGCCCGGACGCAGCACGAGACGGTAGATCGCGGCGTCCTCGTGCGCGAGACGCGTGACATCGCGGACATGCGCCTTCAGCCGCGCGATCGGCACCGTGTCCGCCGCGGCGGGGCGGTCGAACACCAGCCACAACGCGCCGCCGCGCTCGAAGGCGGCGAGGCCCGTCGGCTGGGTCCAGGTGAAGTCGAGGAAGGCGATGCTCTTCTCGGCCCGGGCCGAAAGCGTGAGGTCGCCATCCCTCGAGCTCGCCGGCGGAATGTCCCGGGCCAGCAACTGCAGCGGCCGGCCGGCGGCGGGATGACCGCCCGCCTTTGCAGCGGGCTCCACAGCGGCGGGGACCGGGGCTTTCGCGGTCTCGGGTTTTTCCGGCCCGTCGGCGGCGCGCGGCGCCGGGGCGTCCTGCGCGGCCGCATCGGGCTTGCGGTGCAGCGCGGTCTGCACCGCGGCCGGCCGGCTGACGGCCTGCTTCAGGGTTTCCACCGCCGGCGACGGCGCCTTCGCGTCCTTCTTTTCGCTCTCGCGGGCGCCGCGCTCGGCCGGCAGCGGCGGCCGCGGGGCCTGCTTCGGGCGTTCGGCGGTGCGGGCGTGATCGGGCAGGATGTCCACCACGACACGGGGGCCGTCGCGGAAGTGGCGCACCCGGCGTTCGCCGTCGAAGTTCAGGCGAACCGCCGCGTTGCCGGCCGGCGCGGCGGCCTCGTCCTGCAGCCCGGCCAGACCCAGCGGCAGATCCGCGCGAACCCGCGCGAGGTCGAAGCGGGCCTCCCGGTTGAACAGGATCCGGGCGCCCTCCCCGTCGGACTTCACGCTGTATTCCACATTGCGCCGCCAGTCGAAGACCAGGCGCGAGAAACCGGGATGCTCG
This sequence comes from Alphaproteobacteria bacterium, assembly GCA_041940205.1. GTDB lineage: Bacteria > Pseudomonadota > Alphaproteobacteria > JBGTSP01. The sequence goes on from JBGTSP010000034.1 coordinate 3,720, forward strand.
CCCGCGCGAACCCGCACGCGGGGCGCATCGGCCCGCGCCGTCGGCGCGGCGGCAAGGTCTCGCGCGGCGGCGGGCCGGATCGCCGGCGCCGGGCGGGCGGGGCTCGCCGGCGTATCGGCATCGGCAAGGCTGCCGTCGGGATCGTTGCGCAGGTCGACGACGTAGAAGCCGTCGATCACGGCTTCGCGCAACCGCACCGGCTGCAGCAGCGTGGCGGAGATCCGCCGGCCATCGCTCGTCAGCTCGACGTCTTTCAGATAACGGAACAGGTGGCGCCGCACGCCCGACAGGTCGGTTTCGACGGCCTCGGGAAAACGGATCTCCAACCGGCGTCCGGCGATCGCCGCGCGCGGCCGTGCCGAAGACGGCGCCTCGAAGACGATGCGGCCGAATTCGGCATGCGCGCCGGCCCGGCTCTTCACCGCGGTCTGCGCCCCGGCGAGCGTCGGCGCGGCCAGCAGCAGGACCGTCAGCAGGCTTGCTTGCAGTGTGCGGATCATGATCCGCCTCCTCGAACGCCCTCGATCGCAATCAACAGGGTCTCGGCCTGGTCCAGGCTGCGGCGGCGTTCCGGCGCCACCGTCGGGTCGTCGCGATCATCGCCCGCCCGGCCCAGCACGTTGACCGGCTGTTTCACGCCCAGCCGGCCCAGCGCCGCGGCAACCGCCTCGGCCCGGCGGATCGACCGGGCCCAGGCCTCCCGCCCGCGATCGCCGGCACCGGCATGCCCGATCACCGAGATCGCGTTGCCGGTCAGGCGCAGCCGGTCGGCCATGGCCGCCAGCACCCGGTCTCCGGCGTCGGTCAGGGAATCGTCGGCGGCGAACAGGTACTGCCCGGGCGCAGAAAGGATGATCCGATCTATGCGCCGTTCGATCAAGACGCTCTCGTCCAGTTCGGCCGCGGCCATGTCCTCGCGCAGCAGGGAAAACAGGTAGTCCAGGTTGACCGCGCGCTCGACGAAGGTGCGCGGCATGTTCTGCCGGGTGGTTCGGGCCGGATCGGTCCAGTGATGACTGGGATTGAGGCGCTCGGAGAGGGAATCGACGATCGCCCGCCAGGCGTCGAACTTGACCTGCGACATCGAGAACATCAGCAGGAAGAAGGCCAGCATCAGCGACAGCAGGTCGGCGAAGGTGATCAGCCAGCCGGTCGAGCCGATGGCCTTCGACGGCTGGGCGAAGGCCCAGGTCTCGCCCTGCGGCGAACGCGGCGCGTCGGGCGCGGGGCTCATGACCCCTCCCTTCCGCCGTTTCCGGCCGTGGCTGGCGCATCGCGCCAGGCCGGGCGCCGGAAGGCGCTGATCCGCACCATTTGCGCGTCGGCGACGATTCCCGCGGAGATGCTCGATGCCGGCGCGCCGGCGCGGCGAACCTGGTCGGCGACATGCGCGGCCCGCTCGATGTTCAGCTTTGCCGCCTCACCCGCCGGCAGCACCAGTTCGATCTCGAAGCGGCCCGCGCCGCCATGGCTCGCGAGGCCGCTCGCCATCGACACGATCAGCCGCCGGGCCGCCGGCAGCAGGGAAACAGAATCGTCGACGAACAGGTCGTCGGGCGACAGCAGGGCCTCGAAACGCTTGCCGTGCTGCACCAGCGCGTACTGGCCCAGCGGAAATTCCGCCTCGAAGATCTGGTTGAGCGAGGTCAGGAAGGGATCGCGGGACTGAAACTGGCCGGTCGAGACGCCGGCGGTGAGCCGGCTGACCTCGCTGCCGTCCTGCAGGCGAAAGGTGTCGTAGACGCTGCCGATGGCGCGGTCGGCGCGCACCGAATCGGTGCGCGAGGCCGTGAACAGCACGATGAAGAAGGCGAGCAGCAGCAGGTACAGGGAGACCATCAGGTAGGCGCCCTGGTCGCTGGCCGCCGTCGGCCGAACCGCCGGGTCGGGTATTCGGGGAACGTGCCGCATCGTTTCGTTGTCCGGCCGGTCAGCCGCGTCCGGCCCCGGCATCCTCGCCGGGAAGCTGGCCGGAATTGCCGGCCGCGTCGCGATCCTGCCCGGCGGGCCGGGTCTTGCGACGCGGCGTTGCGGTATCGTCGCCGGAGGCGATGCGGGCGGTGATGTCGCGGGCCTTGACCGGATCCATTGCCGCCAGGATCTGCGCCACGTTGGCTTCCTTCATCCGCCGGGCAACCTGCAGGATCACCTTCATGTCGAGTTCCTCGAAGATCCGCGCGGCCTGCTTCGGCTTCATCCGCTCGTAGACCTTGACCAGGCTGGCCATCCGCTGCTCCTCCGCCTCGTCCTGGCGCTTGAGCATGGAGGCGACGTTGGCCTCGATCTTCTTCAGCTCGGCGATTTTCTTCTTCAACTGCTCCTCGGCCGCCGCAAGCAGCCGCTCGCGGGTCTCCATCTCGCGCTGCCGCTCGTCGAGCTCGGCCCGGCGCCGGGCCAGCTTCTGCAGCACGTCGACCTCGCTGGGCGAGAAGGCCGCGCGGGGATTGCGCTTCCGGCGCGGGGCCGGTTGTTCCGCATCCTCCTCCGCCGCCTGCGCCGGCTTTCCGGCCTCCGGCTTCGCCCCGTCGCCGCCCGCGGACTGCGCCTGCGCCTCGCCGATGCTGGCGAGTTCCCAGAACACGTCGGCCTTCATCGAGAACAGCAGGGCGCCGGCGACGACCAGCACCGGGAACAGACGCAGGCGGTTGGCGATCAGGCGGGCGATCATGCCGCGTCCTCCCGTTCACGCATGGCGGAGATCAGTTCGCGCTCCATGTCGGAGAAGCTCTCGCCCCCCTGTCCCGCGAGCGCGCCGGCGGCGGCCGGGCGCGGCGCCGAGAGCGCCGCGGCCTCGAGCCGGCCGGCAAGGCTGTCGCCGCTGTCCAGCATCACCTTCAGCTCGTCGCGCAGGGCGGCGGCCTTGAGATTGAGCTCGCCCAGTTCGCCGACCGATTCCCGGCCGCTGCCGCGCAGACGCTGCAGCGTCGCCTCGGCCGAGCCGATGGCGTTGCGGAAATCGTCGATCACGCCGCGCATCTCCCCCTGGGAGTCGCGCAGGGCGTTCAGCTTGCGGTGCAGGACGACAGAATAGATCACGGTGACCAGCAGCAGCACGGCGACCACCGCCTCGAGCAGGAGTTCAGGCTGCATCGGTCGGCTCCTCGCTGAGGTCGCTCTCGACCCGGACGGCGATGTTCGCCCCGACCCGGCCCATCTTGGCCGGCAGCAGCGAGATCCCGCCGCACCGCAGGTCCACGGTGGCGTCGGAACTGGAATTCAGCATCAGGGTCTGGCCGACCTGCAGGTCCATGACCTCGCGCAGGCTGAGTTTCTGTTCCTCGAGCACGGCCTCGATATCCACGTCGGTGGCCCAGAGCTCGTTGGCGAGATGGCTTTCCCAGATGCCGTCGCGGCCGAACTTCTCGCCCATGAACTGCTGCAGCAGCAGCTCGCGCACGGGCTCGAGCGTGGCGTAGGGCAGCAGCAGCTCGACCCGCCCGCCACGATCCTCCATGTCGATGCGCAGCTTGACCAGCACGGCGGCGTTGGCCGGACGGGCGATGGTGGCGAAGCGGGGATTGGTCTCCAGCCGCTCGAATTCGAAGTTCACGGCGCTCAGAGGCTCGAAGGCCGCGCTCATGTCATCGAGGATCACCTCGACCATGCGCTCGACCAGGGTGATCTCGATGGTGGTGTAGGGCCGGCCCTCGATGCGCATCGTCGCGGTGCCGCGGCGGCCGCCGAGGAGAACGTCGACGATCGAGTAGATCAGCGAGGAATCCACCGTCATCAGGCCGTAATTGTCCCATTGCCGGGCCCGGAACACCGAGATCATCGCCGGCAGGGGAATGGAGTTCAGATAGTCGCCGAAACGGATCGAGGTGATGTTGTCGAGCGCCACCTCGACATTGTCGGACGTGAAGTTGCGCAGGCTGGTCGACATCATCCGCACGAGGCGGTCGAAGGCCACCTCGAGCATCGGCAGCCGCTCGTAGCTGACCAGCGCCGAGTTGATGATGGCGCGGATGCCGGTGCGTTCGACGTCCTCGTCATCCTCGGAATTGAAGCCGAGCAGACTGTCGATCTCGTCCTGATTGAGAACCTTGTTCCCGCCACCGAAATCGTCGAAGCCTTCTTCGCCTCCACCCTCGAGCTGGGCCGCGAGATCTTCTTCTTCCGACATACCCGACTACTTTCCTGACCGAAGGATCACTGGACCAGCATCTCGCGGAAGAGGACCGCGCGGACCCCGTCGACGCCGGTGATCAGCGCGACGCGGTGGTGCAGTTCCTCCTTCAGGCGCATGGCGCCGGCCGACCCGTTGATGTCCTCGATGCGCAGTTCGCGCAGATAGACCTGGAACTGGTCGACGATGCGCGGCAGTTGCGCTTCAAGTTCGGGTTTCAGGGTCTCGTCCCGGATTTCCAGCGAAACCGAGATCTTCAGGTAATTGTTCTGCGGCCCGCCGTGCGAGAGGTTCACCAGCATTTCCGGCAGGTCGTAGAAGGCGACCTTGGCCTCCTCCGCCTCCAGCTGCTTGGCCGCCTCGGCCTCGGCCTGGGCCTCGGGATCGCCGCCGCCCAGCAGGGTGTCGCCGAACAGGAAGAAACCGGCACCACCGCCGCCCGCCAGCAGCAGCACGACGGCGCCGATGATGATGAAGAGCATCTTCTTGCTCTTCTTTTTCGGGGCTGCCTCGCCGCCACCCGCATCCGCGTCGGGCGCCGCGGTCTCTTCATCGGCCATGTCCGGCCCTCCGATCGCCTGCGTTGGAGCCGACGATAGGGGCGCGATGGTTAAGGAGGGGTTGAGATCGGCAGCATTTGCCTATCGGCCGGCCGCTGCCCGGCAGGATCGACGCCCGGAACGGCAAGAGGGCACGGAAAACCGCGCTTTTTCGCTGGCACGCGCCGTGCAGGTCCGGGACCAGCCGAACAATGCGGCACCGCAAAGAGCAGCCGGATCGAAGAATGATCGAAAACACCTCACTTATCGCGCTGTCCCGTCAGAGCGTCCTGCGCCGGGAAATGGATGTGATCGCCAACAATGTCGCAAACGCCTCGACCACCGGCTTCCGGCGCCAGCGCATGCTGTTCGAGGAATTCCTGATGGATGCCGGCGGCGGCCGGAAGACCTCCTTCGTGCGCGACGTCGGCGTGGTCCGCGATCTCACCGAGGGCGCCAAGCTGGCGACCGACAATCCGCTGGACATGGCGATCAGCGGCGAGGGCTACTTCTCGGTCGATACCGAGGACGGCATTCGCTACACCCGCAACGGCCGTTTCCGCCTGGACGAGGAAGGCACGCTGGTCACCATCGACGGCAACCCGGTGCTGGATGCCGATCAGCGGCCGATCCTGCTGAATCCCGGCGACGGCACGGTCGATATCGCCCCGGACGGCACCATCACCACCGACGAGGGCGACATCGGCGTTCTCGGCATCGTCACCTTCGACAACCTGCAGGCCGTGAAGGCCTCCGGCGGCGGCCTGTACGAGACCGACCAGGCGCCCAAGCCGGCCGAGGAATCCAGTGTCCGTCAGGGCATGATCGAGGGCTCGAACGTCGAGCCCATTCTTGAAATGACCCGAATGATCAACGTGCTGCGCGCGTACCAGTCCACCCAGGACCTGGTGCAGAAGGACGGCGACATGCGTCGCCGGTCGATCGAGCGCCTGGCCAAGGTCAACTAGGCACCGCGCGTTCAGGAGGAATTCGTAAATGCGTAGCTTGAGTATCGCCGCCACCGGCATGCTGGCCCAGCAGCTCAACGTCGAGGTGATATCGAACAATATCGCCAACATGAACACGACCGCGTTCAAGAAGCAGCGGGCGGAGTTCCAGGACCTTCTGTACCAGAACCTGCGACGCACCGGCGCCAACTCGTCCGATGCGGGCACGGTCGTGCCGTCGGGCGTACAGGTCGGCGTCGGCGTGAAGACCGCGGCGGTCTACCGCATCGCCGAGCAGGGCAACCTGGTCAACACCGGCAACACCTACGACCTGGCGGTCGAGGGCGGCGGCTTCTTCTCCGTCACCCTGCCCGACGGCGGCACCGGCTATACCCGGGCCGGCTCGTTCCAGGTCAGCCCCACCGGCCAGCTCGTCACCGCCGACGGCTATGTCGTCTCGCCGGGGATCACCATCGCCCAGGACGCGCTGGACGTGACCATCAACGCCTCGGGCCAGGTGCAGGTGACGACGCCGGGCACGGTCGAGCCGACACTGGCCGGCCAGCTCGAGCTGTCGATCTTCTTCAACCAGGCGGGCCTGGAAGCGATCGGCGACAACCTGTTCAAGGAGACCGCGGCGTCAGGCGCGGCCACCGTCGGCGTGCCCGGCTCCACCGGCTACGGCAGCGTCCGCCAGGGCTTCCTGGAGACCTCCAACGTCAATGCCGTGCAGGAGGTAACCAACCTGATCACCGCGCAGCGCGCCTACGAGATGAACTCCCGGGTGATCACCACCTCGGACGAGATGCTGCGTTCGGTCTCGACCCTGAGGTAATCCGATGAACCGCCCGCTCCGCCGATCCGCCCGTCCCCTGGCCCGCGCCGCCGCGGTTCTGCTGGCCGCCCTCGCCTTCCTTCCGGTCGCCGCAACGGCGGCCGGCAAGGGCGGCACGCTGATCCAGCTCAAGCGGGAAATCGTGGTCGACCGGGACATCGTCCGCCTTGGCGACCTGTTCGACGGCCTCGGCGAGAAGCGGGAGACGCGGATCGGCTCGGCGCCCGAGCCGGGCGAGCGGGCGGTCTACAGCCTGCAGCAGATCCGCCTGCTGGCCCGGGCACACGGTCTCAACTGGCGGCCGTCCGCGGGCCGCCGCCATGTCGTGATCCGCCGCGCGGCGCACGAGGTCCCGCGTTCCGCGGTGCAGGCCCTGATCGCCGAGCGTCTGGACGAGCATCATCCCGAGCAGCGCTTCCGGCTGTCCATCGCCGGCATGAACCCGCCCCTGCTGGTCGCCGCCGACGCCCAGCCGGACCTGTCGCTCTCGCGTTTCGATCTCGACCAGAAGACCGGGCGTTTCTCCGCCCGCGTCCGGGCCGAGGATTCCGACGGCGATGTCGCGCGGACCCGGGTCACCGGTTTCGCCCGCCCCGTCTACCAGGTGCTGGCGCTCGAACAGCCGGTCGCCCGCGGACAGGTCGTGACCGCCGACATGGTGGCGCTGCGCGACGTGACCCAGCGCAGCCTGTCGTCGGACGTCCTGACCCATGCCGACCAGGCCCTGGGCCTGGCCGCGAAGCGGGCGCTCAGGCCCGGCCAGCCGCTGCGCGCCGGCGATCTGCAGGCCCCGCTGGTGCTGCGTCGCGGCGACGTCGTCAGCATGGTGTTCTCGGCCCCCGGCATCCGCCTGACGACCGCCGCCCGGGCGCTCGAGGACGGCGCCGTCGGCGACACCGTCGCGATCTCGAACCTGCGCAGCAAGCGCACCGTCTATGCCGTGGTCGAGAGCGCCTCGCTGGTCCGCGTGACCACGCAGCGCCTCGACATCGCCGCCGTCCAGAACCGTTGACCTGCCGCGGCGGCGAATCCGCCGCGTCGCACCGCCCGAGGAGAAGCCAATCGTGACCGTCGCCAAGTCCGCCGCCCCGACCGCCCCCCGCCTGTTCGCCGGCATGCTGCTGGCCGGCCTGCTGGGCGCCTGCAACACCATCGACCGCATCGCGGACGTGGGCAGCGCCCCCGACCTGAGCCAGATCAGGAATCCCGTGCAGCAGCGCGACTACAAGCCCGTCGCGCTGCCGATGCCGCGGCCGAAGCCCTCGGTGCACATGGCCAACTCGCTTTGGCGTCCGGGCTCCCGGGCCTTCTTCAAGGACCAGCGGGCGGGCGAGATCGGCGACATCCTGACGGTGAACATCACCATCGAGGACGAGGCCAAGATCGACAACACCACCACGCGGTCGCGCTCGGCGGCGGAGGATTCCGACCTCACCAATCTGCTGGGCTACGAGGGCGCGCTGAGCCGGATCCTGCCGCAGTCGGTCAGCCCGAGCAGCCTGGTCTCGCTGGGCACGGAATCGAGCAATTCGGGATCCGGTTCGGTGGACCGTTCGGAATCGATCAACCTGTCGGTCGCCGCGATCGTCACCCAGATCCTGCCGAACGGAAACCTGGTGATCCACGGCAGCCAGGAAGTGCGCGTGAATTTCGAGGTCCGGGTCCTGGAAGTGACCGGCGTGGTCCGGCCCGAGGACATCACCTCGAACAACCAGATCTCGCACAACCAGATCGCCGAAGCCCGCATCGCCTACGGCGGCCGCGGCCAGATCACCGATGTGCAGCAGCCGCGTTACGGCCAGCAGATCTTCGACATCTTCTTCCCCTTCTGAGGGTGAAGAAGGCAAGCATAAGGGGCCGGTCCCGGGACCGGCCCCTCAGCATGCAGGAAACGGGTCCGACCGCGAGGTCGGGCCCGTCGCCGTTTCGTCAGTCGTCGCGATAGACCCGCTCGCGCCGTTCGTGGCGCTCCTGCGCCTCGATCGACAGGGTCGCGATCGGCCGCGCCATCAGCCGTTTCAGACTGATCGGCTCGCCGGAATCCTCGCAATAGCCGTAGGAGCCATCCTCGATGCGGCGCAGGGCGGCGTCGATCTTGGAAATGAGCTTGCGCTGCCTGTCGCGGGCGCGGAGTTCGATGGCGTGAGCGGTCTCGCTCGAGGCGCGGTCGGCAAGATCCGGCGCCTGCAGCGAATCCGCCTGCAGTTGATGAATCGTGTCCTTGGCATCCCGCAGGATGTCGTCACGCCAGGCCAGCAGACGGCGCCGGAAAAACTCACGCTGGCGCACGTTCATGAACGGCTCTTTGCTGGTCGGGCGGTAATCGGGCGGCAAGGTGATATCGTCCACGTAGTCCCCCTGGCAGTACAACCATGCCGCTCGAACGAAGGCAGCGGCGGCGACTATATATCCGCGACCGCATGACCGCTTCAAGACAAGAAGAAGTCAGCGGGGCACTTGCCCATCTGGGCCGATTTCCGGGCTTTGCGGGGTCCGGGGGGATTCAGGCGGCGTCGTCGTGCCGTCCCGCGCTCATTTCCAGCTTGGCCAGCTCGACGGCGGCGCGCAGCTCGATTTCCTCGAGGATCTCGCGCAACCGGGGATCGCTGAAGCCCTGATCGCGCTGCGAAAGCGCGCGGGCAAGGCCCTGCAGCTGGGCCGGCGGCAGGTGGCCGTCGATCAGCGCCAGGCGGATCCGTTCGAGCCGTCCCAGCAGGTCCGCGCCGCGCTTCAGGCCGCGCTGGCGCTCGCTGGTGGCATCGCCGGTCTCCTGGATGGCGAGCAGGGCCGACACCGGCGCAAGGCCGCTGGCGCCGCTGAGGGGCGCCGGGGCTTCCGGCGTCGTCGCGCCGGAAACGCGGAAACTCTCCGAGCCGCCGCCGGAAGACGTGCGGCGGCTGCCGCCGACACGGCCGGTGGAACCGGCGCCGATGCGTCCGACCTTCATGCGATCCCGTGCCTGCGCGAGTGAACCATGAGGGACAACCTGCGCCGTCGCGGTTAATTCGGCGTAAATCCGGACCCGTGCTGGGCAGATTTTTCCCCTCCGGTCGCTCCTTGCCGGGCAGAGGCCCGTCCCGGATAGGTTAAATCGTTGTTTTTCAGATACTTGGGCGGGACCCGGACTGGCACGAAGCTCGCTTCCCTGAAGCCTGTTGCAACCGAGACCGGACGTCATGCCCCTGTTTTCCCGTTCTTCCCGATCCCGTCGCCTGCTGCCGGCCCTCCTGGCCCTCGCGCTCGGTCTCGTGCTCTCCGCGCTGCCGGCGCTGAACGCCGGCGCGGCCTCGCGCATCAAGGACATCACCGCCTTCGAAGGCATCCGCGACAACCTGCTGATCGGCTACGGCCTGGTCGTCGGCCTGAACGGGACCGGCGATTCCCTGCGCAACTCGCCGTTCACCAAGCAGAGCCTGGAGGCGATGCTGGAGCGGCTGGGCGTGAACACCCGTTCGGCCAACCTGAACACCAAGAATGTCGCCGCGGTGATGGTGACCTCGAACCTGCCGCCCTTCGCCCGCCAGGGCTCGCGCATCGATGTCTCGATCAGCGCGCTGGGCGACGCCCAGAACCTGGCCGGCGGCATGCTGCTGGTGACACCGCTGCACGGCGCCGACGGCGAGGTCTATGCCGTCGCCCAGGGTCCGGTGGCGACGGGCGGTTTCTCCGCCCAGGGCGATGCCGGGGCGGTGACCAAGGGCATTCCGACCTCGGGCCGGATCGCCAACGGCGCGATCGTCGAGCGCGAGGTCGGCTTCGAGCTGGCCAATCTCGGTTCGATCAAGATCTCCCTGCGCAACCCCGACCTGACCACGGCAACGCGCATCAGCCAGGCGATCAACGCGCATTTCGGCGACAGCCTGTCGGTGGCGCTGGATCCCTCGACGGTGCAGGTCGTGATCGGCGAGCGCAGCCCGATGGCGGTGCTGACCGAAATCGAGCAGCTTCGCGTCGAGCCCGACCAGATCGCCCGGGTGGTGATCGACGAACAGTCGGGCATCATCGTCATGGGCCAGGGCGTCCGGGTGGACGAGATCGCCATCGCCCAGGGCAACCTGACGGTCCGGGTCACCGAGGCGCCGCAGGTCTCCCAGCCCAATGCCTTCGCCGCCCAGGGCCAGACCCAGACCGTCGCCCGCACCAACATCGAGATCGACGAGGACAGCGACCGGCGGATGACCGTGCTGCGCGCCGGCGTCGACCTGCAGGACCTTGTCGACGGCCTGAACGCGCTGGGCGTCGGACCCCGCGACCTGATTTCCATCCTCCAGAGCATCAAGGCCGCAGGCGCCCTGCAGGCCGAGATCGTGGTGCAGTAGAGATGCAGACCAATCCGTACCAGACCACCCCGCTGCAGGCCGGTCCCGCCCGGCCGGCCGGGCCGCTTGCCGCCAATGCCGGCATGGAAGCCGCCCGCGCCCGGGCGCGCGAGACCGCCGAACAGTTCGAATCCTTTTTCCTCGCCCAGGTGATGCAGAGCATGTTCCACGGCCTGAAGACCGACGGACCGTTCGGCGGCGGCCACGGGGAACAGGTCTTCCGCTCGATCCTGATCGACGAGTTCGGCAAGACCATGAGCACCGGCGGCGGCATCGGCATCGCCGATGCGGTCTACCGCGAACTGATCAAGCTGCAGGAGGGCTGAGATGCCGAACGAGAGCCTGGTTAAGGCCATCATCACGATCACCCGCGAGCTGACCGGTCTGATCCAGCAGCAGAACGAAATCCTGCAGAACCGCCGGCCGGCCGACCTCGGCGCGCTGGAAAGCCAGCGCGACCGGCTGATCCGCGACTACGAGGCGATGACCGGCCAGCTGAAGAGCGATCCGCAGGCGCTGGGCGCGCTGGCCGGCGAAGAACGCCGCGAACTTTCGGATGTCACCCGGCAGTTCCACGACAAGCTGAACGTGCACCGCCGCCTCGTGCAGTCGGCCAAGATCGTCACCGAACGCATGGTCGACGCCGTCGTCAAGGAAGTCTCAAAGCGCACCGCGCCGGTGGCTTCCTACGGTCCGGCGAACGCCTATGGCGGCGGCATGCCGGCACGCCGACCGATCTCGCTGAGCTGCGATACCGTGATCTGAAGACGGCCCTCAGGCCGGCACCCGGCGGCACAGGTCGTCGATGAAGCCGGGCAGGTCCGGCGGCTGCACGATCGCCGCCCGGATCAGGTCGTCGAACTGCCCGATCAGCGCCAGGATGTGATCCGTGGTGTTGAACACGAAATACATCTCCCCGACATAGATCGCCGCCCGCTGCCGGCCGAAGATCGTCACCGGCACGCAATAGCGGCTGCGCCCGCTGTAGAGGAACCAGCGGAAGGTGGGATAAAGCTCGGCGCTCAGCGCGCGCATCCGCGCGAGCTGGTCCAGACGGGTCTGCCGGTCGAGCTCTCCCCAGATCCCGTGACCGAAGGCGAAGGCCTCCAGTTCCTCGCGGGTCGAGCAGACCTCGACCTCGGTCTCCGGCAGACGGTTGTAGGCCAGGCGCTGGTGGCGCTGCGACTGCACCTGTTCCAGCGAATGGGTCGCGCTGTGACGGTATTCGTACTCGATCACGCTGTCGGTCTTCAGCAGGTCCGGCAGGGTCGTCGGGTGATAGCGGATCTTGTAGCCCGCCGCCTCCTCGTACCAGCCGATCAGGCGCTCGTGCGCGGAATCGGGATCGCCGGGCTCGATCTGCAGGCTCTGCTGCACGATGCCGGCGCTGAACCGGTCCGTTTCGCTCAGGCCGAGCAGCCAGTCCAGGCTGACCTGCAGGCTGGCGGCGATCGCCGCCACGGTTTCCGCCCGCGGCAGCCGGTCGCCCTGGGTACCGAGCAGCTGCGACAGGGTGGAACGGTCGATGCCGGCCTGGCGGGCCAGCGCCGACCGGCTGATGCCGACCCGTTCCATGGCGTCCAGCAGGCGGGCGCGAAACTGCCGGACCCGCTCGACCCGATCCACCCGTTCCAGGCTCATGCCGTCGTCACCATCGGTTGCCAATGTGTGTTTATTTAAATCAACAAATGGTATTTTGTAACCAAAATCCGTGAAATTGCTACAACTCACTCATGGAATCGACAATCCCGATCCCGGCAGAATGCCGGCATGTTCGCGTTATCGAATGCCCGACTTTCCGTCGAATGGCCCACGCTGGCGCTGATCGCCGGCAATCTGTGCCTGTTCGCAGGCCTCACGGCGGCGTGGAGCGTCTTGCCGGCCTGGGCGGTCCTGCCCGCCCTCGTCGTCGTGCTGACCTTGCATGCATCGCTGCAGCACGAGGCCATTCACGGCCATCCGACCCGCCATGCCGGCCTCAACGCCGCGCTGGTCGGCCTGCCCCTGTCGCTGTGGCTGCCCTACGGCATCTACCGGCGCGAGCATCTCCGTCACCACGCCACAGAACGGCTGGCCGACCCCCGCCTTGATCCGGAATCGATGCGTCCGGATCCGGCCACGGGCGCCTGGCGCGAACGCCTGTTCGCCACGCTCGCCGGCCGGCTGGTGCTGGGACCGCCGCTGGCGGCACTGGCGACCTGGCGGCAGGGTCTCGGCGAGGTCGCTTCGGGCGACCGGGAGGCACGGGCGATCTGGCTGCGCCACCTGCTGCTGTCGGCGCTGACGCTTGCCTGGCTGGTCGCCAACGGCGTGCCGGTCTGGCTCTACCTCCTTGCCGCCGTATGGCCGGCGGCCGCCCTGACCCATCTCAGGGCCTATTTCGAGCATCGTCCGGCGCCGGACAATGCCCGTGCCTCGGTCATCGTGGAGCGGCCCGGCTTGTTCGGCCTGCTGTTCCTGAACAACAACCTGCACGCCCTGCATCACGCCCGGCCGGACCTGCCCTGGTACCTTCTGCCCGCGCGATACCGGGCCGACCGGAAGCAAATCCTGGCGAGCAACGGCGACTTCCGCCTGCCGCGCTACGGGCCGGCAATTCGCGCCCAGCTGTTCCGGCCGCTTGCCAGCCAGCTCTGAGAGACCCCGGACCGGTCGGCAGGCCGGGCACGCGAAAGCGTGCGCCCGCCGGCTGCTCCCGGCGGGCGCCCGCGCACGGGCCAGCGCACGCTCCGCGGGGCGCGGGCGCACGTCGCTGTCGTCGGTTTCCGGCCCGCTCCGCACGGAGCGGGCGGAAAAGAGGCGCGTTCAGGTCGTCTCGTCGAGGCTGTTCTGCCGGGCTTCCTTGCGCTCGGCCATCCTCTCGAGGATGTAGTCGGCGGGATATTCCCAGACCACGTCGTCCGTCCGGGGGTCGCGCTCCTGGTAGACGAACCGGCCCGCGTCCGCGTTGAACGAGACGGTGACCTTGCCTTCCGCTACGGCCCGCGCCTGCGCCTCGGCGTCCTGGCGGGCCTGACGCGCGGTCTCGGCTTCCTCGCGACGCCTGTCGTCGGCCGCCTGGGGCCGGTCGACGTCCGGCACCCGGCGATCGGCGCCGGCGGTCTCCTGGGAGGGGGCGGCGGCGAAGGTCGTACCGGCATCGAGACGCCGGCCTTCGCGTTCGCCCGCGGCGGGGCGAACGACCTGGTTCAGAGGGGATAGTCCCTTGAGCGGTTCCATGTCCTTTCACGGTCCCTGTTTCAATGGCCCGGCGCGACGTCCGGGATGCCTGCGGCGTGGGAACGCCACGGCCGGGCGCTGGAGAAGATGAAGAGGAGCCGGCGAACCGGCTCCTCTTCCCAAGCGCCCCTTAGAACAGGGACAGGATGGACTGCGGCCCGGAGTTGGCGATCGACAGAGCCTGCGTGCCCAGCTGCTGCTGGATCTGCAGGGACTGCAGCTTCGCGCTCTCCTCGGCCAGGTCGGCATCCACGAGGTTGCCGACGCCCGCCTTCAGAATGTCCGTCAGCTTGTTGGTGAACTCACCCTGGACCTCGATCCGCTTGGCGGCGGAACCCAGGTTGGCCAACTTGTCGGACACGCTGCGAATGGCGGTGTCGATCAGCGACAGCGCGGAAGCCGCGTTGGCACTGGTCAACAGGGACGCCGACTGCAGGCTCAGCGACGTCGTATCCATCTTCTGCGCGCTGACCGAGATGGTCGAGCCGTCCACCGTGCTGAGCACCGTCTGAGTCGACGCGGAATTGTCGATCAGGTTGGTGCCGTTGAACTCGGCGGTGGCAACGATCGTCGAGATCTGCGAACGAAGTTCGTTGAAGTCGTTGTTCAGAGCGGTCCGCGAGGCGGAATCGAGACCCGCCTGGTTGGCCTGAACGACCTTCGCCTTCATCTCGTTCAGCAGATCGGAGATCGACTGCCCGGCCTCGATCGCGGTGTTCACGACCGATTCGCCATTGGCCAGCGCCGTCTTGACGGCGCCGAGACCGGAGATATCGCCACGCATGTTCTGTGCGATGGCGTACGTCGACGCATCATCCTTCGGGCCATTGACCTTGAAACCCGTGGTGATCCGCATCTGCGTGGTCTCCAGCTCCTTGTTGGTCTTCTGGAGATTCTGCAGCGCAATCATTGAGCCGACATTGGTGTTAATCGAGAGAGTCATTAGCGTATCCTCATTCTGAAGTTACGGTGTCGACCGCCTTCTGGCGACCGGAGCGCGTTTTGCGCCCACTGCAGACAGGGCAAACCGCGTGCCGCGCCAGACGCCGCCAAGACCTCCATAAGATATTGATTTCGTTTGTATTTCTTGGTTTACAGGGGTTAACCGAAATCCCCCTTCCCGGCAAAATCTGCCGGGCCCGGCAGGACATTCCTACCGCCCGGCAAGAATTGCCCTTGCCTCAGATTTTTTTAACCATGAGACGGTTCGCCCGGCTCCGGCGGGCGCAGGAAGACGACCCGGAATCGCGCCCCGGGGGCCGGCTCGACATGGTGGCGGCGTTCGGGGGGAATGATGCCCGGCCGGCCGGGCGCGAGGTCGATACGACGGGCATCGGGCGGTTCCAGGACATAGGCCAGGCGGCCCGCCAGCACCTCGATCCGGCCCCAGACGCCGTTCCTGGTGCTGTGCGCGCGGGTCAGGCCCGCGGGCACCGTCTCGGCGGTGAAATCGGGGGTGTGCCTGTAGGCGACAAGGCCCTCGGGCGGTTCCAGCCGCGCGCAGGGCAGACACTCGATCAGGCTGTCGAGCCGGGCGTCGCGACCCTCGGGCGTTTCGATCCAGGGCCGCGAGGCATGCGGGGGGTGGTGGCGCAGGTGGCGGCGATGGCCGCAGTCAAGGCAGGCCTGCCAGGCGCCGGTCTCGTCGCGCGTGAAGGCGCGGATCCGGCGGTTCATCCGAGCCGCCGGCGGCAGGGTCGGCTCAGGCCGGACCCATGCGGTCGATCTGGGCCATCACGCCGAACCAGCAGAACTGCTGGGCGGCATGGCGCGCGCGCAGGTGGCCGAGCGTCGCCACCAGATTGCGGGCGATCGACACATCGTCGTTGTCGGCCGTGGCGCGGTCGGCCGGCGACCACGATTTGGCGTTGGGGTGATCCAGGTTCTGCATCGGACGATCTCTTTCTGTCCCGTTTCGATACGGTGGCGGCGCTTTTCGTCGCCGTGTTCCGCATCATTGGCAACCCTCGTGCCACTATGGGGGACAGAGGTCGAAAAAGTCTTAACACCGCGCGCATCGGGCGAAATCGTCAGCTCACCCCGGCCTCGCGCAGGCGCGGCGCCAGCCGTCCCGTCAGAAACAGCGCCAGCATGTGGAAGTCGCCACGCAGCGACCAGAGCGGATAGGTGAAGGTCGCGGGCCGGTTGCGCTCGACGAAGAAGTGCGCCGCCCAGGCCGGGCCGTAGCCCGCCAGCAGGGCGACCGGCAGCAGTATCCAGGTCTGGCTCGCCACGCCGATGATGAGCGCCAGCAGCGCGGCGCCGGTGCCCAGATAGTGCAGCCCCCGCGTCGCCGGGCGCCGGTGTTCGCGCAGGTAGTAGGGAAAGAAGGCCGCGTAGCTGGTGATCCGGTTGGCGGACATGTTCACCTCCGCAATGGTTGCCGGAAACGCTATTCGCCGCGAAAGACCGGCGGGCGCTTCTCGCGGAACGAGGCCTGGCCCTCGGCGAAGTCGGCGCTGGCCAGCAGCGCCTCGGTATCGCGCCGGGCGATGCCGGCACGTTCCGAGGGCCCCTTCGGCATGACGTCGCCGACGAACCGTTTGAGCATGGAAAGGACCAGCGGCGCCATGTCCTTCAGCTTGTCGGCATAGGTCATGGCGGCGTCCATCAGCTCGGCCTGCGGCACCACCTTGTTGACGAAGCCGGCTTCATAAGCCCGTTGCGCGCTGAGATCATCGACCGCGAGAATGAATTCCATCGCGATCTTGTGCGGCATGCGCGCCGCCATCGAGGAGATCAGGCCGCCCGACAGGCCGATCTTCGCCTCGGGATAGGAGAATTTCGCGTTCTCGGACGCGACGGCGAGGTCGCAGAAGTTCACCAGGACCGCCGCGCCGCCGACGCAGATGCCGTTGACCGCCGCGATCAGGGGCTTGTCGACATGCACGCCGATGCCCGGCGTGAAATGCCAGATCTGCGGCGGGTTGTTGAGATCGGCCCCGGCGGAGAAGGCCCGCTCGCCGGCTCCGGTCAGGATCGCCACCCGGTCATCGCCCTCCTGGAAGCGCCGGAAGGCGTGATGCAGCGCCTCGCCCAGTTCGACCGACAGGGCGTTCAGCTTTTCCGGCCGGTTGAGGGTGATCACCGCCACCCGGTCCCGGCTCTCGTACAGCACCACGTCGCTCATGCCTTATCCCTCCCCGGAATTGTCGCCGACGGCCCCGATCAGGGCGAGCCAGCCGTCCTCGTCAATGGTCTCGATGCCCAGATCGGCCGCCTTTTTCGCCTTCGAGCCCGCGCCGGGCCCGGCGATCACCAGGTCGGTCTTCGCCGAAACCGAGCCCGAGACCCGGGCACCGAGCGCCTCGGCCCGGGCCTTCGCCTCGGAACGGGTCATCTTCTCCAGCGTGCCGGTAAACACCAGGGTCTTGCCGGCAACCGGCGAACCGCCGGTCTGCGGCGCCGTCTCGGCCTCCGGCGTGACCTTTTCCAGCAACGCGTTCAGGGCGCTGTCGTTGCGCGGCTCGGTGAAGAAGGCCAGCAGGGCATCGGCGGCGGCAGGGCCGATACCGTCGATATCGAGCAGCTCGGCATAGCGGGCGTCGGTCTTGGCGTCGCGGTTCTCGATCCCCGCCAGGGCCTCCCGCAGGGCGTCGATCGTGCCGTAGCTGCGGGCAATCAGCCGGGCGTTGGTCTGGCCGACATGCCGGATGCCGAGCGCATAGATGAAGCGCGGCAGGCTGATGCTGCGGCGCTCCTCGATCGCCTTGAACAGATTGGCGACCGAGGTCTCGCCCCAGCCGTCGCGTTCCTCGAGCTTCAGGTCCCTTTCCGCCAGGGAGAAGATGTCCGCCGGGCTCTTGACCCAGCCTTCGGCATGGAAGGCCTCGATCTGCTTCGCACCCAGCCCCTCGATGTCGAAGGCGTCGCGCGAGACGAAATGCTTCAGCCGCTCCAGCGCCTGGGCGGCGCAGACCAGGCCGCCCGAACAGCGCCACACCGCCTCGCCCTCCTCGCGCTCGGCGTGCGAGCGGCAGACCGGGCAGGTCCGCGGAAAGACGTAGGGTTCGGGCGGGTTGTCGCTGGACCGCTTGTCCTCCAGCACCCGCACGATCTGCGGGATCACGTCGCCAGCGCGCTGCACCACCACGTGATCGCCGATGCGGATGTCCTTGCGCCGGATCTCGTCCTCGTTGTGCAGGGTGGCATTCGAGACGACGACGCCGCCGACCGTCACCGGTTCCAGCCGGGCGACGGGGGTGAGCGCGCCGGTGCGGCCGACCTGGATGTCGATGCCCAGCAGCCGCGTCACCGCCTGCTCGGCGGGAAACTTGTGCGCCACCGCCCAGCGCGGCGACCGGGAAACGAAGCCCAGCCGTTCCTGCCAGTCGAGCCGGTCGACCTTGTAGACGAGCCCGCTGCGCGCCTCCGCGATGGCATGGTAGACCGCCAGCGCCTGTTCGACATCCGCGCACCGCTCCGTGCGGTCCTGAACCCTGAAGCCCCAGCGCCGCAACGCCTCCAGCACGCCCGACTGGCTCTCCGCCGGAAGGCTCGAGACCTCGCCCCAGGCATAGGCGCAGAAATTCAGGTTGCGCCGCGCGGTGATCGCCGGATCGAGCTGGCGCAGCGAACCCGCGGCGGCGTTGCGCGGATTGGCGTAGAGCGGCTCGTCCCGTTCGGCCTGCTGGCGGTTGAGCGCCTCGAAACTCTCGCGCGACATGAAGACCTCGCCGCGCACCTCGAAGACCGCGGGCGGGTCGTCGTCCGCGAGCCGTTCGGGAATGTCGTCGATGGTCCGCAAGTTCCGGGTGATGTCCTCGCCCTCGGTGCCGTCGCCGCGGGTGGCGCCGACCACCAGACGGCCGTTCTCGTAGCGCAGCGAGGCCGAAAGGCCGTCGATCTTGGGCTCCGCCACCAGGGCCACGGCCGTTTCCTCGCCGAGGTTGAGGAAACGACGGATCCGGGCGACGAACTCGCGCACGTCCTCGTCGCTGAAGGCGTTGCCGAGGGACAGCATCGGGCGGGCATGGCGGACCTTGCCGAACCCCTCCGCCGGGCGGGCGCCGACCCGCTCGGAGGGACTGTCGGCGCGTTTGAGATGCGGAAAACGGGCCTCGATCGCCTCGTTACGCCGGCGCAGGGCGTCATAGTCGCCGTCGGAAATGACCGGGGCGTCCTGCTGGTGGTAGGCCACGTCGTGCGCGGCGATCTCGGCCGACAGGCGTTCCAGTTCGCGCGCGGCCGTCGCCTCGTCCAGGGCGTCGACCTCGACCCCCGCCCCGTCGCTCCCCCGGGCGCTGCTCATCCCCGCCCCGCCGCGATCAGGCTGTCGGCCGCCGCCCGGGCCTCGCCGGTGATTTCCCGTCCCGCCAGCATGCGGGCGATCTCCTCGCGGCGATCCTCGGGATCCAGCGCCACGACATCCGTGACCAGGCCGGCGGGCCCGTCGCTCTTGGCGATGCGCCAGTGATGGCCCGCGCGGGCGGCGACCTGGGGCGAATGGGTCACCACCAAGACCTGCGAGCGTCCGGCCAGCGCCGCAAGGCGGGCGCCGACCCGGTCGGCGACCGCGCCGCCGACCCCGGCGTCGACCTCGTCGAAGATCAGCGTGCCGGCGCTGCGGGTGTCGCTGAGCGCGACCTTGAGCGCCAGCATGAAACGCGAAAGCTCGCCGCCCGAGGCGATGCGGTTGAGCGCACCCGGCGGGCTGCCGGGAATGGTGGAAACCAGGAAGCCGACGCGGTCGGTCCCCGCGGGCCCGCCCTCGCCGTCCGGCAGGGATTCGATCCGGGTCACGAAACTCGCCCGATCCATCGCCAGGTCGGGCAGTTCGCGCGCCACGGCGGCATCCAGCCGTTCCGCGGCCGCATGCCGGGCCGCGCTCAGCCGGGCGGCCGCCGCGGCGTAGGCGGTCTCCGCCTCGCGGAACGCGGCCTGCAGCGCGCCGACCCGGGCGCCGCCGTCATCCAGCGCCAGCAGCCGCTCGTCCAGCCGCTGGCGCAGGCCGGCAAGTTCGTCGACCGACACGCGGTGCTTGCGCGCCGCCTCGCGCAGCGCGAACAGGCGCTCCTCGACCTGATCCTGGGTGCGCGGATCGAGGTCGACGCTGTCGGCCAGCCGGCGCACGGCGGCCACGGCCTCCTCCAGCTCGGCCTGGGTCCGGTCGAGGGCCGAGAGCGCCTCGTCCAGCCGGCCGCCGGCCTTCGCCGCCACCCGTTCCAGCGCCCGCTGGGCGCGATGCAGCCCGCTGAGCGCGCCGTCCGCGCCATCCAGCACGCGGCCCGCTTCCTCGACCGCTTCCAGGATGCGCTCGCCTTCCTGCAGCAGCGCCCGTCGTTCGGCGAGTATCGCCTCCTCGCCCGCCTGGGGGTCGAGGACGTCGAGCTCCGAAGCCGCGTGCCGCAACCAGTCCTCCTCGGCCCGGGCGGCGGCCAGCACCCGCTCGGCCTCGGCGAGTTCCTCCCGCGCCCCGGTCAGCCGGCGCCAGGCCTCGCGGCAGGCCGCGAGCGGTTCGTCGAGTTCGCCGAAGCCGTCGAGAATGTCGCGATGCGAGGCCGCGTTCAGCAGGCCGCGGGCATCGTGCTGGCCGTGCACCTCGACCAGCGCCTCGCCGACGGCGCGCAACAGGCCGATGCTGACGGGCTGGTCGTTGATCCAGGCGCGCGAACGGCCGTCGGCGCCCAGCGAACGACGGAGGATCAGTTGCCCCTCCGCCTCGATCTCCTGCTCCTTCAGGAGGGCGAAGACCGGATGGCCGGCCGGCGGTTCGAACGCCGCGGTCGCCTGGCCGCGCTCCGCACCGGCCCGCACGAGGCCGGATTCCGCCCGGGCGCCGAGGGCCAGGCCCAGGGCATCGAGCAGGATCGA
>JBGTSP010000035.1:0-24469 GCA_041940205.1 Alphaproteobacteria bacterium
TCGGTGCTGCGCGGACTGACCGAAGAAGAAATGGCGGTCTACCGGCGTCCGTTCGCCGCGGCCGGCGAAGACCGCCGGCCGACATTGACTTGGCCGCGGCAAATCCCGATCGAAGGCGAACCGGCCGATGTGGTTGCTATCGTCCAGGACTACAGCGACTGGATGGCGCGCAATGACCTGCCGAAGCTGTTCATCAATGCCGAGCCCGGCGCCCTGTTGATCAGGGAGTCGCGGGAATTTTGCCGCGGGTGGCGAAACCAGACCGAGGATACCGTGGCCGGCAGCCATTTCATTCAGGAAGATTCGCCCGACGAAATCGGCCAGGCCCTTGCCGGCTGGCTCAGTGCCCTGTAACACCTGGGACGCCTGATTGACCTGTAGGGGACGAACCAGATGAACAAGTGGCAAGTCGGGGACGCAACCATCACCCGTGTTGTGGAACTGGAAGCGACCGGTGGCAGCCGCTTTATTTTGCCGGCCGCGACCCCGGAAGCCGTGCGCGAGATCGATTGGCTAAAACCGCATTTTGCCAACGACGAAGGCAAGCTGATCATGAGCGTCCACGCGCTGATCATAGAATTGGGCGAGCGCCGCATCATGGTCGACACCTGCATCGGCAATGACAAGCAGCGTGCCATCCCAGCTTGGACCAACTTGCAGCTGCCGTTTCTGGAAGATATCGCCGCCGCCGGCTGTCCCCGTGAAAGCATCGACACGGTGCTGTGCACCCACCTGCACGTGGACCACGTGGGCTGGAACACGATGCTGGTCGACGGCCGCTGGGTGCCGACCTTCCCGGGCGCGCGCTACCTGATCGGCGAGACCGAGTGGAACCACTGGTCGCAGCAGGACGACGACGAGGCCTACGGCGACATTCTCGGCGACTCGGTGCGTCCGATCTTCGATGCGGGGCTCGCCGACCTTGTCGCCAGCGATGCCGAGATCTGTCCGGAAGTCCGCCTGCAGCCGACGCCGGGGCACACCCCCGGCCATGTCAGCGTGCGGATCAGCTCGCGCGGCGAGGAGGCGGTCATCACCGGCGATTTCCTGCACCATCCCTGCCAGATGCACCGGCTCGACTGGACCTCCACTGCGGACTGGGACAAGCAGATGGCGATGCGGACCCGCCGGGAAACGCTGGCGCAGTTCGCCGAGGAAGGCCTGCTGGTGATCGGCACGCATTTCGCGACGCCCACGGCGGGCCGGGTGGTGCGCGACGGCGACGCCTTCCGTCTCGACGTCTGATCGGAACCGAGCGGAAGCCGGAGGCGAGAAACCGATGTTCCTGCTGCGCCTGCTCACCGATCCCTTCAGGATGATCGCGCAGATCCGCCGGATCGGCGGTGCGATCGATGCCTGGGGCGCCGCGCTCAACATCCCGCAGGCGATCGGCGGTCTCGTCTTCATCGCCACGATCGAGGGCCAGGCGATCCTGGCGACGCTGATCGTGACACTGATCATCGCCGGGCAGATCCATCGGCGCCTGCCCTTTTCCCGACTGACGGGTCTCTGCCACCTGCCCTGGCTGGCGCTGCTGCCCTGGCTCGTCGTCCGGCTCTCGGCCGCCGACGGGATCGGCGCGTTCGAGCTCTGGCTCGGCTATGTCTGCGTCACCATCGCCGTCAGCCTGGCCTTCGACGCCCGCGACCTCGCCCTCTACCGGCGCGGCGAGACCACCTACGCCTGGGCCGGCGACACGGCCGGAAAACCCGGAACCGGCGGCGAGGCCTAGGGAGCGCGCTCTAGCATTTCCTTAACCATATTGCCGTCATATGCCGCCCGGGTTTCGTCGGAGAACGGCATGAACGGCATGAACGACCTGCAGGCTTTCGAGAACGTCTTCCGGGGCGTCGAGCCCTATGCGGGCACCGTCGACAAGGGCTACCTCGTCGATTTCCTCGGCGTCCTGACCGACGCCTCGTTCCGCACGATCTGGGGCGTCGATCCGGACGAGACCGGCGGCCCGGTTTCCACCACGCTGCCGCGCACGGCCGGCGGCGAGGGCTGGTTCGAGGCGGTGAACTGGGTCGAGGCGGCGCGCGAGGCGCGCGAGCGCTATGTCATGGTCACGCTGGGCGCCTGCTACGGCAACCAGGCCGTCGGCGCCTGGGCGGCGCTGCAGGCGATCAACCCGATGCCGGCCAAGCTGGTCGCCGTCGAGGGCGATCCCGAGAACATCGAATGGACGCGCAAGCATTTCCGTGACAACGGCATCGATCCCGACGAGCACTGGATCATCGAGGCGGCGCTGTCGGCAAACAACGAGCCGGTGCTGTTCCCGACCGGATCGCCGGGCTCCGGCGCGCAGAACTGCCTCAACACCAACTCGCCGGAGATGCGCATGCGCATCGCCGAGAGCGTGACCCGCAGCGGCGGCATCGACGCCATGCTCTATTCGATTCTGCTGAAGAACTCGACCGGCATGAAGGTCGACCTGGTCCCCGACAGCGACTACGACTTCAAGGCGGAGCTGCGCTATGTCAGCGCCATCACGCTGCGCGACGTGCTGGGTCCGTTCGACCGGGTCGACTATGTGGAATGCGACATCCAGCAGTCCGAGGCGGTGGTCTTTCCGCCGGCGATGGAGGACGTCACCCGCAAGGTGCGGCGCGTGCACATGGGCACCCACGGGCGCGAGGTGCACGAGGAAATGCAGGCGATGTTCGAATACTGGGGCTGGGACATCGTCTTCAGCTACCGGCCGAACGACAGCTTCGAGACGCCCTGGGGCGATTTCACCACCAACGACGGCGTGCTGACGGCGCTCAATCCCCGCCTCGCGCAGCACTGAGCGCCATTGTCCCGCCCGTGACGGCGACGGCCGCTTCAGTCGTCCTCGGCCTCCCGGGCCCCGATCGACCAGCGGACCGGCATCCCGACGAGGGACCGCTCCAGTTTCTCGCGTGAGCTCCCGTCGGCGGCGATCCGGACCTCCAGCGCCGCATCGACCTCGAGATCGAAGCTTGCGGCATCGACCGCCAGGCGTTCCGCCGCGGCGGTCACGGCCCAGCGGATGGCCTGACGCCGCAGGTCCGGCTTGAAGATCTTGCCGACGGGCGTAAGCGGCATCTGCGGGATGATCTCGATGCGTTTCGGCAGGGCTGCCGGCTCGTCGATCCGCGCGCGCAGGAAATCGCGAAGCGCGTCGGCATCGCCGGTCCTGCCCGGCCGCAGCGTCACGAACGCCACGGGCAATTCGCCGGCATAGCTGTCCGGCATCCCGACGGCGGCGGCGCTTTCGACATCGGGATGGGCCAGCAGCGCGTCCTCGATGCCCTGGGGATCGATATTGTGGCTGCCGCGGATGATGACGTCCTTGGCCCGTCCGGTGATGAACAACCGCCCCGCCTCGTCCACCCGCCCGAGATCGCCGGTGACGAGCCATCCCCCGTCCAGAAACACCCCCTCGTTCCTGCGCGCATCGGTATAGCCCGCGGAGACGTTCGGCCCGCGGACCGCGACGATGCCCGTTTCGCCGGGTCCGAGCGGATGCGCGGGGTCGGGAACGCCTTCCGCGTGCGGCAGCACCGCCACCCGGGAAAACGGCAGGGGGAAGCCGCAGCTCAGCGGAACCCGTTCGCCATGCACGGATTCGAGGGCAATGGCGCCGCTGGTCTCGGTCATGCCCAGGATGTTCCGCACCGGCACCCCGGTCCTCTTCTCGAAATCGTCCGCCAGTTCCGGCGGCAGCGGCGAACCGCCGGTCAGGGCCACGCGCAATGTCGAGATGTCGCCTTTCACCGGCTGGCCGAGCAGGCCGGACAGCACGGTGGGCACGGCGCCCAGCACCGTGATCGCGTGGGTTTCGACCTGTTCCCAGAACGCGCCGATGAAGGCCGCGTTGCGCATGCCCTGGCGGCCGGGAAGCAGCAGGGCGCCACCGGCGGACAGCACCGAGAGGCCGTAGACGAACGCGCCGGCCACATGAAAGAGCGGAAAGCCGTTCACGACCACGTCCTCCGGTGCGTAGCCGTGCAGCAGGGCGCAGGAGCGCGCGGCGTGCGCCTCGTTGGAGCGGGCATGGCGCACCAGTTTCGGCGCGCCGGTGGTTCCGCCCGTGTGATAGAGCGCGGCCGTGGCCTCGTCCGGCTGGGCGTCCGAACCAACGCCCGCGGCGCCCAGGCGTTCGGACACGAGATCTTCAAAGCAGCCGTCGGACCCGGGCGACGGGCCGTCGCTGTCGCAATCGAAGATCGGCAGCCTCACGCCTTCCGCGCGCAGGGCGGGGACGAGCGACGACCAGAAATCGTTCTCGCCGTTGCATCCCATCGCCACCACGACGGCCGCATCGCCGGCCGCGATCAGCGCGGCGACATGATCCGCCCGCAGCATGGGATTGATCGGGCAGGCGCAGCCGGCAAGCTGGGCGCCCCAGAGCGCAATCTGCGCCGAAGGCGTATGCGCGGTCAGAAGCGCGACGGACCGCCCCGGTTGCACGCCGGCCTCGCGGAACAGCTGCGCCGCCGCCCGGATGCGCGCGAGCAGGTCGGCGTAGGTGAAAGTCCGAACCTGGCCCGGATCGGCGGGATCATGGAGGTATTTCAGCGCCGGACGCCCGGGCCAGCGTGCTGCCGCGGCCTCGAGCATGCGGGCGGGCGAGCGATGGGGGTAGACCGCATCCAGGCCCTGTGATTCGAGCGCCCGGATATCGTCGATCGTGCGGATGCGCAGCATGACGCTTCTCGTTCCAGAGAAAGTCGGGCAGCTTAGTCGCAGGTCGACGCCCGAGCGATGCTTGGAAAGTCTCGCCGCGATTCAGGAACAGACGACTGCGCATAGCACACAAGTCCGCCGTCCAACCGGACCGGCGAATTTCACGATAAGGACCGGGGACGAGGACCGGGTCTGCACTCATTCCCGCCCCTCGGCGGTCACATTATTACCGGACCCTACAGCGGACCGCCTGCAGACAGTCCCAACATCAGGCGTCCGCGCGCTTCCCGCACGGAGTCGAAATCGACGATCGCGTGATGGCAGGCCGTGTTGATGTCGCGGTACCAGCGCTGCAGGGGACTCCGGTCGTATGTCGCACCCGCTCCGGCAGCCGAATAAACCCGTTCCGTCGCCCGCCGACACAGTTCGACCGAATAGGCGGCGTTCCAGCGAATGTTGGCCGTGGTCTCAATATCGAGCGGCGGTTCATTCCTCTCCATTGCGCCGTCCAGAAGCTCGGCGTTTATTTCGACGAGGGCTCGGGCGGCGTCCACCTCTCCGGCGGACTCCGCCAGCCGCATCTGTATTCCCGGCTTGTTTGCCTTGCTGGCCCCGGTGTAGGCCTCTTCGCGGACTCTCGTCGCCTCGATGAAGCGGTCGAGACCCCGCAGGGCGATTCCCACGACAGTCCCAGCCAGCATGGTTGCGAGACCGCCCATCACCGGCAGACGATAGAGCGGTCCGGCGTCACCCTCGAAGTCTCCCCGGAACAACTCGCGAGTCGGCATCACCCGATGGTCCGGAACGAAAACATTGTCCGCCACAATGTCCTTGGATCCGGTACCGCGCATCCCCAATGTGAACCAAGTATCGTCCACCACGATATCGCTGGTTGGAATGACGAGATGAACGGCCGGAGGGATCCCCTCGCCGGCATCCGCGACCAGGGCACCCATCAGCAACCAGGGGCCATGATCTACACCACTTCCGAACTGCCAGCGCCCATCGACCATCCAGCCCCCGGACACCTTCCGGGCCTTGCCCTGTGGCGCCAGAGCGCCCGGAATCAGTACGTCTGGAGTGCTCGAAAACACTTCATCCCGACACTGTTCGGGATAGCGACCAACAACGAACGTATGGGCGCCGCAAACCATGTGCACCCAACTGGCGGCGGAACATCCATGCGCCAATCCGATGCATGAGCGAATGTGTTCGCTGACGGGCAGTTCATATCCTCCATGCGATTTCGGGGCGAGCATTCGCGCGAGACCGGCCTTACGAATTGCTGCAATCGCGTCAACGTGCACTTGGCGTAGGCTCTCGCCTTCGGCCGAGTGATCGGCAAGAGCAGGGCTTATTTCTCGCGTGCGGTCCAGGGCATCGAACCCCTCGGCGCCAGGATCGTGTCGCGTCTCTGTACCGGTCATCTTGTGCTCCCGTGCAAGTCTGACTACTAGTATACTAGTCTACCAACTGGGGCAATGACTGTTGAAACTACCCGCACCCGACCACGCCAGCCTTTCCGGCGCCGTGTTGCGCCACGACCGGGCTTTCGCCTACCTGAAGTCTCTTCTGCTGGACGGTGGCCTTGAGCCGAACGCCGTGTTTTCAACCGATGATGTCGCACGCGCATTGAAGATCAGCCGGGCTCCGGCCACCGATGCCGTAAAACGGCTTGTACGGGACGGTTTTGTGGACGTGATCCCGCAGGTAGGGTGCGTGGTCACGTCACCCGGACCGTCCGAAGTCGAGGACTTCTATCGACTGTTCGCCGAGAGCGAGGCCGTCATCGCCAGCCTGGCGGCAGAGCGATGCACGCCTGCACAATCCGCCTCCTTCGAAGCCAAGACGGTGACCCTGAAAGAACGGTTTGACGCACTCCGTGGCGGAGAAGGCAACGGTCCCAGGCTTCGATCGCTCAATCGCGAACGTTTCGAGGCCATCCACGAGATGGCTGCTTCCAAAGTCGTGGGCGAGATCGTTGCCAACATGTGGGATCGAAGCGACTTCTATATCCGGATCGCTTACGGACAGTTCGTGTATTCCCGTGGAACGCATGCGACGAACCTCAAGATCGGCGAGGCCATTCTCGAAGGCGATACGGAGACCGCAGCGGATACCACTCGGAAGTGGCTGGAGCGGGTAGGCGCCAACATCGCGGCGGCCATGCGACGAGACAGGCAGGAATGATGCGCACCCCTCAAGAAGATGCGAAGCACCGCGCGTCGTGATCGTCTCGATTTCTACCGCACCAGCGTCTTCAGGATTCCCGCCCAAACTGGCTCGAAAAGGACGACGTGGATCCGCACGGAAGATCGTCGACTACGCCGCGTGTTTGACCGGACTGGGTGATCTGTCCCTGGCTCGCGAAGGATTCAATCGGCGTTCCGCCGGACTTCGCAGAGGTGCACGGCAGAGCGCCCCCGCGACGTCGCCTTGTCGCCGGCGAATGAGCGGGTTATGGCGCGGCAAGCAAGGTTGGACAGGGAGTGGCGGATCATGGACAGCGAACGGACGGCGTTGATCGTCGGCGGCGGCAGCGGCATGGGCGCCGATGCCGCCCGCAAGCTGGCGGCGGAAGGCTGGCGCATCGCCATTCTCTCGTCCTCGGGCAAGGGCGAGGCCCTGGCGCGGGAACTGGGCGGGCTGGGCTTTACCGGTTCCAACCGCGAGCCGGCCGACCTGAAGGCCTGCGTCGACGGGGTGATGGCGGACTACGGGCGGATCGACGCCGTGATCAGCAGCGCCGGGCACGGGCCGAAGGGCCCGGTGCTCGAGATCAGCGACGCTGACTGGCATGCCGGCATGGAGGTCTACCTGCTGAACGTGGTGCGCATCGCCCGCCTCGTCACCCCGATCATGCAGGCGCAGGGCGGTGGCGCCTTCGTCAACATCTCGACCTACGCCACCTTCGAACCGGAAGAGTCATTCCCGACCTCGGGCGTGTTCCGCGCCGGTCTGGCGGGCTTCACCAAGCTGTTCGCGGACCGCTATGCGGGCGAGAACATCCGCATGAACAACGTGCTGCCGGGCTTCATCGACAGCCTGCCGGAGAACGAGACCCGGCGCGCGCGCATTCCGATGGGCCGCTACGGCCGCATGGAGGAGGTCTCGGAACTGGTCTGCTTCCTCGCCTCCGAGGCCTCGGGCTACATCACCGGTCAGAACATCCGCATCGACGGCGGCGTCACCCGCAGCGTCTGAGCAGACGCGGCGGGTCGCCGGGACGGCGTCACTCGCCCCGGAATGTCGGCTCGCGCTTGTCGAAGAAGGCCTCGACCGCTTCCAGGTGATCCTTCTGCTCGTGGCTCAGCGCCTGGAAGGCCGCCGACATCTCGAGCACGGTATCGAGCGAGTTCTGCTGGCTTTCACGCAACAGCCGCTTGGCCATGCGCAGCGCGTGCGGCGGGTTGACGGCAATACGCCGGGCCAGCGCGCGGGCTTCGTCCAGCAGGGCGTCCGCCGGCACCTTGCGCGAGATCAGGCCGCTGGCCAGCGCCTCGTCGGCATCCACCATGTCGCCGGTGAAGGTCATTTCCGCCGCCTTCGACAGGCCGACCGTGCGCTGCAGCAGCCACGCCCCGCCGTCGCCGGGAATGATGCCGAGCTTGACGAAACTCTCGGCGAAGCGGGCGTTCTCCGAGCCGATCCGGATGTCCGCCATGCAGGCGAGATCGCAGCCCGCACCGACCGCCGGGCCATTGACGGCCGCGATCAGCGGCACCTCGAGATCCCACATCAGGCGGGGGATGTACTGGATGCCGTACTTGTAGCCGCGCGAGATCTGGTAGGGCGAACCGGCGAACATGCCGCCGCGCGCGCGCATGTCCTTGATGTTGCCCCCGGCGCAGAAGGCGCTGCCGGCGCCGGTCAGGATGACGCAGCGCACGTCCATGTCCTGGTTGATCCGGTCCAGCGCGGCAACGAAGCTCTGGAACTGGCCCTCGTAGCTGAGCGCGTTGCGGGTCTCCGGACTGTTCATGGTCAGGGTGACGATGTGGTCGGCCTGATCCCAAAGCAGAAAATCCTGATCGCTCATGTTCGTCTCCCTCCGCTGACGACAATCGGTATGGCAGGCAGGTCGCGCCCCCTCGTGCGGGATAGTGCAGCCCGCCCCGCCTGTCGACCGCGGGCGCACTCCCGGACTTGCGGAATGCGGCAAACTGGTTTCCGCTGTGTGCCGAAACGGTTGAAATCCAGGGAGGTTGCCATGCCGGAAGGCTATGTCGTGGTCCAGGTCAAGGTCGAGGACGCGGAGAAATTCAAGGAATACCAGAAGCTGGTTCCGGCCACGATCGCCTCGCATGGCGGGCGCTACCTGGTGCGCGGCGGTCGCACGGAGCGCCGCGAGGGCGAGGAGGACGGCTACGAGCGCATCGTCGTGCTGTGCTTCCCCAGCTTCGAGAAAGCCCGCGACTGGTACGATTCAGAGGACTATGCCGGCCCCCTGGCCCTGCGCCTTGCGGCGGCCAAGGCGCGGCTGTTCCTGGTCGAGGGCCTCGACTGACGGCGGGCGCCGCGGGGCCGGCCTAACTCAGGCCCGCGGCGTGCGTTGCGGCTGCGCCGGCGAACGCAGGAGGTCGGGATTGTCGTCTTCCTCGTCGTCGTTCGCCGGACGGCTGCCGGGCTCGCGCAGCACCACGCGGAACCAGAAGCGGCTGCCTTCCCCCTCGGTGCTCTCGACGCCGATTTCGCCGCCCATGCGGTCGATCAGTCGCTTGCTGATCGCCAGGCCGAGCCCCATGCCTTCATAGTGCCGGCCGATGCCGGCATCGGCCTGGAAAAACGGCCGGAACAGCCGCTCGACATGAGCGGCGGCGATACCGATGCCGGTATCGCGGACCGAGACGTCGAGCCGCGTGCGCCTGGCACCCGCGGGTTCCGTGCGACAGGCCACCCGGATGGTGCCCGACGGCGTGAACTTCACTGCGTTCGCCACCAGGTTCAACAGCACCTGGCGCAGCCGCGCCGCATCCCCCTGCACCGCCGTCCCGGCCGCGCCCGCGGTGTCGACCTGCAGGGCCAGCCCCTTGGCTTCGGCGGTGGGCCGGAACAGGGCGACGACGCCATTCACCAGATCGGCCGGCGCCAGGGTGACCGGCTGCAGTTCGACCGCGCCGGCCTCGATGCGCGAGAGTTCGAGAACGTCGTTGAGCACGGTGGCGAGCGCGCCGCCGGTCTGTTCGATCAGGCCCGCATAGCGCCGCTGTTCGTCGGTCAGGGAACCCGATTGAAGGACCTGGGCCATGCCGATGACGCCGTTCAGCGGCGTGCGCACCTCGTGGCTCATCACCGCAAGGAACTCCGCCTTGGCGCGTTCGCCCGCCTCGGCCCGCTCCAGCGCGCTCTCGGCGCGGTGCCGGGCCGCCACCGCGGTGTCGCGGGCAATCCGCAGTTCCTCGGCCATCGCCTCGTTCTCGAACCGCAGCCGGATCAGATCCTCGGCCCGCCGCCGTCCCAGGGCGGCGTAGCGCAGCAGCGAGTAGACGTAGATCGCCGTCAGCGCGACCGCCACCAGGGCATAGCGATCGGCCTGCACCAGCCAGGTCGCGACCACGAAGCTCGCCAGCGGGATGCCGAAGGCGAGAAAGGCCGGCGGATAGCCGGCCCGGGCAATCACCGACATGGTTGCCAGCGCGACCAGGACCATGACCAGCAGGGCCTGATCCGCGAAGCTTTCGGGCTGGTAGAAGGCGAACCACATCGCCCCCCAGCACAGCGAGGTCGCAAGGCACAGCAGCGCATACTGGCGGGCCCAGGCCTCCGCCTCGTCGTCCGGCGGTCCGGTTTCGGAGAACCGGCGGCGAAGCCATTCGATGCGGCGGTCGGCCAGGATGTAGAGCAGCAGGATGGAGAGCGAAAGCCAGGCCGGCGCAAGCGGAAAATAGAACGCGACCAGGATCGCCATCGCCACCACCGGCAGCGAGATGTTGGCCCGGCTATACTGCAGCATGCCCCGGATCTGCTCAGCCCGAACCCGCTCCTCCAGGCGGGATTCCCGGGCGGCGGCGGCGGCGGTTGAGGCCTCTTGCATCACGTCTCGGTCTCGCCTCGTGCGATCGCAACGGGTCTATCCGGCCGGCCGGCCGACAAACAACAGTTATTTTAGGCAAATTATTTCGACCGTCGACGAAGCGATTGGCGGAGAACTTGCTGAGTCCGCCGGTGATGTACGATTCTGATACAGAACGGGCGCGACGCGCACCGCCCGAACCGGAGGACATTCCCCGGCTGCCGGTGCTGTTGACCTTTGTCCGCGGCTTCGCGGGCATGGTGGTCTACAACAACGCGTTCTTCACCGCCTCGTTCTGGCCCGCGATCCTGGTCTATCTGCTGCTGATGGCCGGCTCTCCGGTCGGCGCCTGGTTCACCCCGCTGCTGGGCGGGGCGATCGACCTCGGCCGGGCGAGTGTGCCGGTACCGTTTCTCTGTGCCGTGCTGCTGCTGTTGCCGGGCGCGGCGATCGGCCTGCAGACCCACCATATCGTGCTGCGCGGCCTGCGCCCGCTGGATGTCGACCTGGCCCCGCCGCTGGACCTTCGCTTCCTGCGTTACCTGCTGTTCTGCGCCATCCTGGTGGCCGCGATGGCCTGGGCGGGTCGGCTGACCGGCCTGATCTACGGCGACATCGCCGGCCTGGCCGACAGCTGGTTCGTGCCGCGCGACACCTTCAACCAGCCGGTGCCCGGCGTGATCGACCGCATGGCCTATGCCGCCACCGTCGCCGCCTTCCCCCTGATCGGCGCCCTGCTGGTGCTCGTTCCCGCCGCGCCGGCAGCCTTCCTGTTCCCCGAACAGGCCCGCGACCGGCCGCTGCTGAGCCGCGCCTGGATCATGGGCAGCGAGTATGCCGGCAGCCTCCTGGTGCTGATGGCGATGCTTTCCGGTCTGTCGGTGATCACCTACCTGTTCGCCGAGATCGTGCCGCTGCTGGTCGCCGACAGCCTGCTGTTCCATGCCATGGCGCTGGTGCCCGTCACCTTCCTGCTGGTGATCTCGACGATCTGGACCGCGCTGGGCCTGACCCTCGCCTACCAGTGGGTGCTGCAGAACGATCCCGACCTGATCGCCGCGGCGCGGGCCGAGGAGGCCCGCCGCCGGGCCGCCGAACCGCGCGGCCTCCGACCCGGCGAGGCGGCCGAGGCGGTGTTGCGCAAGCTCGGACTCGAGGACGATCCGGGCGTCACCCGGGTGCGGAGCCTGCCCCGCAAGTTCGAGGAACGCGCCCGCCTGCGCGAGCCCCGGCTGTACAACTGATCCGTCCCCGGCGCCGGTTCCTTCAGACCGACAGCCGCCGGCGCAGCATCTCCAGCCTGTCGCCGCCCCAGAACAGCTCGCCGTCAAGCACCAGTGTCGGACTGCCGAACACGCCCGCCGCCTCGGCCGCTTCCTCGGCGGCCGCCAGAAGCGCGGGCCCGTGGCGGCGTACATGGTCGGCAAAACCGGGATCCGGCGCGCCGCTCCCGGCCAGGCAGTCCGCAATCGCCGCCACGTCGTCGAGACGCAGCCGGCCGGCGAAGAAGGCATCGAAGACCAGGTCGGCATAGGCATCGAAGCAGCCGGCCTCGAGGGCCCGGAACCCGCCGAGCAGGGCCGGCCGGGAATCGACCGGCTTCTCGGGCAGGACCACCCGCTTGCCCTGGCGGGCCGCCAGGCGGGCGACATCGTCCGCCAGATAGCGCAGCTTGCGGGCCTCGTGCGCCCGGGCCACCGCGTCCGCCGTCGCGGGAAGCGGGGCGACGTCCAGGCAGAACGGCCGCCAGGAAAGCGGCCGGCCGCTGTCGCGGCCGAGCGCGCGGATCCCCTCCAGCGCCAGCCAGGCGTACGGGCTCTTGAAGTCGAGCCAGACCTCGATCGCCGCGCTCATGCCGGCGCTCCGAGATCCGCGACCAGGCGTTCGCGCAGCAGGAACAGGCGATCGCCGCCGAAGAACAGTTCGTCGCGCCAGACGAAGGTCGGCACGCCGAACACGCCGCGTCTCTGGGCATCGGCGACGATCGCGGCGTGGGCGCTGTTCCCCTCGCCGGCGAGAAAGCCGGGCCAGCCGGTCACGTCCGCGCCCGCGTCGGCCAGCGCACCCGCCACCGCCTCGGCATCGGAAGGGTCGAAGTCGCGCCGGAAGAAGCGTTCGAAGACCCGGTCGTGGTATCGGTTCTCGACCGCCTCGCCCTGGCTCGCGGCGTACAGGAGGCCGATATTCGCCGGCCGGGAATCGAAGATGGTCTTCGGACCGTACAGCACCAGGCCACGCTCGTTGGCCATCCGCCGGCAGTCCATGTAGGCGTATTTCACCTTCCGCCAGTTGCGCGCCGAGCGGGCTTCGTGATGGTCGAGATAGCTCGGGATGTCGAGGGTCAGCGGCAGCCAGTTCAGCCGCAGGCCGAACTCCCGCGCGAGGTCGCGCGCGGGATCCTTGGCCAGGAAGGCATAGGGGCTCTTGTAGTCGCTGTAGGCTTCGAGGACGCGGTCCGGCATGCCGGCCAGTCTGGCATGCCGGATTCCGCGACGTCCACGATGCTCAGGCCGGTTCCAGCGCCGCCACGGCTCCCGCGCCGGGCAGTGGCGGCGTTTCTCCAACGTAGCGGGAAGACGGCCGGATCAGCCGGCCCGCCGCCTCTTCCTCGCGGACATGCGCGGTCCAGCCCAGCACCCGTCCGAAGGCGAACAGGGTGGTGAACAGGTCGCGCGGCAGGTCGATCGATTCGAGCGCGAGCGCGGTCCAGAACTCGACATTGGTATCGAGGTCGCGTTCCGGATAGCGCGCGCGCAGCAGCTCGAGCACGCGCGCCTCGACTTTGCTGGCGAGCGCCAGCCGGTCCTCGTCGCGATGCGCGGCCCGGGCGATCGCCTTCAGGATGTCGGCGCGGGGATCGCGGGTCCGGTAGACCCGGTGACCGAAGCCCATGATCCTCTCGCCGGCGGCCAGCCGCTCGGCGACCCAGGCGCCGGCGTCGCCATGCCTCGCGATGCCGTCCAGCATGTCGAGCACGGGTCCGGGCGCGCCTCCGTGCAGGGGCCCCTTCAGGGCGCCCAGCGCGGCCACCACCGCGGACACCGCGCCGGCCCGGGTCGAGGCGACGACGCGGGCGGTGAAGGTCGAGGCATTCATGCCGTGATCGGCGACGGTGACGAGATAGGTCGCCAGCGCCCGCACGCGCCCGGGATCGGCCCGCCCGTCGAGCAGGCGCAGGAAATCCTCGACCTGGCCGGCCTCGGGATCGGGTTCGGGCAATGCCTCGCCGCGGCCGGCCCGGGCGATGGCGGCGATCAGCACCGGCACGGCGGCGGCAAGCCGCCAGTGGTCGTTGTCGCCGTCGGCCATGGCCGCGAGGCCCGCGCGCAGGGCCTCGATCGGCGTGAGCGCCGTCAGGTCGGCGGCCTGCTCGCGGATCCGGCGCGCCGCCGCGACGCGTTCGCGGCCGAGCGCCGCACGGATCGTCGCTTCCGGCTCCTGCCACAACAGCGCGGCCATGGCCTCGTACCCCAGCCGTCCGGCCAGGTCGCGGATGTCGCGACCGGCGACGATCAGGCGGCCGTTGCGGCCGTCGACATGGCTCAGCCTGGTTTCCGCGGCGACGACGCCTTCCAGTCCGGGAACATGTGCAGTCATGGCAGCTTCCTTTCCTCTCTCATGTCTTGCTGCCCGTGATGTGCAGTGCACACATTGATTGATCAATATAGATTGATACAATCAATATATGGACGATCTGCACTTTCTCAGCGCCCGCGAGGCGGCGGCCGAGCTCAACGTCTCCCGGGCGACGCTGTATGCCTATGTCAGCCGCGGCCTGATCCGTTCCAGCCCGGGAAGCGGGCGCAGCCGGCTCTACCGCGCCGACGACGTCCGCCGGCTGCGGCAGCGCAAGTCGCCTTCGAGCGCGGCCGGCGGTGAAGAGGCGCTGCCCCGGCTGGAATCCGCGATCACCCTGATCCGCGACGACCGGCTGTATTTCCGCGGTCGCGACGCCACCGCGCTCGCCCGCTCCACCAGCCTGGAGAGCCTCGCCTCGCTGCTGTGGGAGCGCGAGACCGCGATCCGCTTTCCCGCCATCGGCGAGCCGCCGGCCGCGCCGCCGTACAGCGCCAATACCGCGATCGCCCTGCTGGCCCGCCGCGCCGACAGCGACCCGCGGGGCTGGAACCTCTCGTCCGCCGGCGTGGCCGACACCGGCGCGCGGATCGTCGCCCTGATCGCCCATGCCTTCGGCGCGGCATCGGGCGAGGCGCCGCTGCACGAACGGCTGGCGCAAGGCTGGCACTGTCCCGAGCGGGCCGAGCTGCTGCGCGCCGCCCTGGTGCTGTCCGCCGACCACGAGTTCAACGCCTCGACCTTCGCCGTGCGCGTCGCGGCGGGCACGCGGGCGAACCCCTACGCCGCGACCATCGCCGGCCTTGCCACCCTGCAGGGTCCGCGCCATGGCGGCCTCTCCGCCCGGGTGGCGACGCTGCGCGAGGAGATCGCCCGCGAGGGCGATGCGGCCGTGGCAATCGGCAACCGGCTGCGCCGGGGCGAGGACCTGCCCGGCTTCGGCCACCCGCTCTATCGCGGCGGCGATCCCCGGGCCCGGACCCTGCTCGCCCTGCTGGACGACCGCGAGAGCGACGCCATCGTCGCGACCATCGGGGATCTCGCGGGCGTGACGCCGAACATCGACTTCGCGCTGGACGCGTTGCGCCTGGGCGCGGGCCTGCCCGAGCAGGCGGCCTTCGCCCTGTTCGCGGTCGGCCGTTCGCTGGGCTGGATCGCGCATGCCCGCGAGCAGTACCGGCGCGCCGACCTGATCCGTCCGCGCGCCCGCTATGTCGGCGAGGCGCCGCAGGGAGACCATGACAACCGCCGGGGCTGAGCGGCGGCCCGGCGCCGGCATGGCCTCGCTGCGGGATTGTCACTAGATTGCGCCGGTCTCGTGGAGGAGCAGGCATGAAGGTTCTGGTTACCGGCGGCTGCGGCTTCATCGGTTCGGCGCTGGTGCGCCATCTCGTGCGCGATGCCGGCTGCCGGGTGGTCAATGTCGACGCCCTGACCTATGCCGCCAATCCGCAGGCGCTGGAAGATGTCGGCGAGAGCGACGCCTATGTCTTCGAGCAGGCCGACATCCGCGACCGCGCGGCGATGGCCCGGCTGTTCGCACAGCACCGCCCCGACTGCGTTGCCCATCTGGCCGCCGAGTCGCATGTCGACCGTTCGATCGACGGCCCCGCGACCTTCATCGAGACCAACGTGATGGGCACCTACAGCGTGCTCGAGGCGGCGCGGGCCTGGCAGGCGGGCGGCGCCTCGAAGAACTTCCGGCTGCTGCATGTCTCGACCGACGAGGTCTTCGGCTCGCTGGGCCCGGAGGGACGGTTCCGCGAGGACAGCCGCTACGATCCCTCCTCGCCCTATTCCGCCAGCAAGGCCGGCAGCGATCATCTCGTCCGGGCCTGGCACCGCACCTTCGGCCTGCCGGTGGTGATGGTGAACATGTGCAACGCCTACGGGCCCTGGCAGTTTCCCGAGAAGCTGATCCCGCTGATGATCACCAACGCGGTCGACGGCGAGGCGCTGCCGATCTACGGCAGCGGCGAGAATGTCCGCGAGTGGATCTATGTCGAGGATACGGCGCAGGCCTTCCACACCGTGCTCCGCGACGGGGTGATCGGCGAGAGCTACATGATCGGCACCGGGGTGGAGCGCAGCAACATCGAACTGGTCCGCGCGATCTGCACCCTGCTCGACGAACGGCGCCCGGCCTCGCCGCACCGCCCGCACGAGGCACTGATCCGCCACGTCGCCGACCGGCCGGGCCATGACCAGCGCTATGCCATCGATGCCGGAAAGATCGGCCGCGAGCTGGGCTGGGCGCCGGCCGAAAGCGGCGACAGCGGCCTTGCGAAGACGGTGCGCTGGTATCTCGACAACGAGGCCTGGTGGCGGGCCGTGAAGGCCGAGCGCTATGCCGGCGAGCGGCTTGGCCTCTCCGCGGAGGCGAAGCGATGAAGGGAATCGTGCTGGCCGGAGGCCGGGGCAGCCGGCTGTGGCCGATCACCCAGGGCGTCTCCAAGCAGCTCCTGCCGGTGTTCGACAAGCCGATGATCTACTACCCGCTCTCGGTGCTGCTGCTGGCCGGCATCCGCGAGATCCTGATCATCACCACGCCCGAGGACAATGCCGCCTTCCGGCGCCTGCTCGGCGACGGCAGCCAGTGGGGGGTGGCGATCGAGTACGCCATCCAGGACGAACCGCGGGGCATCGCCGAGGCCTTCCTTGTCGGCGAGGATTTCATCGCCGGCGAGCGCTGCGCGCTGGTGCTGGGCGACAACATCTTCTACGGCCAGAACCTGGCCCGCAGCGTCCAGGCCGCGGCGGCGCGCGACAGCGGCGCCACCCTGTTCGCCTACCGGGTGGCCGATCCCGAACGCTACGGCGTCGTCGAATATGACGAGGAGGGCCGGGCGATCTCGATCGAGGAAAAGCCCGAGAAACCGAAATCGCATCATGCCGTGACCGGGCTCTATTTCTACGACAGCAAGGTCGTCGAGGAGGCGCGCGCGCTGGCGCCCTCGGCCCGGGGCGAACTGGAGATCACCGACCTCAACAACCGCTATCTCGCGCGCGGCGAGGTGACGGTCGAAAGCATGGGGCGCGGCCATGCCTGGCTCGACACCGGCACCTTCGATTCCCTGTTGCAGGCCGCCCAGTTCGTGCAGACCATCCAGGAGCGCCAGGGCCTGATGGTCGCCTGCCTCGAGGAGGTCGCCTGGCGCATGGGCTTCATCGACGACGATCGGCTGCGGCGCGCCGGGGAGACCCTGAAGAACAACCGCTACGGCAGCTACCTGCTGGGCCTGCTGAAACCGGAGTGAGAACATGACGGCGAACCTGAACGGCGATGTCCGCAAACCGGCGGTGATGGACACGACGGCGATGGACTGGCAGGCCAGTCCGGCGCCCGGCATCTGGCGCAAGCGGCTCGAACATGTCGGCGCCGCCGAGGCCGGCCGGGTGACGTCGCTCGTGCGCTTCGATCCCGGCGCGCATTTTCCCTTCCACGGCCATCCCGACGGCGAGGAGGTCTTCGTCCTGGACGGCGTCTTCCGCGACGAGCACGGCGACTATGGCCCGGGCACCTTCACGCTGTCGCCGGACGGCAGCGACCATGCGCCCTTCACGGACGAGGGGTGCCTGCTGTTCGTCAAGCTCCGGCAGATGCCCGGCGCCGGGCGGGACACCGTGGTGGTGGATTCCGCCGCCCTGCCCTGGACCCCGGGTGGCGAGGGCCGCGAGATCAAGCCGCTCTACCGCCAGGACGGGTTCGGCGAGGAAGTCCGCCTGGTGCGCCTCGCGCCCGGCACGCAGGTGCCCCACCACGACCATCCGGGCGGCGAGGAGGTCTTCGTGATCAGCGGGGAGATCGCCGACGAGGCCGGGCGCTATCCCGCCGGCACCTGGTTCCGCCTGCCCGACGGCAGCGCCCATGCGCCGTGGAGCGCGCCCGGCTGCACGCTGCTCGTCCGGGTCGGCGGCCTGCCGCGCGCCGGCGCCTGAACCGGTCGCGATGGGGTTTTTCGGACCGAAACTGGTCTGGGCCGTCCTCAATCCACTGAGCCTGCTGACCGGCCTGATGGTCGCGGCCCTGCTGCTGCAGCTCACCCCCTGGCGCCGCCTCGGGGGCCGGCTGGCGCTGTTGGCCTGCGCCCTGGCGCTCACGATCGGCGTCCTGCCGTTCGGCGCCCTGCTGGTCGCGCCGCTCGAGGACCGTTTCCCCGCGCCGAGCGGATTTCCCGAGCGGGTCGACGGCATCGTCCTGCTGGGCGGCGCCACGCAGCCCGGGATCAGCGAAGCGCGCGGCCAGCCCGGCCTGAACCACAACGGCGAGCGGGTGCTGGCCTTCATGGAACTGCTGCGCCGCTATCCCGGCGCCCGGGCCATCGTTTCCGGCGGCTCCGGCAGCCTGGTCCCCGACCGGCTCAGCGAAGCGGAGATCGTGCGCACCATTCTCGAGCGCCAGGGGATCGCGACCGACGCCATCACCTTCGACGGTCGCTCGCGCACCACGCATGAATCCGCCGTCGCCCTGCGCGAGATCCTGTCCCCGGAACCGGGCGAGACCTGGCTGCTGGTGACCTCGGCCTGGCACATGCCGCGGGCCATGGGCAGCTTCGCCCGGCAGGGCCTCGATTTCACGGCCTGGCCCGTGGACTATCGCACCGACGGTTCCGGCATCGTTGCGCCGCGCCTGTGGCCCGACCTCATGAACGGGTTCGAATCGATGATGTTTGCCCTTCGGGAGTGGACGGGTCTGGCGGCCTACCGGGCGATGGGGCGGACAGATGCGCTGTTCCCCGCACCCCGAGAAGGGTCGCCAGGTACTTGAGATATTCCTCGCCGCCCCGGACGACCCAGGCGGACGGATCCATCCCCGACCGCGCGCGCAGGTCGACCGCATGCAGCGCGAAGGGCAGGTCGGGAACCGAACGCTGCATCACCAGTTCGACCCGGGCGGCATGCAGGCGGTCGGTGACGACGAGCACGCCCTCGCAGCGCTGACTCCGGGCCCAACGGGCGATGTCCACGACATTGTCGGCGGTGTTTCTGGGGCCCTGGCTCGTCGTGGCGCAGCAGTCCCAGCGCGGCCCGGCCCGGGCCGCGATCTCCCGCAGCAGTTGCGGATCGGCGCCCTCGACCGAGCCCGAGATCAGCAGCCGGGCGATCGCGCCCTCGCGCAGCAAGTCGGCGGCCGCTTCCAGCCGGGCGGCGTGGCCGGTCGCCACGGCGGCGCAGGGATAGGCGACCGGCAGCGTTCCCGGCGCGCGGCTGGCGGCCGAGACCAGGAAGGCGACCGCCCCCAGAAGCAGGGCCGCAAAGGGCAACATGACGACGAACAGGATCCGTTCCATCGGTTCTCCCGCCGGCGCCGCCGACCGCGATTCCGAAAGCCCGCATTATGCTCTAGAAGGGAGGACATGAACGACGAAGGCGGCAATGGGCTGATTCCCGACAATCTCGTGCAGGACGGTCTGCGGCGGGAAGACTTCACCGAGGAGCGCCTCGCGGAGCTGCTGCGCGAGGCCCGCCGTCTCGGCGGCTTTCCGATGCTGGCGGCCGAGGAGCGCGAGGCCAACCGTCGCGCCGTGCTGGCCTCGCTGCGCCCGCAAGAGAGCCTGAGGGAGTTCGGCTACGGCTCGCTGATGTGGAACCCGGCCTGCCATACCTGCGAGCAGCGGGTCGGACGGGTGCATGGCTGGCACCGCCGGTTCTGCCTGTGGACGCCGCTGGGTCGCGGCACGCCCGAACATCCCGGCCTGATGCTGGCGCTCGATTCCGGCGGGTCGTGCAATGGCCTCGCCTTCCGCATTCCGCCGGACCTGGTGGAGAGCGAATCCGAAGTCGTCTGGCGCCGCGAGATGCTGTCCGGCGCCTACCGGCCGACCTGGGTGCGGGTGCATACCGGGGAAGGCCCGGTCCGCGCGGTGACCTTCACCATCAACCGCAACCATCCCCGCTTCGATGCCGCGATCACCCACCGGCAGGCCGTCACGGCGATCGCCACGGCCGAGGGACGACTGGGCCGCTCGCGCGACTATCTGGGCAATCTGGTCCTGCAGCTCCGCCATCTCGGCGTGCATGACCGCGCCATGGAGCGCCTGCACGCCGACGTCAACCAGCACGCCGGCACCGCGCCTTGACGCCGCCGTTGCGCGGCGCACCAGCCCTGGGCCGCGGCATCGCCTGCATGGTGATCGGCAGCCTGCTGCTCACCAGCAACGACGCCATCGTGAAATGGGTTTCCACCGGGCTGCCGGTGGCGCAGCTCCTGTTCCTCAGGGGCGCCCTCGTGCTGGCCGGGGCGGTGGTGCTGTTCGCGCTGTTCCGCCGCCTGCCGGCCCGGCCGTACCGGATCGGCCTGCAGGTGCTGCGCGCGGCGCTGGTGACGGCCGGGACCTTCCTGTTCGTCACCGGCCTGACCCATCTGCCGCTGGCGGAGAACATTACCCTCGCCTTCGTCGCGCCCCTGTTCACCGCGGCGCTCGCGGTACCCCTGCTGGGCGAGCGCGTCGGCTGGCGGCGCTGGCTGGCGATCGCTACCGGTTTCCTCGGCGTCGTGGTGATCGCCCGGCCGGGCTTCCAGGCCTTCGACGCGGCCATGCTGCTGCCGATCGGCGCCGCGCTCTGCGGCAGCCTCAGGGATCTGCTGACCCGGCGGATGAGCGCCCGCGAGGACACGGCGACGACGCTGGTCTGGACCACTGCCGGCGTCACGCTGGCCGCCGGCGGCGGCGCGCTCGTCACCGGCTGGCAACCGGTCTCGCTTGCCGGCCTGTTGCCGCTGGCGGCCGCGGCCGCCTTGCTGGGCCTGGCGCACGGACTGCATATCGAGGCGTTCCGTCACGGCGAGGCCAGCATGATCTCGCCGTTCCGCTACGTCTCGCTGCTCTGGGCGCCGGTCCTGGGCTGGCTGTTCCTGCAGGAGCGGCCCGACCCCTTCCTGCTGGCCGGCGCGCCGCTGATCATGGGCTCGGGCCTGTTCATCTGGTGGCGCGAGCGTCTGCAGCCACCGGTTCCGGCGCCGGGTTCGCCGCAGGCGTCTCCGCGTCCGGTTCCAGCACCTCCAGGATCTCCCTGAGCCGGCTGCTGAATTCGTCCCAGCTCGGCGGCGGCAGCGGCCGATCGGGGTCGTGCACGAGGATCTTCTCGTCGTCGGCGATCGCGTGTTCCAGCGTACGCGCGGCATCCTGCAGCAGCGCCACCGGACCGGCATGACCGGGGCCCGCATGCGCCAGCGCGAACCACACGCGCGGCACGTCCGCCATTCCGTCCCCCATCCCGTCCGCCGCGTCGGCCGCGGGATCGACCAGCGCCGCCCGCAGCCGCTCGGCGCAGCGCAGGGCGCCCGAGGGCGTGGCCAGGTTGTCGACGAGCACGGCAAAGACCGGATCGGCCCAGGTCGCCAGCGTGTCGCCGGGCCGCAACACGGCGGCAAGCCGCTGGCCGGCCGCCAGGCGCAGCGCGTCGCGACGCGCCAGGTTCCAGTCCCCGCGTTCCTCGAGCCGCCAGTCGAGCGCGCACAGCAGCAGCGCGAAGCCCGGCGCACCCGGCCGGCGGAACCGGGCGAGGGCATGGGCCAGGCGGTCGTTCAGCAGTTCCCGGTTGGGCAGTCCGGTGAGGGGATCGTGGAAGGCGTGCTGGCGCAGCTGCTCGAGTTCGCTACACAGACGCGCGCTGTCTCGCCGGATCTCCTCGCCCGCGGCGAGCCGTTCGCGCAGCGCGCGGCCCAGGGCGGGGAAACCGCCACTTCCGGCCAGCGCCGGCGGAAGGATCTCGCCCGCCAGCCCGGTCGCGGGTCCAAGGACAAACCGGTCGAAGGCGAACAGGGCAAGCAGTCCCGCGACCACGCCAAGCCATGGCGCAGCGATCGCCGCGAGCACGATTGCCGCAAGCGCGAGCGCGCCCAGGGCGAGACCGCGCAGACGCAGGGCCGGCCAGGTCTTTCCGGGAGATGCGGCATCCGGCCGCCCGTGATCCTCAGACATCGCGATGTTCCGAGGCCACGATGACAGCGGGGCATGAGGAATCGGTTAATCGCGGCCGCACGGGGGCGTTGACTGTTCCTTGTCCGTCCGTTTTGAAGTAGGGAGGGACGGCGCGTCCGCGGGCGCCTTTCATCCTCATTCCTGACCGGCTTGTTCAGCTCCATCATGGCGATCCTTGTTACCGGCGCGGCCGGATTTATCGGACATCATGTCTGCCGGGCCCTGCTCGAACGCGGCGAGGCCGTGGTCGGCGTCGACAATCTCAACAACGAAAGCTACCCGGCGCAGCTCAAGCGCGACCGGCTGGCCCAGCTTGACGGCGAGGACGGCTTCCGTTTCGTCGAGCTCGACATCGCCACGCTCGTGCCGGGCGATGACCGGCTGCCCGGCGGGGAGATCCGCCGGGTCGTCCACCTGGCCGCCCAGGCCGGGGTGCGGCACTCGATCGAGAAGCCGATGGTCTACGTGTCCTCGAACCTGGTCGGGCACGCCGCGGTGCTGGAATATTGCCGCGCCCTGCCCGACTGCGAGCACCTGGTCTACGCCTCCTCCTCCTCGGTCTACGGCGCCAACCGCGAACTGCCCTTCTCCGAAGCCGAGATCGTGCGCTCGCCGGTGTCGCTCTATGCCGCCACGAAGGGGGCGAACGAGCTGATGTCGCAGGCCTACGCGCACCTGTTCGCCATCCCGCAGACCGGCCTGCGCTTCTTCACCGTGTACGGCCCCTGGGGCCGTCCGGACATGGCGATGTGGATCTTCACCAAGGCGATGTTCGCGGGCCAGCCGATCCGGGTGTTCAACCATGGCGACATGCGCCGGGATTTCACCTTCATCGACGACATCGTCGCCGGCGTGCTGGCGGTCGCCGACCGGCCGCCGCAGGCGGCGCCCGAAACGCCGCCGCACCGGGTCTACAATATCGGCGCGCACCGCAGCGAACAGCTGATGCGGGTGATCGACCTGCTGGAAGAGGCGACGGGGTGCAAGGCCGAGCGCATCCTGGAACCGATGCAGCCGGGCGACGTGCAGGACACCTATGCCGACGTCAGCGCCATCGAGCGCGATTGCGGCTTCCGGCCGCGCACCGCGATCGACGAGGGCGTGCCCCGCTTCGTAGACTGGTACCGCGACTACCACGGATTGTGATCGGGAGGCGGGCGATGCGCACGCGACGGCTGGGCCGCA
Source organism: Alphaproteobacteria bacterium (assembly GCA_041940205.1). Classification (GTDB taxonomy): domain Bacteria; phylum Pseudomonadota; class Alphaproteobacteria; genus JBGTSP01. Next base: position 23,353 of record JBGTSP010000035.1, read on the forward strand.
CGGAACTGCAGATTTCCGAACTGGTACTGGGCGGCGGCTATGTCGGCGGCCTGCTGCTGCATGCGGACATCGCGACCCGGCGCGAGGCGTTGCGCCGGGTGTTCGAGGCCGGCGTGAACTGGATCGATACCGCCCCCGCCTACGGCGAGGGCCGCTCGGAAGAGGCGATCGGCGCCCTGTTGCCGGAATTCGAGGTGCAGCCCTGGCTGTCGACCAAGGTGCGGCTCGATTCCGACGGCGGCGATCCGGCGACGCAGATCCGCCGGTCGCTCGCCGCCTCGCTCGAGCGCCTGGGCCAGCCCGCCGTCACCCTGCTGCAGCTTCACAACCGCCTGGGGGCGCCCGCGGCGTTGCCGCTGGAGACGCTGCTGGGGCCCGGCGGCGTGGCCGACACGTTCGATGCGCTGAAGAACGAGGGCCTGATCCGCTTCGCCGGCATCACCGCGCTGGGCGATCCCGCGTCCTGCCGGCAGGCCGTCGAAAGCGGCCGGTTCGACACCGCGCAGGTCTATCTCAACCTGCTCAATCCCAGCGCCGGACTGCCGGCCTCCACGCCGGGCTGGAGCAGCGACGATTTCGGCGGTCTGCTGCGCGCCTGCCAGGCGCAGGATGTGGGCGTCCTGGCGATCCGCATCCTGGCCGCCGGCGTGCTGGCCAGCGACGAGCGCCACGGCCGGGAGATCCCGATCACCCGCAACGCCGACATGGAATCGGAAGGCCGCCGCATGGCCGCAGTGCTGCCGATCCTGCGGGAACTGCCGGACAGCCGGGCGCAGGCCGCGATCCGCTTCGTGCTGGGCGAACCGCGCGTCGCCGGCGCCGTGCTGGGCGTGGCGGAACTGTCGCATGTCGATGAAGGGCTGGCGGCGGTGGCCCGCGGCCCGCTGCCGGACGATGTCCGGGCCCGGCTGCGCGATGCTATAATCGGCTTCGAGGCTTCCGAGGGCGAAGGAGACAGCGTTTGAGTATCCGAACCGCGAAATTCGCGATCGGCCAGGTCGTCCGCCACCGGGTCTATCCCTTCAGGGGCGTGATCTACGACGTGGATCCCGTGTTCAACAATACCGAGGAATGGTGGCTTTCCATTCCCGAGGAAGTGCGCCCGCGCAAGGACCAG
>JBGTSP010000036.1:0-24294 GCA_041940205.1 Alphaproteobacteria bacterium
CGCGGGCCAGGTTCTGCAGCCTGAGGTCGCGCTCCGCCGGGAACGCCAGCGGTTCGCGGGTCAGGTCGCCGGGCGTCCGCTCCCCCGCGTCCGGCCGCTCCTGCTCGATCAGGCCTTCGCGGTCGAGCAGCGACACCACCCGCGGCATCGCCGACGCCTCGGGCTCGGGTTCGGCCTCGGCCGGCGCCGGCACGGCGTCCGCCTCGCGTTCCGCGGCAAGCGAGAAGTCGAGCAGGCGATGGGTATAGTCGAAGGTCGGTCCCAGCACCTGGCCGCCGGGCAGATCCTTGTAGGTCGCGGAAATCCGGCGGCGCACCTGCATGCGCGCGGTGTCGATCGGTTCGCTGTAGGCGAACCGCGGCAGCGTGGTGCGATAGGCGCGCAGCAGGAACACCGCCTCGATGACGTCGCCGCGGGCCTGCTTCAGTGCCAGCGCGGCCAGCCGCCGGTCGTGCAGCGATCCCTCGGCCATCACCCGGTCGACGGCCAGCGCGAGTTGTCCGTCTATCTGTGCCAGCGACAGTTCGGGCACCGACCGGTCGCCGCGACGCTCCTCGGCCAGCAGGGCATGGGCGTTGTCGATGGCGCGTTCGCCACCCTTGACGGCGACATACATCAGTCTTCTCCCACCGAGACCGAGCGCGGCAACGCCGCCAACCGGTCGGAACCGGCCAGCATCAGGTCGACGCCGCAGGGATAGAGGGCGTGGTTGGCGGCCAGCGTCGCCGCGAAATTGGCCGGCACGGGCGCGATGTCGAGCCGCGTTTGCGTTTCGATGCCCGGTCCGCGCAGGACGAACCCGGTTTCCGCCTCCAGCCGCGCGACCTGCACGATCAGGCTGGCCGAACGGTCGGGATAGTCGGGATCGCCGGCGGCAAACGCCTCGAGCGGCGGCATGCCCGCCGGATCGGCGATCAGGGCGAAAGCCGCCTCGTCGGGCCGCTCGCGAAGCGGGCAACCGCAGTGGAACCGCAGCCAGGCGCGAACCTCTGGCCGGTCCGCCGCCGGATCGAGCCAGAGCGGCGTATCCATGTCGACGAGGGTCAGCAGGATGGCCGCCGCCGCCGGGTTGAGCGGGGCCGGCGGCGTCGTCCCCGCCGGCAGGTCGACGATCCGGCCAGGCCGCGACATCGCGGTCAGCACCGCGCGGAATACCCCCTGGGCGTCGCCCACGGGATCGCCGAATCCCGGCGCCAGGGTCCCCGTTTCCTCGTCCGTCATGCCGGGTCCTCGCCGCGCACCATGGTGAAGAAATCGACGCGGGTGGCCGCCGAGCGGCGCTGGCGGCGCTCCCGGGCCGCGCGCTGACGAGCCTCCAGCGGCGCGATCAGGTCGCTTTCCAGCCGCTCGTGCCGGGCCGGGTCCTGCAGCAGGGCGTCGAACAGCGCGGCCAGTTCGGCGTGCCGTCGCGAGCGGCCGGCGACATAGGCATGCCCGATGCGGCCGTCGGCGAGCCGCAGCGAGCAGCGCGTCAGGGTGACTTCGCCGAGGTTGAAGCGGTTGCCGGTGCCGCCGGCCCGGCCGCGCACCATGGCGAGGCCGGTCTCGGCGGGACGCAGGGCGGCATAGTCGACATCCCCGGCAAGGCGGGTTCGGGCGTCCTCCAGTTCGGACGCCGCGGCCCGGGCCAGGACGGCCATCCAGCGTTGCCGTGCGGCAATTTCCGCCGGCGGGGTGGCGGACTGTTCCTTCGCCATCAGAGAATCCTCTTGACGGGACTAGACAACTTATCTACTTGTCTAGATAACTTGAAAGACAAGCCCTGTGTACGCCGGCCCGGAGGCACAATCAAGCAGGTTTTGGTGACGATGCCATGACAGGAACGAGGCGGATGTCATGACCCGGCAATCGGGAGAACGGCTGTGGGCGCTGATCGAGCGCACGCTGGCGCGGGAAATCGCGGAGGGAATTCTGGCGCCAGGCGGCAAGCTGCCCAGCGAGGCGCAGCTTGCCGCCCGCTTCGAGGTCAACCGGCACACGGTGCGCCAGGCCCTCAACGCCCTCGAGCAGCAGGGCCTGATCCGTACCGAGCACGGCCGCGGCTCGTTCGTCGAGGAGGCCGTGCACGACTACCTGCTGGGCGAACGGACGCGGTTTTCCCAGGACCTGCAGGGTCCGAGCGTCGCCAGGCGGCAACACCTGCTGCGTCATTTCGAGTGTCCGGCCGACCGCGAGATCGCCGAAGGGCTGGCCGTGCCGGCGGGCAGTCCTGTCATCGTGCTCGAAACCCTCGGCATCGCCGACGAGCGCCCGCTCAGCCTCGCCCGGCACATGTTCGAGCGTGACCGCTTCCCCGACATGGTCGAAAGCTTCACCCGGCTGGAATCGATCACCAGGTCGCTCGCCGCCGCCGGCGTCGACGACTATGTGCGCACGCTGACCCGGATCTCCGCGGTCATGCCCGCGCCCGACGAGGCCCGCAAGCTGCGCCAGCCGCGCAATCGCCCGCTGCTGCGCTCCGAGGCCGTGAACGCCGGTCTCGACGGCCGGCCGGTCGAATACGGCGTCACCCTGTTCGCCGGCGACCGGGTACAGTTCGTCATCGCCAACTGAACCGCGTGCCCGCCTTCCTCCCGCCCGCGGCCCCCGCCGGAGACTGTCCGTGATCGAGCGTCACCGCGCCCTTCTCTGGGTCGTCGCCGGCACCGCCCTGTTCGCCATCATGTTCGCGCTGCCGCGGGCCGCGGGATCGGACACGCCGGCCGCGCAGATCGCCTTCCTGCGCTATGCCGGCGGCGCCGCGATCACCCTTGTCTGGTATCTCTCGCTGCGGCTGGCGGCGCGGCCGGTCCGTGCGACCACGCCGCTGGGCATCCACATGCTGCGCGCCTGTTTCGGCGTCGCCGGCGTGCTCACCGGGGTCTACGCGGTGCAGCACATCCCGCTGGGCAACGCCCAGGCCATCACCATGACCAACGGCGCCTTCACCCTGCTGTTCGCCGCGCTGTTCCTGAACGACCGGGCCTCGCGCGCCACGGTGATCGCGGCCCTGGTCTGCATCGCCGGCGCCGTCCTGGTGGCCCGTCCCGATCTGGGCGATCACCGGCTCTGGCTGTCGGCCGGCGCCGCGGCCGCCTTCGCCAGCGCCATCGCCCAGGCCGGCGAACTGACCATCCTGAAATATACCGCCTCGCGCGACGACGCCGTGCGCATCCTGTTCACGGTGAACGCCACCGCCGCGGCGCTGCTGGCGCTGCCGGCGCTCGTCGTCTGGCAGCCGCTCGAGCCCCTGGCGCTGGCCGTCGTCGGCGCGATGGGTCCGGTGGCGATCGTCGGCCAGCTCTGCAACATCCGCGGCTACCGGCTGGCGAGCGCGAGCTATCTCACGCCGATCCGCTATGCCGGCGTGATCTTCTCGCTGCTGATCGGTCTCGTCGTGTTCGCCGAGGTGCCCGGCGCCCTCACGCTGGCGGGCGCCGCCCTGATCGTCGGCGGCGGCATCCTGCTCTCGCGGCGGGCCTGAACCGGCCGCCGCCGGCAGTTCAGACCGTGGCCACCGGCGCGGAAACGGCGACGGTCTGGGTCGGCCCGGGAACCGAGGCGTTGCCGGATTCCCCGATCAGCACCGAGGCGGCCAGCAGCAACACCACCAGGGCGGTCTGCAGGGCGAGGCGGTGCAACCCGTCCATCCGCCGCCAGTGCCAGTCGTTCAACAGGCCGGTCGGCCAGTACGGTGTGCGGACCGGTGCGTAGCTCATGCTGATGCCGTTCATCTTGCCCTCCGTCTGCAGGCGCCGTGGCGCCTCTCCCTCGTCGCCTACCGTCGCCGGCACCCGACGGGACCGAAGGAGCAACGGCGATGCCAACGGCCGCGTTCGCGCGGAAATCGCGAAACCGTGAATCGCTTCAAGGACTTGGCCCGGCGACCGGGACGGCCTGCCGAAACCGCCGGAAAACCGGCCTGTTCCGGAACGAATCAGCCTGTCCCGCTCTGAATCAGCGCTGTCCCGGACTGAATCACCGGGCCTGTCCCGGAACGAATCAACCGGGACCCCTGTCGCGCTCCCCCCGCCCGCCATACACTCCCGCCGCGTTCCGTCCGATGTCCGATGCGATTGCCGCCATGTCCCGACTTGCCCGCCTGTTTCTCGTCAGCCTGGTCGTCCTCGCCGCCACGCCGGTGCATTCCGAGGTGCCGCGAAAGATCGACTGGAACGACCTGCTGCCCGCGATCGAGGAGCCGGTCGACCCACTGCTGGCCCTGCCGGAAGACCAGGACAGCATGCTGCGCACGATCGAGCATATCCGCTACCAGATACGCGAGGGCCGGGTCGCCCCCGACAGCACAAGGGCGAAACAGGCGGACGAGTATGCGGCGCAGTTGCGGGACAAGGGCGTCGACGTCGACGACATGCTGGCGAAGTTCAATGCCTATCTCGACGCGGTCGACGCGATGAACGCCGCGGTCAATACCGATCTCGACGGCCAGGTCATCCGCATGCCCGGTTTCCTGCTACCGCTCGAGTTCGACGAACTCGTGATCAAGGAATTCCTGCTCGTGCCCTTCGTCGGCGCCTGCATTCACGTGCCGCCGCCGCCGGCCAACCAGATCGTGCACGTGCAGCTCAAGGGCGGGATCTCGCCCATGGGCCTGTTCGAACCGGTGTGGGTGACCGGAAAACTCAGCGTCGCGCGCGCCACCAAGACCATGCGGCTGGCTGACGGCGAGGCCGGGGTCGAGGTGGGCTACGTGATCGAGCAGGCCAGGACCACGCCCTACAACCGTTGAGCGGCTCACCGCGCCCGGGCCACGGTTGCGCCACTCCCGTCTCTTGCTGCAATGATATAACATTACATTTCTAGCGGGAGACCTCCCATGCTTCGCCCGATCCTCGCCCTTGCCCTGCTGGCGTTCGCGGCGCCGGCCGCGGCCAGCGAAACCCGCCATGCCGGCGCGCACGAACACGGTCATTCCAGGCTCGCGATCGCCATCGAGGAAAAATCGGTGGCGATGGAGCTGGAAGCCCCCGGCGCCGACATCGTCGGGTTCGAGCACGCGCCCGGGACCGACGAGGAACGCGGCCTCGTCGCCGCGGCGCTGGCCCGGTTGCGACAGCCGCTCGCCCTGTTCGCCCTGCCCGCCGCGGCCGGATGCACGGTGCACGAGGTCGAGGCGGAACTGGAACAGGAGGGCGAACACAGCGCCTTCCATGCCCACTATCATCTCGACTGCAGGGCGCCCGAGGCCATCGACCGCATCGATTTCAACTATTTCGCGGCCTTCAAGGGCGCGCGGGAGATCGACGTCACGCTGGTCAGCGCCGCGGGGCAGAAGCACTATGAGGTCGAGCGGGCGGAACCGAGCCTGAAACTGCGCTGAGGGACCATGACGACGAGCGACGGAGACGCGTCCGGATCTCCTGCCGATTCCCTGATCGCTCTCGAGGGGATCCGCTACCGCCATTCCGGGCCGCCGGCCTTCTCGCTGTCGCTGCCGGGCTTCGCCATGGCGCGGGGCGAGCGGGTATTGCTGATCGGCGCCTCGGGCAGCGGCAAGTCGACCTTCCTGAGCCTGCTCTGCGGCATCCTGCGGCCCGAAACCGGCACGATCCGCGTCGACGGGGTCGACCTGCAATCCCTGCCGCCGGCCCGGCATGACCGCTTTCGCGGCGAACGCTTCGGCATCGTCTTCCAGATGTTCAACCTGCTGCCCTTCGCCTCGGTCGCCGACAACATCCTGCTGCCGCTGGCCTTCGCGCCGGCGCGTCGCGCCCGGGTCGCCGAAGCGGGCGGGCCCGCGGCCGAACTCGCCCGCCTGCTCGCACGTCTCGATCTTCCCGCCGACCTTGCCCGCCGCCGGGCCGCCGCGCTCAGCGTCGGCCAGCAGCAGCGGGTCGCGGCCGCGCGGGCATTGATCGGCACGCCGCCCCTGATTCTGGCCGACGAGCCGACCTCGGCTCTCGATCCTGCCAGCCGGGACCGCTTTCTCGACCTGCTCTTCGCCGAGACCGCCGCCAGCGGGGCCGGTCTGCTGGCGGTCTCGCACGATCCGGCGCTCGCCGATCGCTTCGACCGCACGCTCGCCATGGAAGACCTGGCGCGCACGGAGACCGGCTCGTGATCCTGCTGCGTCTCGCCCTCCTGTCGCTGCGCAACCGGCTACTCACGGTCTCACTGACGGTGCTCGCGATCGCCGTCTCCGTCGCCCTGCTGATCGGCGTGGAGAAGGTCCGCAACGGCGCCCGGGCCAGCTTCGCCAACACGATCGCCGGGACCGACCTGATCGTCGGCGCCCGCGGCGGCAGCGTGCAGCTCCTGCTCTATTCGGTCTTCCGCATCGGCAATGCCGCCAACAACGTCACCTGGCAGAGCGTCGAGGAGATCCGGGCCCGGCCGGAAGTCGCCTGGACCATCCCCTTCTCGCTCGGCGACAGCCATCGCGGCTACCGCGTGCTCGGCACCAGCACGGACTATTTCCGCCACTACCGCTTCCGCGCCGACCGCGGCCTGGAGTTTTCCGACGGCCTGCCGTTCGACGACCTGTTCGACGCCGTCCTGGGCGCGGAAGTCGCGGCCGCGCTGGGCTACCGCGTCGGCGACCCGATCGTCATCGATCACGGCCTGGGCGGCGAGGGCTTCGCCAGCCACGACGACCGGCCGTTCCGGGTCTCGGGCATCCTCGCGCCCACGGGCACCCCGGTCGACCGCACGGTGCATGTCAGCCTGGAGGCGATCGAGGCGATCCATCTCGACTGGCGCGGCGGCACCCGGCGCGCCGGCCGCGGTCCCGATGCCGACACGCTCCGGGCGATGGACCTGCAGCCCGGCGCCGTCACCGCCCTGCTGGTCGGCCTGAAATCCCGCCTTTCCGTCTTCCGCCTGCAGCGTTTCGTCAACACCTACCGGGCCGAACCGCTGACCGCGATCCTGCCGGGTGTCGCCCTGCAGGAACTGTGGTCGCTGATCGGCGTCGGCGAGACCGCGCTGGCGGCGGTCTCCCTCATGGTCGTGCTGACGGCGCTGATCGGCATGGCCGCCATGATCCTCGCCGCCCTGGAAGAGCGCCGCCGGGAAATGGCGATCCTCCGTTCGGTCGGCGCCCGGCCCGCGACCATTCTGGGGCTGCTGGTGATGGAATCGGGCCTGCTCTCCCTGCTCGGCGTGATCGCCGGATTTCTCTTCGCCCACGGCCTTGCGCTGGCGCTCCGCCCGGTGCTGGATAGCGCCTTCGGTCTCGACCTGCCGATCGCTGCGCCCAGCGGCCGGGAACTGGCGATGCTGGCCGCGATCGCGCTGGCCGGATTCGCGGCCGGCCTGCTGCCGGCCTGGCGGGCCTATCGCCTGTCGCTGGCCGACGGCATGACGGTCCGGACCTGAGGCCCGCGCGCCCCGTCATCCCCGCGGCGAACGCGTTTCCGGCCGGCGCCATAGGCGCTAGAACAGTTCCATGGACCACCTGATCGCGCTCGCCCTCGTCACCCTGCTGCTGGTCGCCATCCCCGGCCCCAACGTCGCCCTGATCGTGGCCACCGCGCTGGCGCACGGCATCGGCCAGGGTCTCGCCACCGTGGCCGGCACGACGGCGGGCGTCGGCCTGCAACTCGCGGCCGTGGTCCTTGGCCTCGGCACGCTGCTCACCCTTGCGGCCGGACTGCTCGTCTGGCTGAAATGGCTCGGCGTCGCCTATCTCGTCTGGCTCGGCCTGCGGCACTGGTTTGCCGGCGATCCCGAAACCGAGGCGCCGGCTGCGCCCGGACGCCGGCGGGCGGCGGGCCGGGCCTTTCGCCGCGGCCTGCTGGTCGCGCTTCTCAATCCCAAGACCCTGGTGTTCAACGCCGCCTTCCTGCCGCAGTTCGTGCCCGCGGACGCCGATCCCGCCACCGGCCTGGCGTTCGCCGCCGGCCTGTTTCTCCTCGTCTTGACGCTGGGCGATGCGCTCTGGGTGCTGTTCGCCGGCAGCTTGCGCCCCTTCGTGCTTCGGATGTCCCGGCTGCGCCAGCGCCTCTCGGGCGGCCTGTTCCTGGCCGCCGCCGCGGGCCTCGCCCTGGCCCGGGCCGAACGCTGACGCGAACCCGCGCGCGGTCATCAACATGGCGGCGGAACGGGCTCAGGCCCCGCCATCGTCGCCGATCGGCGCCTCGATCACCGCGTCGTAACGCTGCGCCGCGAGCCGACGGCACAGCGCGATGTCCTCCGCCAGCAGCAGCCGGGCCTCCACCATCGCCTGGATCACCGCCTCCACCCGCCGCAGGTAGTCGGCCCGGCCGGCATAGCGTTCGGCCAGCGACGGACGGGGATCGCCCATCCGCTCGCGGGCCTTGCGGCCGGGGGCGAAGGGCAGGCTGGAGCCGATATATTCCAGCATCTGCCCCGCCCCGCCGGTGTCGGGATGGCGGGGGTTGAAGCCGGTATGGGTCGCCACCGGCACCGCGAGATCCGGCATCCTCAGGCCCGCAATCTCGTTGCCGTCGGCATCGAGCGCGGCGACCCAGGCCGGATAGGCCGGCCCCGAGACCCGGGCCGGCAGCGCCGCGATGCCCTCCGCCGCCCGCGGCCCCAGGTGCAGCGGCGCCATTCGCGGCAGCGCATGCCCTTCGGGCAGACGCAGTCCCGGCAACGCCGAAAGATCCGCCAGCGCCTCCTCCCGCGTCACGCGGGTGCCGTCCGATGCGCGCGGGAAGGCGCTCGGCGGTGGCGGCTCGTCGTGCGCCACCCATTCCCGCAGGTTCGCCAGCGCCGCCCGGTAGAGCGGGCGGTAGTCCAGCATGTTGATCGGGTTGCCGCCGCGATTGCCGAACAGCGTGGTCTGCCGCAGCGTCGCCGTTCCCGGCCCGTGCTGGCTGCCGGCAAACAGGTAGCGGCGGACATGCGCCGGCGGTTCGCAGTCCTCGCCGGTCTCCAGGTCGCCGTGCGCAAGCCCGGCATCGCCCCGCCAGTATTCCGAGGCGGTATCGGTGTAGACGATCTTCGGCGCCGGTCCCGCTGCCCCCACCCGGTCGAGCAGCCCTGCGCGCCGCCCGCTCGCGGGATCGCGCTGCGGCGTGTCGGCGAACGGGAACAGATGGCCGAACGAGGGCGTCGGCTGCACCGAGGGCTGGGCGTAGCGATGGTTGAATTCGCCGCGCCGGCCGCCGGCGATATGCGCCAGGATACCGTCGAACACCGGCCGGCCGGCCTCGTCGCGATGCAGGCCCAGGTGCAGCAGCGTGCGCAGGAAACGGCCGCACTGCGACTGCCCCTCGCCGATCACGTGCTCGAGCCGACCCGCGGTCGGGGCCTCCGGTGCGTGGCGCAGGAAGGATGCCATGTCCCGCACCGCCAGCAGGCCGCATCCCGCCACCGGGCAGTCGCGGGGCGTGTAGAGCAGGTCGTAGATCCGGCCGGCCTCGAATCCGCCGCGCAGCCAGACATGCCCGGCATCCGCCACCACCGCAGCCCCCTCCTGGCGGGCGAAACGCCAGTCCGCCCGGGCGATCGTCTGGGCTGGCGCATGCAGGCCGTCGCGCGCCAGCAGCACCGCTTCGCGATCCTCGATGTCGCGCGCCCGGATCAGCCGGTGACGGCCGAGATCGCCGACATGCTGGTCGGTCAGCGGCAGGCTTGTCGCGGGCGCGTCGGTCTGCAGGCGAAGCTGCATGATCCCGTCCGGCGTGCGCGCTTCGGGTTCGAGCAGCGGCGCTTCGAGGCCCAGGCGCTCGCGTCCCGGCGTGCGCGGCACGTCCCACTGCCAGCCGGCCCAGGCCACGCTCCAGCCGTGATGGAACAGGTGGCCGTCGCCCGGCGGCACCTCGGCGCTGATCGCGGTATCGAGCTCGGTCATGTTGAAACGCGCGAGCTGACGCCGGCCGCGATTGGGCACCTGCAGCAGCAGGCTGCCGTTGCCGGCGCCCTTCTCGACCGGCAGCAGCAGCGTGAGGTCGCCGGAAAACCGCACCCGCCCATCGGTCTCGCGCGGCGCCCGGTCGAGATCGCGGATCCCGGCATTGGCCGTTTCGCCGGGATCGACCGCGTAGGTCGCCACCGCCTCGATCCGCTCGTACGCCCCGGTGCGGCCGAACCGGCGGCCGCCCGCGTAGGCCTCGCGCGACAGGATCTCCAGTCCGACGACGGCCATGCTCAGCGCCGGTCGGGATGGTAGACGCGGATCGGCCGGTGCACCCGGTAGGCCTCGCGCTGTTCGCCCCAGGGCACGCCGGCGGTCACCCCGCCGTCCACCGTCAGGGCCTGGCCGGTGACGAAGCCGGCGCCGTCGCCGGCCAGAAAGAGCGCCATCCGGGCGATGTCCTCGGGCAGGCCGGGCCGGGGAATCGGCTGCTGGCCGGCATATTCCTCGTAACGCTCGTCGAGCACCGGATCGGCGCGGCCCACGGTGTTCGCGGACAGCGGGGTCATGATGTAGCCTGGACAGATCGCGTTGACCCGGATCTGCCAGTCCGCCACCTCCAGCGCCGTGGTCCGGGTCAGGTGGATCACCGCGGCCTTGGCCGCGCAGTAGATGTTCGGCCCCCTCCCGGCCATCAGCCCGGCGATCGATCCGGTGTTCAGGATGCAGCCCGAGCCCTGCGCCTTCATCACCGGGATCGCGTGCTTCATGCCCAGGAACACCCCGCGCACCAGCACCGCGAAGGTCAGGTCGAAATCGTCGGCCGGTATCTCCTCCAGCGGGCCCAGCGCCCCGCCGAAGCCGGCATTGTTGAACATGCAATCGAGCCGGCCCCAGCGCGCGACCGCGTCGTCGACCGCCGCCTTGACCTCCGCCTCCTGGCGCACCTCGACCGGCAGGAACGCCGCCGCCTCGCCCAGTTCCTCCGCCAGCGCCGCGCCGCGTTCGGCCTGCATGTCCGCGATCAGGACGCGCGCGCCCTCCTCGACGAACAGCCGCGCCGTCGCCTCGCCGATTCCGCTCGCCCCGCCGGTGATGACGGCCACCTTGTCCTGCAACTGCGCCATGTCGCGCCCTCCCGTGCACAAAGGCCCGCATTGGGGCACGAGCGCGCCGCCGCCGCCAAGAGCTTTGTTTGCAGCCGGCGCGCGCTTTCCTAAGCTGCCGCTTTGCCTGACCCGGGAGAATGCCGATGCGGGGACCCGTCGCCCTCGACCACGCCGTGATCAACACCCGTTTCGACATGGACCGCGCCGAGGCCCGTTTCGCCCGCCTGGGCTTCCGGCTGACCCCGCGCGGTTTCCACTCGCTGGGCTCGATCAACCACCTGATGATGTTCGCCACCGACTATCTCGAACTGATCGGCCTGCCGGGCGGCGACGGCGACGCGCCTCCCGGCCGGCCGGAAGTCGCGGAAGCGCCGGTCGGCCTCAACGGCCTGGTGTTCAAGACCGACGATGTCGACGAGACCCATGCCCACCTGCAGGCGATCGGACTGGCGGGCGATCCGCCGAAATCCTTCAGCCGGCCGGTCGACCTGCCCGACGGCGCGCGCGACGCCCGCTTCCGCACCGTGCATGTCCGTCCGGGCGCGTTTCCCGGCGGCCGGGTCTATTTCTGCGAACACGGCACGCCCGACCTTGTCTGGCGCCCGGAATGGCAGCGCCACGACAACGGCGCCCGCGCCATCCTCGAATTCGTGATCGCCAGCGAGGATCGCGACGGCGAGGCCGAGGCCTTCTCCGCGCTGCTCAACACCGACATTCTCCGCGAGGGCGATGCCCTCATGGTGCCGCTCGACGGCGCCCGGCTTTCCCTGCTCTCGCCGCAGGACTACCGGGTGCGCTACGGCCCACTCGCCTGCGAGATGAACGCAAGGCGCTCGATCTTCGGCGCCCTGGTTCTGGCGAGCCCGGATTTCGATGCTCTCTCGGCGTCCCTCGGGGAAGTGGCGGCGGACCCGGCCCTCGCGCGGGTCGAGCCGGGGCGGATCCTCGTGCGCGAGCCGGCCTTCGACACCCTGATCGAGTTCCGGAACTGAGGCGCCGCGAAGCATGTCCCTCGATCCCACCGACCTCACCATCCAGTTCGCCCACCCCGCCTATCGCCTGGCCGAGCGCTTCGCCGCCCGCGAGACCGGGATCCGGCATTTCCAGACCCATGACGCCGAGGAAACCGCCCGGCGCGTCGGCGAGGCCGACATCCTGGTGCTCAGCGGCCTCTGGCGTCCCGACCTGCTGCCGGCCGCGACCCGGCTGCGCTTCATCCAGGTCTGCGCCGTCGGCACCGACCAGTTCGACCGCGCGGCGCTGGCCGCCGCCGGGGTCCGGCTCGCCAACGCCGCCGGCGTCAACGCGAAGGCCGTCAGCGACCACGCGCTCGGCCTGCTGCTGTCGCTCAGCCGCCAGCTTCCCCAGGCCCGCGACAACCAGCGCAAGGCGCACTGGCGCGGCATGATCGCCGACCGCGCGCGCCGCGAGGACGAACTGGCCGGCAAGACGGTGCTGGTCTACGGCCTGGGCGCGATCGGCGGCCGCATCGCCCGGCTGTGCCAGGCCTTCGAGATGACGGTGCTGGGCATCCGCAGGCAGGCCTCCGAGCCCGTGCCGCATGTCGACGAGGTGCATCCGCCCGATGCCTTTCCCGACCTGCTGCCGCGCTGCGATGCCCTGATCCTGTGCTGCCCGCTGACCGACGAGACCCGCAACCTGGTCGACCGGGCGACGCTCGCCGCCCTGCCCGGGCACGCCTTCGTGATCAACGTCGCCCGCGGCGGCTGCCTCGACGAGGACGCCCTCGTCGCCGCCCTGCGGGACGGAACCATCGCCGGCGCCGCGATCGACGTGACCGCCGAGGAACCGCTGCCCGCGGCCTCGCCGCTCTGGGGCCTCGACAACCTGCTGCTGACGCCGCACAGCGGCGGCGAGACCCGGCGCTACGAGGACAACGTGATCGACGTACTGATCGACAACATCGACCGCCTCGCCCGCGGCGAGGACACGCTGCTGCACCAGATCGTCTGACGGCGCCCCGTCCCGGGGTCCCGTCGGGACATGGCAGCCATGCCCGGGGGGTGATTGCCCGCCATGCGCCCGTCGGTTAAGCAGGTTGTCCCGCGTATTCGACCACCCGTTTTCCGGATTGCCGAACGATGACCGACGCCGCTCCAGCGCGCGCGAGCGCCGCGCCCGACGTGTACGACAGCGCCTATGCCTGGCGCCGTCTGGCGCTGTCGCTCGGCTACGGCACCATCGGCGGCGTCGGCCTGTGGTCCTCCGTCGTCGTCCTGCCGGTGATCCAGGAGGAGTTCGGGGTCGATCGCGGCGAGGCCTCGCTGCCCTACACCGCCACCATGGTCGGCTTCGCCGTCGGCGGCGTGCTGATGGGCCGGCTGGCCGATCGCTTCGGCATCATGGTGCCGCTGATCGCCGGCGCCCTGCTGCTCGCCACCGGCTACGCCACCGCGGCGCTGGCCGAGACCTACTGGCAGTTCATCCTCGCCCAGGCCCTGCTGATCGGCATGCTCGGCAGCGCCGCCTCGTTCGGCCCGCTGGTTGCCGACGTCTCGCTCTGGTTCCGCCGCCGCCGCGGCATCGCCGTGGCAATCGTCGCCAGCGGCAACTATCTCGCCGGCACGGTCTGGCCGCCCCTGCTGCAATGGGCGACCGCCGAATTCGGCTGGCGGGACGCCTACAGCGCGATCGCCCTGGTCTGCCTCGTCGGCATGCTGCCGCTTGCCTTCGCCCTGCGCCGCCGGGCGCCGGCCGAGATCCTCGACGCCGTGCCGGCGGCCTATGCCGGCGGCGGGCGCACGCCGCTATCGCCGGGTCGCCTGCAGGCGCTGCTTGCCTTCGCCGGCATCTGCTGCTGCGTCGCCATGTCGATGCCGCAGGTGCACATGGTCGCCTACTGCGCCGATCTCGGCTACGGCGCGGCCGCCGGCGCGCAGATGCTCTCGGTCATGCTCGCGCTCGGGATCGTCAGCCGGCTCGCCTCCGGCCTGATCGCCGACCGTATCGGCGGACTGGGCACGCTGCTGCTGGGCTCCTCCCTGCAATGCCTGGCGCTGGCCTTCTACCTGCCGTTCGACGGCCTCGCCTCGCTGTTCCTGATCTCGGCCCTGTTCGGCCTCTCCCAGGGCGGCATCGTGCCGAGCTACGCGCTGATCGTGCGCGACTATTTCCCGGCTCGCGAGGCCGGCGGCCGGGTCAGCCTGGTGCTGATGGCGACCGTCGTCGGCATGGCGATCGGCGGCTGGATGTCGGGCGAGATCTACGACCTCACCGGCTCCTACCAGTGGGCCTTCCTCAACGGCATGGCCTTCAACCTGGTGAACATGGCGATCGCCGCCTGGCTGCTCTTCGGCAGCCGGCCCGCCCGGCCGCCGGCGCCGGCCGTGGCCTGACTTTCCCGCCCGTCGCACCCGGCCGGTGGTCGGCTCCTCCGCCTCAGACGAACATGGTCTCGAAATCGAGGCCCATCAGGTGCCGGCCCACCGTCTCGTAGTGGGTGTGCCGGCCCTGCACCTGCTGTCCGACCGCGTGCAGGTCGCGCAGGCGACGTTCGAACGGACCGGCTTCGAAGATCGCCCCGGCGCCGGCCAGCCGGAAGGCCGCCATGCCGACCTCGCCGGCTTCCTGGATGGCATGGGTGCAGGCCAGCCGGATGGCGATCCGGGCGTCCATCGACACCGCGCCGTCCGCTTCGGCCCCGCTCCAGGCCTGCCGCAGCGCGGCCTGCTGGTAGGCCGCAGCGGCGCCGTGGCGGGCTTCGAGGCGGGCCAGCCGGCTGTGGAAATCGGCGTTCTCGCGCAGGCCGGCGCGGGCCCCGCGCGGGGTCTTGTCGGCGGCCAGCCGGACGAGTTCGTCCAGCAGCGCCCGGGCAACCCCCAGCGCCACGCCCGAGAAGCAGCCGGCATAGACGCTGCCGACGGGAAACAGGAAGGCGGTTTCGGTGCTGCGGCACTCGACGGGATCCTCGCGATCGAGGCTGAAGGCCGCCGGCACGAACAGGTCCTCGACGGCATATCCCTCGCTGCGGGTGCCCCGCAGGCCCATGACCTGCCAGTCGTCGTCGATCCTCGCGGCCGCGCGGGGAAACAGCAGCGTGCGCAGGTGCGGCGCGCCGTCGGCCTTGCGCTGCGCCCTGCCGTCCGCATCCACCACCCGGCAGTGGCCGCCCAGCCAGGTCGCGTGCCGGCCGCCGCTGGCGAACTTCCAGTGGCCGTCCACGCGATAGCCGCCCTCGACCGGCCGGGCCGTGCCCTGTGCGCCGGCGCCCCAGGCCAGCACCGCATCCGCCGGACCGAACACGTCGCGCGCCGCCCCGGGGGCCAGGAAGGCCGCCGACATGGCGCAGCCGGCGGCCTGGCCGACGCACCAGGCGGCACTCGCGTCGGCCTCGGCGAGCCGGGCGCAGACCAGGGCCATGCGCGCGGGATCCAGCGCCGCGCCGCCCAGAGAGCCGGGCAGCATCAGCCGGAACAGGCCATTCGCGTGCAACGCCGCCAGCGCGGTTTCGCTCAGCGCCGCGCCCGCTTCGATCGCCGCGCTCTCCGGCGCGACCGCCCGGGCGGCCGCGTCCGCGCGCGCAAGGCAGTCTTCCGCCAGCCGGGCGCCGGCGGCTTCGGCAGTCCCCATTTCCGCGTTCCTCCCTGTCCTCGCGCCCAGCCTATCTCAAGCCGCCGCGGAATCTTGCTAGTCTTCGCACCGCACAGCAGGGGACGGACATCATGACGACACGCTACGACAGGGCAGCGGAAAGCCTCGGCAACATCGTGCATCTCGAGCATGTCAACCTGCTGATCCCCGACCAGCAGGCAGCCACCGAGTTCTACATCAGCGGCCTGCGGCTCACCCGCGATCCCTACCTGATGACCGGCACGGACAACATGTGGGTGAATATCGGCCGCACCCAGATGCACCTGCCCTGCCGCGAACCCGCGCCCCAGCACCTGCGGGGCACCATCGGCCTCGTGGTGCCCGATCTCGATGCCGTGGCCGCCAGTCTCGAGAAGGTCGCGCCGGCGCTCGCCGGCAGCGCCTTCGCGTTCGCCCGCGACGACGACACGCTGCGCGCCACCTGCCCCTGGGGCAATCGCTACCACCTGCACGAACCCGACGCCCGCTACGGCTCGCAACAGCTCGGCCTGGTCTATGTCGCGCTCGACGTTCCCCCGGGCGCCGCGGCCGGCATCGCCGCCTTCTACGAGCAGATCATGCAGGCGCCGGCGCGCCTGGACGAGCACGAGGGCGCGCCGGCGGCCCGCGTCACGGCGGGAATCGGGCAATGCCTGCTGTTTCGCGAGACCGACCAGCCGCTGCCCGACTATGACGGCCACCATGTGGCGATCTACATCGCCGACTTCGCCGGGCCCTATGAACGCCTGCGCGAACGGGACCTGATCACGATGGAAAGCGACGCGCACGAATGGCGCTTCCAGCAGATTGTCGATCCCGACAGCGGCGCGCCGCTCTACACGATCGAGCACGAGGTCCGCTCGGTCACCCACCCGCTCTATGCCCGCCCGCTGGTCAACCGCAACCCGGCGCAGTCGAACCGCGGCTATGCCCGCGGCCAGGATGCGTTCCCCGGCCGCCTGTAGAACGGAAGAGAACCATGACCGAGCGCTTTCAACGCCAGCCCCTGCCGCCCCGCTTCTGCCGCATCGACCGGCTGTGCCATGCCCTCGAGGCGCGCGGTCTCGACGGCATCGTCGTCAGCCAGCAGAACAACCTGTTCTACCTCTCCGGCCTCAACCCGATCGCCCACAAGTCGGACGAGCCCCGGCCCTATGCCCTGCTGTTCTCCCGCCACGCGCCGGAGCATCCGGTGCTGGTGCTGGCGGACTACTATCTCGGCAGCCTGCTCTCCCGGCCGAGCTGGGTCGAGGACGTCCGCCCCTACCGGGCGGTGATGATGCCGCTCGACCTGCCGCCCGCGAAGAGCGATATCGACCGGTTCATCCCCGAGGCCGGCCGGGACGTCGCCTGGGTCGCCGCGGCCCGCGAGCGCTACAGCTTCGACTTCGCCGGCGCGGTGCGCGGCGGCCTCGCCGACCTCCGCCTCGACAAGGCAAGGGTGGCCTTCGACGATCCCGGCTTCGCCATGCGCCTCGGCCTCGAGGGCCTGACGCCGGCCGACGGCTACGATGTGATGATGTTCGCCCGCGCGGTGAAGAGCCCGACCGAACTGGACCTGCTGCGCCGGGCGACGCGGCTGAACGAGCAGGCGATCCGCCGGACCGTGGCCGCCTGGCAACCGGGCATCACCTGGGCCGAGCTCGCGCACGCCTATGCCTGCGCCGTCGCCGGCCTGGGCGGCTTCGTGCACGATCCCGGCGGCATGGTCTGGGGCCATCCGCGCGGCGCCGAGGACACGATCACGCTGCAGACCGGCCTGGAACACGGCATCGTCGAGGAAGGCAGCCACGTGATGTTCGATTGCCACGGCTCCCTCGATCTCTACTGCTGGGACGGCGGCAAGACCTGGGTCGTGGGCGGCGAGCCTAAGGCCGCGGCCCGGCCGCTGTTCGAGGCCACCGCCCGGGTCGCCGAGGACCTGCTCTCGGCGATGCGGCCCGGCGTGCGGATCAGCGCGCTGCAGGCCCGCGCCCGCGACGTCTACCGCAAGGCCGGCGCGGGCGATGCCGACCGGGCGGTCATCTTCTTCCACGGCCTCGGCCTCTCGCACATGGACATCGAGCAGCGCCGGGCCGACGGCACACCGAACGGCGACTGGATGCTGGAGGAGGGCATGGTCGTGCCGATGCACCTGCTCTGGCCCGGCGGCGCCGACGAACGGGTCTGGCTGGAAGAGGTGGTCGCGATCGGCGCCGACGGCGGCGAGCCGCTCTTTTCCTGGGGCTTCGAGCCGATGCGCGACGCCGACGGGTGAGGTTCCGGCCCGCCTACCCGGCGCCGGCGGTCAGGCCGGCGCGAGGTGGAAGCGGGTGCCGCAGATCGTGATCACGCCCCCGGCATCGACCAGGCCGCGTTCCCTCGCTGTGGCGCGTACCGCCGCCTCGTCACGGACCCGCAGATGCAGCGCCGACAGGCCGTCGCCGCGGCCGTCCCGGTCGGGCACGAAATGCAGCTCGGCATTCTCCAACGGCAGGATCCAGCGATCGCCGCCGCCTGCCAGGTCGATTTCGGCGATCTCGGCCCAGCGTCTTGCCAGGGCCTCGGGCGCGGCCGACTGCAGCTCGACCGCCGGGATCGCGTCGACCCGGTCCGTGCGCCGGTAGGCCTGCCAGTCCGGACCGGCGGGATGCCAGGGCCCGTCGATCGCCTCGCCACCTTCCTGGAAGTCGATCTCGAAGAAGGAGCCGCCGGTATCCCGCGGATGCAGCTGCATGCCGCGATAATCCTCGTAGTCCAGCGGGTTGGCGATTCGCACCCCCAGCGCCTCCACCCGGGCCCGTCGCGGGGCCAGGTCGTCGCACTGGGTGATCACCATGTAGCCGCCGTCGCCGCCGCGGCGCTCGAGATAGCGGCCCGCCGCCGTGCCCTCGCGGGTCGGCGCGACGATTTCCAGAAGCTGGTTGCCGACCGGCAGCAGGCAATTTTCCAGCCCGTATTTGTGCACGGCGCTGTCGCTGTGGCAGACGGCGAGGCCGAACACGGCCTCAAGGTCGGCGCGCGGCGGCGCCAGTTCCCGCGCCACCAGGCAGATCTGCCGCAATCGCAGCCACATGACGGTCCCTCCCCTTGTCTCCGGCGGGAAGTGTCGGCTCTCGCCCGGCCGCGGGCAAGCCGGTCCCGCCTCAGTCGCGGTCGACCAGGCCGGCGCCGGCGCCCTGAGCGCGCGATTCCGCGCTGGCCGGCACCAGCGAGGCCTGGAAGAACCGCTCGATCACCGCGTCGGCCCCGGCATCGGCGGCGCTCGCCGGCATCGCCGGGGTTTTCGCGGGGACCGTCGTGACGGCGGCATCCCGGCGGAACAGCAGGTCCTCGCCGTCCTCGACGGCCTGCCAAGGCGGCAGCGGCCCGGCGAAACCGGCGGGATAGGCCGGCAGCAGCGCCGGGACGTCCGGTCGGCGGACCCGCAGGCGGGAAGACGCTTCCGGCCAGCCGCCGCGCAACCAGTCGATGACCGCCGGCCCGGCGAACAGCACGGAGACCGGCCCGCCATCGCGGGCTTCGAGCGTCAGCACCCCGCCCGCCGCCACGGCCTCCAGGCGGCCCGACGCCGGGTCGGCATGGAATGCCGCGAGCGCCGGCGCGATCGCTGCTTCGGGCGCCGGGCCGCGGGCCCGCAGCGCCACCGCGACCCGGCCGAGCGCCTCCGCGATGCCCGCGGGCGCGCCCGCGCCCATGGCCGCCCGCGCGAAGCGGAACGCCGTCTCGCCGGCGGAGCGTTCGATCGCGGCCGGCGCCGTCATGCCGGGCGGTCCAGCGGCGCGGGAAAGGCCCAGTCGTCGGCGTTGTCCGCCTCCAGTTCTCCGGGCAGCGGCGCGCCCTGGTAGAGCGTGATCCGGGTCCACAGGTCGGAGCGGGGATCGAAACGGGTCGCGCCGAACAGCGCCAGCTTGAAGCGCAGCAGGTCGACCGGCCGCATGCCGGCGCCGGCCAGGTCGTCGTGGATCTCGGCGTAGGGATGCCGCGCGGCGCCCTGAACCCGGCCGATCGCGTGCCGCAGGTCGGGACGGCGCAGCGCCAGCGCCGCCACCGTCTCGTGCGCCGCGCCGTCCTCAAGGCTGTCGCGCAGCCGGTGCACGTCGTGGGCGATCGCGAGCGGCATGGCGAGCGCCGCGCCGGGCTCGCGCTCCCGCCAGCCGAGCCGCGGCTCCAGCTTCTCGGCCGAGTAGTACCAGAAACGCGCGGGCGGTCCCGTCGGGCCTTCCAGAGCCCAGCGGTAGCGGGTTTCGATCTCCCGGCGCAGCACCCCCTGGGTCATCGAGGGATCGAACTCGTCCTCCTCGCGCGCCCATTGCCCGTCCGCCAGGTCGTCTACCAGCGCGCCCTGCGGCTCCAGCAACACCGAGAGCAGCAGTTCCTGGGCGTCCGGCCCCATGTTCACCGCCGCGGCCCGATGGAGCGCCTCCCACGGGCGAGGGCCGGCCAGCAGTTCCTCCGAGGCGAGCGCCGACAGCCGCTCCAGGTCGGCGCGCAGGCGCGCATTGCGCTCCTGCTGCCGGGCATCCTCGACCCGCCAGGCCCCGACATGGCGGATCGCGGCGTCGAGATGACGGCGAAAGGCCGCCCGGTCCGCCGGCCTCGCCGCACCCAGGGCGCGGACCCGGGCGAGCGCGGTCTCCCGCCCCGCGACCCAGCGATGCACCAGGGCGGGATGGCGAACCAGGAAGGGCGCCATCCCGAGCCCGGTCGCGTTGCCGATCCCCAGCCCCCGCGCCAGCGCCGGGTCGAGCGATGCGGCGGCCGCGCCGCCCCGGGCGCGGGCCAGGTGATTGACCTGGAGCAGCGTGAACCAGCGGAACAGGTAGACCGCCAGCAGCTCCACCTGGAACGAGCCGCGCAACTCCTCGCGTTTCTCCAGCAGCGTCCGGTCGGCGCAGCCGAACTTGCCGCTGCCGTAGACCGCGGTCGTGCGCATCAGGTAGCCGACCGCCTCCAGCAGGCCGGCCTCCGGCTGCCGGCCCGCGGCCAGCGCCTCGACCACGGCGTCGAACAGCCGGACGCTGCGGTTGGCGCGGCCCAGCACCAGTTCGCTCGGCCGGAACCGGCCCGCTTCCTGGCGCGGCGTGTTGGCGGCCAGCCGGTCGATTTCCTCCTCGGACGGCACGCCGTCGAACAGGCTGAAGGTGGCGTCCCAGGCCTCCGCGATCACCCGGTCGGTGCGCTGGTCGGCCGGCAGGTCCGCGGTGAAGACCACCAGCGCGTAACGCCGGACCGGTGTCTGCGCGAGCAGCACGGCGCGGCCGAAGCCGTTCGCGTCGAGCTTCCAGAGCGGGCAGGAGAAGTCCCAGTTCTCGCGCGCCATGCGGCGCAGCAGCACCCGCATGAAACTGAGCCGCGTGGCGAAGGCGGCGCCCATGCGTTCGAGCCGCATCACCGTTTCCGGCGGCCGCAGCCCGGGGCTGTCCGGCGTCGGGGGCGCGTGCGTTTCCGTTGCCATCGGCCGGCTCACGCCCGGCTGTCGTCTGCCGGCCCGAAGCTGCGTTCGAAAAAGTCGAGCCAGTTGCCGCCGGCGATCCTGGCGACCTCGTCCTCGTTGAAGCCGACCGCGCGCAGGCCCTCGAGGATTCCCGGAAACCCCGTGCTGTTCTCGAACCAGCCGGGCTGGGCGGGAAAGCCCGCGGCCGCGGCGCTGCCTTCGCCATAGTCGGTTTCGCGCGTCCAGGTGCCGTTGCGCATCCAGGCGACGACGCTGTCGGGCTGGTCCTGGCAGAGGTCGCTGCCGAAACCGACATGTTCGATGCCCATCAGTTCGGCGCAGCGGGCGATCATGCCGCAGAAGTCTTCCAGCGCGCAGTCCGTGCCGCCCTTCAGGTGATGGGGATACATCGAGAAGCCCAGCATGCCGTCGCTCTCGGCCAGCGCCTTCAGCACCGTGTCCGACTTGTTGCGCAGCGCCGGATGCCAGGAGGCCGGATTGGCATGGGTGATGGCGATCGGCCGGGCGGACAGTTCGATCGCCTCCAGCGTCGAGCGCTCGGCCGAATGGCTCATGTCGACCACCAGGCCAACCCGGTTCATCTCGGCGATCACCTGGCGGCCCATGCGGGTGATGCCGGGGTCCTCGGCCTCGTAGCAGCCCGTCGCGAGCAGGCTCTGGTTGTTGTAGGAGAGCTGCATGAAGCGGGCGCCGAGCCGGTGGCAGATCGCCACCAGGCCGATATCGTCCTCGATCGGCGAGCAGTTCTGGAAGCCGAAGAAGATCGCCGTGCGGCCTTCCGCGTGCGCCCGGCGCACGTCGGCGGCGCTGCGGCCGGGGAAGATCAGGTCGGCATGCGCCTCGAAGCGCCGGTCCCAGGCGATCATCGCCTCGACGGTCTCGCGGAAGTCCTCGTGATAGCAAATCGTCGCGTGCACGGCGGCGAGCCCGGCCGCGTTCATCTGCCGGAAGACGGTCTCCGACCAGTTGCTGTACTGCAGCCCGTCGACGATCAGCGGTCGTCCGTCCATCTGCACCTCCCGCTTGCCGAGCCCGGCCATGATCGCCGCAACCGGGAGGACGGCAAAGCGTCCATTTGCACGCCGTGCTAACCTGCGCCGCCCGCGACCGAATGCTGGCGGACCGCGGGTGCGGACAGCCGGGGAGGCGCCCATGCGAGGAATCGGTGCGATCATGCTGCTGGCGGCGATCCTGTTCGCCCGACCGGCCGCCGCCGTGGAGCTCGAGCGGTGCCGGATGGTCGCCGAGGGAACCGCCAGCATCGTCAGCTTTCCGGCACAGCGCCATGACGGCGAGGCGATCCGCCTTGACGGCGTGCTGGCGAGACCGGCGGGCCCCGGCCCCTTCCCGGCGATCGTCATGGTGCACGGCTCGTCCGGCCTACTCACGCCATTCTGCTACGCCGCCGTCGTGCGGCAGTTCGTCGACAGCGGCCATGTCGTCCTGATCCCCGCCGGTTCCACGGCCCAGGGCCGCGACGGCGCCCCCCTCCTCGACTACAGCTTTCTCGACCAGATCGAGTATGCCCGCGCCGCGGCCGCCGCCCTGGCGGTCCGGCCCGACGTCGATCCCGACCGGCTCGGCCTCTGGGGCCATTCGCGCGGCGGTCTCACGCTGCTGCACGGTGTCGCCAGCCGCGAGGCGCCGCTTACCGCCCCGTTCCGCGCGGCGGTTGCCGCCGCCCCGACCTGCCCGGCCCGGGCCGCGCCGCCCGGGATCCCGCTGCTGCTGGTGATCGGCGCCAACGACCGTGACGTCTCCGTGCAGGCCTGCAAGGACCTCGCGGTACAGCTCGAGAACAGTTCCCGCTTCCGCCTGCTGTTTCTGCCCCGCTCCGGCCACGCCTTCTGGGCCGCCGGCGCCCCGGGTTCGAACGCAAGCGAGGCCGCCAGCTCGCGCGAGGCGATCGACGCGTTCTTTGCCCGACACCTGTCGGCGGCCCGCCGTTGAGAACCGGCAAACCGCGGGCGCGCTGTCCGAACGGCCTGTCCCTGTCCGTGATGGCGACGCTTCCCGCAACGACCCGAAGGCCGGGTGCGCCATGAGCGACATCACGGTCATCGGGCTCGGATTGATGGGAAGCGCGCTCGCCAGGACGCTGCACGAGGGGGGATGCGCGCTGACGGTGTGGAACCGCTCGCCAGCACGCATGCAGGCCTTCGCGGCGCAGGGCATCGCGACGGCGACGGACATCGCCGAGGCTTTCGAAGCGAGCCCGGTCGTCTTCGTCTGCATCGACAACTACGCCTCCAGCGCCGCCCTGACCGGGACCGCCGCCGTCCGGGCGACGTTGCCCGGGCGGACCGTCGTGCAGCTGAGCTCGGGAACGCCGGCGGAGGTGCGCAAGGCCGCCGAAGCCCTGCGATCGGCCGGCGCCCGCTATCTCGATGCCAAGTTGCTTTGCAGTCCGCCGTCGATCGGCACCAGGGCGGCCTGCATCCGGGTCTCCGGCGACCGCGCGGCGTTCGAGCAGGCCCGGCGCTTCCTGCGGCTCCTCGATCCGGAGGTGTCCTGGCTCGGGGAGAATGCCGCATCGGCCGCGACGCTCGACCTGGCCTGGTTGATGACCTGGTACGGGCGCTTCGTCACGCTCGCCCAGGCCGCGCGGATCTGCGAATCCGAAGGCACGGATCTCGCCGACCTCCTGGATGTGTTGCCGCCGCGCGATGCCGCTCATCACTTCCTGAAGGTCATCGCGAGCGGCAACTACGACGACCACACGTCCTCGCTTGCCGTCTGGGCGGAAGCGCTGGGACATATTCGCGAGCATGGCGTCGATGCCGGAATTCCCACCGCGATCCCGGATTTCATCGCGCGCTATTTCGACCGGGCGATCGAGGCGGGTCTCGGCGATCAGAACGTGATGGCGCTCTACAAGGTGCTGGATCGCGGCGATCCCTGATCGGAGGCGAGGCCCCGCAACACCCGACCGGAAAACGTTCTAGGCCGCGACCTGCTCCACGGTCGGTGCGTCGCCGGCGACCGTGGTCCGTCGCATGTCGCGAACCTGGTTCACGTCGTCGAAGGCGCGGACGCGATGCATGGTCTGGCGGTTGTCCCACTGCACCAGGTCGAACTGGCGCCATTCGTGCGCGTGGACGAACTCGCGCTGGGTCGCATGTTCGGTCAGGTCGCGGATCAGGCACATCGCCTCCGGCCGGAGCCAGCCGACGATCTGGCCGATATGGGCCGAGAGATAGAGGGACTTGCGGCCGGTCACGGGATGGGTGCGCACCAGGCGTTGGCGCACCGGGGTGAAGTTCCGGCGCTCCTCCGCCGTCAGGTCGTCGAAGCCGAGCGCGCTGCGCGAATAGATCAGCGAATGCTCGCAGATCAGGTCCTCGATCCGGTCCTTCATCTTCTGATCGAGCGCGTCGTAGGCGGCGCGCATGTCG
>JBGTSP010000037.1:0-24293 GCA_041940205.1 Alphaproteobacteria bacterium
GCCGCAACGTGCTGATCTATTTCGACGTGGATACCAAGCGGAAGGTGCTCGACCGCCTCGTCGAGCATTTCCGCCGGCGCGACGGCGTACTGATCCTGGGCGCGGCGGAGACCACGGTCGGTGTAAGCGAGCGCTTTTCCCGGCCCGACGACAAGCGTTTTGCCGTGTTCAGGCCGATCGCCGCCTGATCGGACACGACGGTCGCGAAGCGCGATCCGGCAATCTTCAGCACGCCACCGCCGTCCGGGAGACCGGGCGGCGGTGTTTCGTTGGCGGGCGGGCGGGATCCCGGCCGAGGGCGGCGTTGCCCGGCGGGAAACAAGAAAAGAGCCGGCAACAGGGTTGCCGGCTCGAAGTGGGGGAGGAAGGAACGCGTACAGAAAGCGGCAGGAAATCCTGCGTAGAAGGTGTTGTCAGTCGGCGAACATGGCGTCGATGGCATCCTGGTCCATGGCCTGACCGTTCAGCGCGGGACCCTGCAGCAGGGCCCCTTCCTCGCTGGCGAGATCGGTCTCGGCGGTATCGCCATCATGCTTTTCCGTGGGCGAGGTCTGGATGCCCTGGCCCGGCTTGGCTTCGCCGGACAGGTGGCGGCGGATGATCATCAGGCGCTGGCCGAGCAGATCCTGGAAGCCGCAGGACATGATGATGTTCATGCACTGGCTGCGGACCTCGGGGGAGGGGTCGTCCTGTTCCATGATCGCCTCTGCGGCGTCCATGATCTGCACCGCCGCGCGGCCCATCGCTTCCAGCACCTCGTCGAGATGCTTGCGGCAGAGTTCCGCGGGTTCGGGCCCCAGCACGATGCCGTCGGCAGGCATCGCGGCCTCGACCTGGCGCTGGCTGGCTTCGACCACCGCATCGAGGAAACTCAGCGCCTCCTGCGGGGAGACGGCGGTCTTGCGATCCTCGAGAGCGTTCCGGATGGGGGCAACCGCCGACTTCAGATTCATGGGGACCACGCCTCGGATTCGGGTGACTGGATGACGAAGCCCGAAGAATAGGGAGCAATCGGCTGACAAAAGGTTAACCGCGGTGAAGAAATCCGGCGGGAATGCCGTCATGCCGAATTGCGGCCGGCGACGCGCCGTCAGGCCCGCCCGGGGGAAGGCGGCGCGGTCGCGGTCGCCTCAGGCGATCCACTCAGAAACCGGCGCGCGCGCCTCGTGCAGCGGCTGGGCGATGACGTCGACGAGGCTGGGCCCGTCATGCGCGAAGGCCGCGGCCAGGGTCGCATCGAGCGCCTCGGGATCCTCGACGCGCCAGCTCTTGACCCCGAAGGCGCTGGCCACCGCGGCGTGATCGGTGCGGGAGAAATCGACCGAGAAGTAGCGCGAATCGTAGTTGGCCTTCTGGCCCGCCTTGATCCAGCCGAAGACGCTGTTGGAGAACACGATCATGCTGACCGGCACCCGCAGGCGCACCAGGGTCTCCAGTTCGCCGGCGGTGAACCCGAAGCTGCCGTCGCCCATGAGCGCCACGGTCTTGGCTTCCGGTCGGCCGATCGCCGCGCCCATCGATGCCGCCATCGCGTAGCCGAGAGCGCCGTGCGCCCGGTTGGAGATGAACCAGCGGCCCGCCCGCTCCTGGCGCCAGAAGGCCGAGACATAGGGGCAGGGGGTGCCGGGATCGGCGACGACCACGCCGGGATCGGGCAGCGTGCGTTGCAGGGACGCGATCACCGCTTCGGGGCGGATCGGACGCTCCGTGCTGGCGGCCAGCGCCTCGAAGGCGGCGAACTTGGCCTCCCGGGCCGCCGCGACGCGGCCGGCGGCGCCGGTGTCGCGCCGCGGCCTGTCGGCAAGCCTCGCCTCCAGCGCCTCCAGCGCCAGCCGGGCGTCGCCGGCCAGCGCCACGTCGACGGGATAGTTGGCGCCGATCACCGCCGGGTCGGAATCGCAGTGCACCACGCGGACCTTCCCCGGGGCGGGATACTGCCAGCGTTCGGTGGTGACGGAACCGGCCCGGCAGCCGATGAAGAAGACGACGTCGGCCGCGGCGATCGCATCGCGGGTCTCGGCCACGCCGCCGTTCGAGCCGACCACGCCCAGATGCAGGGGGTGGCCGTCGGGCAGGCTGCCCTGGCCCGAGATCGACGTGGCGACGATGGCGTCGAGTCGCTCCGCGAGGCGCTCGAGGGCGGCTTCGCCGCCGGCCAGCACCACGCCGCCGCCGCAGATGATCAGCGGGCATCGCGCCCCGTCCAGCAGGTCCGCGGCCGCTTCGACGGCCTTCGGATCGGGACCGCTCGGCAGGGCCGGAAAGTGGCCGAAGGCGGAATCGCCATGCACCTCGTCGGCGTCCACCGGGCCGCGCTGGACATCGAGGGGCAGGCCGATATGGCCGGCGCCGGGCCGTCCGGTGGTCATCGCGCGAAAGCCGGCGCGCAGGGTGCGGGGCACGTCCTCGGCGCGGTCGAGCACCGCGTTCCACTTGGTCAGCGGGCGGAACAGGGCGTCCTGGTCGATCTCCGTCAGGGTGTAGCGGCCGCGGCCGGAAACCGAGACGTCGGTCGTGACGGCGAGAACGGGGATCGAGGATTCGTTGGCCTCGATGACGCCGGGCAGGATGTAGGTCGCGCCGCCGCCCGACGGGCCCTCGCAGACGCCGACCTTGCCGGTCACCCGGGCATAGCCGTCGGCCATGTAGGCGGCCGAGCGCTCGTCCCGGGTCAGGATGTGGCGCATGCCGTGGTCGAGCCGCTCGAAGGCATCGTAGAGAGGCAGGCTGGTGTCGCCGCACAGGCCGAAGACGTCGCGGACATCGTGCAGGTCGAGCATCCGCACGAAGGCTTCCGCACCGCTCATCTGGTTGCTGCTCATGACGACCTCTTCCTCCCTTGTGGCGTCGGCGAGAAGGACGCGGCGGGCGGCACGGCCGGAGCCGGACCTTCCGTTGCGTTGGCAACATCTGTTGCACCTTCAAGAAGACGCTTGTTGCACCTTCAAGAAGACGCTGTTTACACTGATCGACAATGTGCGGCGTAGAAACCGTGATCAAGTGTCCGGGGCAGTCCCGGTACCAGAATCGCAAACCGCGTTCAGGGAGGTATTCGAACGATGCGTAAATCCATTTCCATGATGGTCATGGGGGCGGTCGCCGTCAGTGCGATCGGTCTCGTTTCCGTCGGCACGACGACCACCGCCTTCGCCCAGGAAGTCCAGGGACCGAAGATCACCTGGCGGTGGTCGCTCTGGGGCAAGCGCCGGGCCTTCACCGAGGCACCGGAATATGTCGTCTCGGAAGTCGCCAAGCGGACCGGCGGCAACTTCAACATCAAGCTCTACTACGGCGAGCAGCTCTCCAAGTCGAAGGAGAATCTCGACGGCATCTCGGTCGGCGCCTTCGAGGCGGCGTCCTTCTGCGCGGCCTATCATCCGGGCAAGAACAAGCCGCTGAACGTGCTCGACCTCGCCTTCCTGCCGATTCCGAATCTGGACGTGCAGCGCAAGGTGCATGACGCGGTCTACAACCATCCCGCTTCCAAGGCGGCCCTGGCGAAGTGGAACGCCCACATCTACATGTCGATGATGCTGCCCCAGTACGAGTACATGGGTAAGGGCGAGGCGCCGCAGAGCGTCGCGGACTTCGAGGGCAAGCGTCTGCGGGCGCTGGGCGGCATGGGCCGCGCGGCCAAGGCGATCGGCGCCATCCCGACGACGATGCCGGCCTCCGAGACTTACACGGCGCTGCAGCGCGGCACGGTGGACGCCATCGGCTTCCCGATGACCTACACCTTCGCGGCCTACAAGCTCGACGAGATCGCCGACTGGGTCACCACCAACATGTCGCTGGGTTCGGTGAACTGCCCGATGGTGTTCAACACCGAGGCCTACAACCAGCTTCCCGACCAGTACAAGAAGCTGCTCGAGGACGTGAAGGAAGGCGCCTACGCGGCGCAGAAGGCGGCCTACGCGGAGAAGGACAAGGTCAATCTCGCGAAGTGGCCGTCGATGATGAAGATGGTCAAGATCGAGCCGAAGGAGATGGCCGAGTTCCGCAAGAAGGGCGGCGAGCCGCTCTGGAACGCCTGGGTCAAGGAGAACGAGGGCGACATTCCCGCCCAGGAGCTGCTTGACCTGGTGCTGAAGACCATCGCGGACGCGACCTCCTAACGGTCGCTTCCGATACATCGGGTTCATCGTCACGGCGTGCGATGAACCGGAGATCGCGGGTCACCGTTGTGCCACAGCGGTGACCCGCTTTCGTATCGCGCCGTCCGGAATTCAGGAAATGGGAGTACGCTGATATGGCGGATACGGCCCCCCGGGACGAGTCTCCGGGCGCCCGGTTGCTGCGGACGATCGACGAAAAGGTGTTCTGGGTCGAAAGCCAGTTTAACCTGCTCGCCGCCGTCGTGATCCTGGCGATGATGCTGCTGGCGGTCGTCCAGGTGCTCGGACGCAAACTGTTCAATTTCCCGGTTCCCGGCTATGTCGACTGGGTCGAGTTCTTCATGGCGATCTTCGTGTTCCTGAGCATCGCCTACTGCCAGAAGCTCGGCGGTCATGTCCGCATGGAGATCGTGATCAGCCGTTTCAGCGGCCGGGCCCTGTATTTCTGCGAGGTCATGGGCACCGTGGTGGCGCTGTTCGTGATCGGAGTCCTGACCTACTACGCCTACACGCATTTCCTGCGGGCCTGGGAGATCGGTGATTCCTCGATCGACATCCAGTTGCCGATCTGGCCGGGCAAGCTGATGGTGGCCTTCGCCTTCGTCACCCTGATCATCCGCCTGCTGATCCAGCTCGCGGGCTTCACCCGGCTGTTCCTGCATCCCGACGCCGAACCGATCGGCGTGCCGGTGATCGAGACGGTGGACGAGCAGGCCCAGCATGAACTCGATGCCGGCCTGGCGGGTGAGGAAGAGAAAGTGGTGATTGCCGGTTCGAGAGGGACCAAGTCATGAGTGAATTCGATATTGGTCTCATCGGTGTCGTCGCCCTGCTCGCGCTGGTCGTCACCGGCGTCCGCGTCTATGTCGTCGCCTCGGTCATCGGCCTGCTGGGCGTGGTCGCGATCGTCGGCTGGCATGCCGGCGCCAGCGTCTCGGGCACGGTGCCGCATTCCAAGTCGATCAACTACGCCCTCAGCGTGTTGCCGATGTTCATCCTGATCGGCTTCATCGCCTATCACGGTGGCCTGACGCATGCGCTGTTCCGGGCCGCCCGGGCCTGGTTCGGCTGGGTGCCCGGCGGCCTTGCGGTCGCCAGCGTGTTCGCCACCGCTGGCTTCGCCGCGGTCTCGGGCGCCAGCACGGCGACCGCGGCGGTGTTCAGCCGGGTGGCGATCCCGCACATGCTCGATGCCGGCTACGACAAGAGGCTTGCCGCCGGCGTCGTCGCCGCCGGCGGCACGCTGGCCTCTCTGATCCCGCCGAGCGCGATCCTCGTGATCTACGCCATCATCGTCGAGGAATCGGTGGGCACGCTGATCCTGGCCGGCTTCGTGCCGGGCGTCGTGTCGGCGATCATCTACGCGGTCCTCATCGTCGGCCAGTGCAAGATCAGGCCGGAAATGGGCCGGGCGATGGAACCGGCGCCGATGAGCGAACGGTTTTCCAGCATTCCCGGGACGATCCCAATCTTCCTGGTCGTCGCGATCATCTTCTATTCGATGTATTCGGGCACCGCGACGCCGACCGAGGCCGGCGCGCTGGGCGCGTTCGTGGTGCTGGTGATCGCGTTGCTGCGCGGCATGAAGTGGAACAGCCTGCGCGACGCGCTGCTGGAGACCGCGAAGCTGACCACGATGATCTTCGCCCTGATCTGGGGCGTGCTGATCTTCGTGCGCTTCCTGGGCTATGCCGGTCTGCCGCAGGCCTTCGCCGAGTTCATCACCGCGTTGCCGTTCCCGCCGGTGGTGATCATGATCTTCATCCTGCTCGGCTATGCCGTGCTGGGCATGTTCATGGACGCGATCGGCATGTTGCTGCTGACGCTGCCCGTGGTCTATCCGGCCGTGATCGCGCTCGGCTACGATCCGATCTGGTTCGGCATCATCGTCGTGAAGATGTGCGAGGTCTGCCTGATCACGCCGCCGGTGGGGCTGAACTGTTACGTGGTTCACGCGGTCAGACCGGACATACCATTGGGCGACGTGTTCCGGGGCATCTTCCCGTTCTTCATCGCCGATGCGGTGACGATCGGCCTGTTCCTGGCCTTCCCGGGCATCGTGCTCTGGCTGCCGAACCTGGTGAACAGCTAGGACGTCCCGACGGGTTCGCCCGCGCGAACGGGCGCCGGCCCTGCCGGCGCCCGTTTCTCGTTTGAACCCTTATCTCAGGACGCGCTGAGCCAGCGGCCGGTCTGGCGGAAACGCACCAGGCCGAAGACGATGGCGGCGACGCCGAACAGGATCACCCAGGCGGGAATCAGCCAGTTGTCGAGCGGGCTCATCACCCGGACATCGTCCGGATTGGCGGGATCGTAGCCGGCCGTGATCCGGGTTCCCGCCGTCAGGGCCCGGGTCGTGGGCGGGGCCTCCGAGGTGCGCGTTCCCTCTGCGGTGGGATAACGCAGGGTGACCGCGAGCGAGGGGATGTCGCCGCGGTCCATGACCTCGCGCACGGCGGTGATTTCCGCCTCGACCAGCGTCACCCGGCTCACGAAGCCCCATTCGCCGCGGAAACCCCAGAGGCCGAGAAGGGCGGCGAGCAGGCCGATGCTGACCAGGCCGCGCGGCGAAAACAGCCGGTTGTAGAGGCCCCGGGTCAGCATGACGGGCGTTCCGGGCGGGCGATTGCGGCGCGGGAAGGCATGGAGCGAGCCTATACTCCCGATCCGCTCCGTGCGAAACGGTCCGTCCGCGGTCTCCCGCGCGGGGATGTTCCCCGGTCCGATCCGTCAGTTCCAGCGAGCCTCCCGATGCCAGCGAAATCCGTGTCCGCCGTCCTGCCGGCCCTGCTGGTCCTGGCGGCCTGCTGCCTGCTGGCGATGGCGGGCAGGGGGGCGCTGGAGAGCTATGCGGTGTTCCTGCTGCCGCTGGAAACGGCGATGGCGGCAAGCCGCTCGCAGGTCGCTGGCGTGTATTCGGTCGGGTTCGTGGCGCTGGGTCTCTCGGGCCCCCTGGTCGGAATCCTCTTCGACCGCTTCGGGCCGGCCCGGATCTACGGGGCCGGCGTGTTGGTCGCGGCCGCGGCGCTGGCGCTGGCGTCGCGGGCCGAGGCGCTCTGGCAGCTCTATGTCGCCACCGGGCTGCTGCTGGGGGCCGGCGTCGCGCTGATGGGACCGGTCAGCCACGCGGCGCTCCTGTCGCGCTGGTTCACCACCCGGCTCGGCTCCGCGCTGGCGCTGTCATACGCATCCAGCGCGCTCGGCATGCTGGCGATGGCGCCCTACGCGCAATCCCTGATCGGCGCGTTCGGCTGGCGCGGCGCCTGGCTTGCCATGGCCGCGAGCCTGCTGGCCCTGCTGCCGCTGGTCGCCCTCCTGGTCCGGCTGCGGGCGGGAAGCGGCCGGGCGAGCGCCGACGGCGCCGCCGGCGGAAGCGCCCGCGGGCACGGACCCAGCCTGCGCGAGGCGCTGCGCCATCCCGCCTATTGGGGTCTCAACACCAGTTTCATCCTGACCGGCTTCGGCATGTATGCGGTCGCTCCCCACAGCGTTGCCCTGCTACGCGAACAGGGGTTCTCCGAGGCCGATGCAGCCTGGGCCTATGGCGCGATCGGACTGGCCGCGCCGCTCGGCATGCTGGGCTTCGGCTGGCTCGGCGACCGGATCGGCCGGCGTCCGGCGGTCCTGATCAGCTACGCCTGCACGCTCGCCGGCGTCGCCAGCCTGTTCCTGCAGTTCGATCAGCCGTCCTTTCCCGCCCTGATCGCCTTCGTGGTCCTGTTCGGCGGTACCTTCGGTTCGCGCGGCCCGGCGATCACCTCGATCGCCGCATCGATCTTCGGAGGACCGCATTTCGGGCGGATCTACGGCACCATCACCATCGCCATGGGCCTTGGCGGTGCCGGCGGCGCGCTGCTCGGCGGCTTCTGGTACGACCTGACGGGAGGCTACGAGGCCGGTCTTGCCTTCTCGTTGCTGGTGCTGCTTCTCGGGCTGCTGCCCTTCGCCCTGATGCCCGCCTTGGCGCAGCGCTGAGCCTTGCGGTACCGTGCGATGACGACAATGGAGGGACGACGTCGATGAGCGATCTGCGGCGCGAGAATGCGGATGCCCTGGCGGCCCTGGTGCCCGACGGCGCCAAGGTGGCGATCACCAAGAACAACAGCGGCGTGCCCGCGGAACTGGCCCGGGCCCTGGTGCGCCGGGGGGCACGCGACCTGCATCTCGTCTGCGTGCCCACCGCCGGCTACGCCGCCGACCTGCTGATCGGGGCGGGCTGCGTCGCCACCGTCGAGACCTCGGCGGTAACGCTGGACGAAACCGGCCTGGCGCCGCGCTTCCAGGCCGCGATCCGCGAGGGCAGCGTCCGGCTGATGGATTCGACCTGCCCGGCGGTCTATGCGGGATTGCGGGCCGGCGAGAAGGCGATCCCGTTCATTCCGATCCGCGGCCTGATCGGCTCCGACATCGTGGCCCACCGGCCGGACTACAAGGTGATCGACAATCCCTATGCCGAGAACGACCCGATTCTCGTGGTGCCGGCGATCAATCCGGACGTCGCGCTGCTGCACGCCCCGATGGCGGACAGCGAGGGCAACGTGTTCGCCGGCGCCGACCGCGATCTGCCGCTGATCGCGCATGCCGCGCGGACGACGCTGGTCACGGTCGAGCGATATTTCGAGGGCAACCTGCTGGACGACGATGCGACCGCGGCCTCGACCATCTCCTCGGTCTATATCGGCGCGATCGCCAGGGCCGAGGCGGGTGCCTGGCCGCATCCGCTGCGCCGCCACTACAAGGAGGACCTGGCGCACATGGCGCTCTATCACCGCCAGGCCCAGACGGCCGAAGGCTTCGCCGCCTATCTGGAAGCCCACGTGCTCGACCGGCGGGTCGCGGCGGAATAGCCGGCATGAATGCGTGCAAGCCCGAAGAACTGCTGATTCACACGATCTCCCGGTTGCTCGACGGTGTCGGCCATGTCGCCGTCGGCATGGCCTCGCCCATCCCCGGGTCCGGCGCGATCCTGCGGCGCACGCTCTCGGGCGGGTCGACCCGGGTCTCGATCCTGCAGATGCAGGACCCGCCGGCCTTCACCGATGGCGGCTCGGAAGTCTTCGACATGGCCGGGCAGGGGCGGATCGGCGCCTTCTTCCTGTCCGGGGGACAGATCGACGGCGCAGGAAACGTCAACCTGGTCGGCATCGGCGACTATCCGCGCTCGAAAGTGCGCTGGTCGGGTTCCTTCGGTTCGGGCTACCTCTACTTCATCATCCCGCGGGTGATCCTGTTCCGCTGGGAACACAGCCGGCGCACCATGGTCGAGAAGGTGGATTTCATCTCCGCGCCGGGAACCAGTGATCCCGGCCTGCACCGTCCGGGCGGTCCGTACGCGCTGATCACCAATCTCTGCCTGTTCATGTTCGACCGGGAGGCCGGCCGGTTCCGCCTGGAAAGCCTGCACCCCGGGGTCAGCCTGGAAGAGGTGCGCGACCAGACCGGCTTCGACTTCGACGTCGCCGCCGGACTGGGCGAGACGGAGACGCCGCCGGACGCGATCCTGCAGACCATCCGGGCCACCGTGGCGCCCGAGATCGCCAAGGTCTATCCGAAGTTCGCCGAGGCGACCTTCGACATCGCCGCCGACGCGGCCTGACCGCGTTGTCCGGGCGAGCAGGGGAGAACGGGATGCAGACGGAGAATGGCGGCGGGCCGCTGGCCGGTTTCAGGGTGATCGATCTGGCGCGGGTTCTGGGCGGTCCCTACTGCACCCAGATCCTGGCGGACTACGGCGCCGAGGTGATCAAGATCGAGCCGCCGCAGGGCGACGAGGTGCGCGACTGGGGTCCGCCGTTCAAGGACGGCATCTCGGCCTATTTCGCCGGCGTCAACCGCAACAAGAAGGCGCTTTCCCTGGACCTGCGCAAGGAAGAGGGGCGGGCGGTGCTGCTGCGCCTGCTCGAGGATGCCGACGTGCTGATCGAGAATTTCAAGCCCGGCAGCATGAAGAAGTGGGGCATCGGCTACGAGGACGTTCTGGCCGAGCGGTTTCCCGGACTGATCTACTGCGCGATCACCGGGTTCGGCCGGGACGGGCCGTTCGGCGGTTTTCCCGGATACGACGCGGTGGCCCAGGCCCTGTCGGGCAACATCTCGATCAACGGTTCCCCGGACAGCGGACCGACCCGGATCGGCATTCCCCTGATCGACCTGGGCACGGGGCTCTATGCCGCCATCGGCATCCTGATGGCCGCCCAGGAACGCGCCCGCTCGGGTCGCGGCCAGCGGGTCGACGCGACCCTGTTCGATACCGGCGTGGCCCTGCTGCATCCCCAGGCGGCGAACTACTTCCAGAGCGGCAAGGCGCCGGTGCTGACCGGCAACGCGCATCCCAACATTTCGCCCTACGACCAGTATCCCACCGCCGAAGGCGCGATTTTCCTGGGCATCGGCAACGACCGGCAGTTCCGCATCCTGTGCGAGGAACTGGGTGCGCCGGAACTGGCGAGCGATCCGCGTTTTCTGCACAACCCCGAACGCCTGGAGAACCGGGAAGCGCTGAACGAGCGGCTGCGCGCATTGCTGGCGGAACAGAAGGCCGAGGATCTTTCCGTGCGGCTGCTGCAGCGCGGCGCGCCGGCCGGCGCGGTGCTGGACGTGCCCCGGGTGATGGCGCATCCGCACACGCGGCATCGCGAGATGGTGGCGGAGATCGGCGGCTATCGCGGCACGGGCCTTGCCATCAAGTTCGGCCGAACCCCCGGCGCCGTGCGCACGCCGCCACCGCAGTTCGGACGCGACACGCGCATCGTTCTGGCCGAAGCCGGCTACAGCAAGGATGAAATCGAGACGCTGCTGGCCGAGGGAACGGCGCACGAGGAACGCACGAAGCCGCCGTCGTGACTGCGGCCACGCGGCGTCATGCCCAGGGGTCGTAGGAGCCGAAATTCCACAGGAAGCCCTCGGGATCCAGGCAGCCGAACTCGCGGCTGCCGTAGTCGGTGTCATCGGGCCCGCGGGTGATCTCCGCGCCGGCCTCCCGGGCCCGCGCGCACAGACCGTCGACGTCCTCGACGACGATGTAGCAGGACTGGGTCTGCCGGCCGCCGATCGCGGCGGGCCGCACCATCCGGCTGCCATGGGCGTCGTCGCGATCCGTCGACAGCATGATCATGCCGTTGCCGAGGCTGAGCTGGGCATGGGCGATGCCGCCATCGCCGTCCTCGACGACGAAATGTCGGGAGAAGCCGAAGGCGCGCTCAAGCCAGTCGATCGCCGCCGGGGCGTCGGCATATTGCATGGTCGGAATGATGCGGCCACCCATCGATGTCTCCCTGTGATCCGGATGCTGGCGAACGGGCATACAGGCTTGTGCCGGACTTGTCCCGCATGCCGGGATGACAGCCGGTTCGTTGTCACCGGACCGAGGCGCGGATAAGCTTCGCTCCGGCTCGCGTCGGCGGCAGATCGCCGGCCGGCCCAGGACAACAAGGGGGACATCATGCGCGTTGCCAAATATCTGGCGTCTGTCGTCGCGGTGGCGGCGGCCGGCGCGCTGTCGGTATCGCCGGTCGCGGCCGAGAGCTTCGTCGTCGATCTGACCCATCCGATCGGCACCTTCGCGCCGAAGAACGGCAATATCGGCGAACCCGACGTCACCAAGCCCTACAAGGATTCCGTCCAGGTGCCGACCTTCGGCGCGCAGGCGGTCTACGAGGTCCTGCCGGACTTCAAGACCAACAAGGGGCATTTCGGCCTGGGCCGGGTGGTGCTTGCCGAACATCACGGCACCCATATCGACGCGCCCGTGCACTACAACAACAACGAGCAGACGCTGGAGACCAAGTCGCCGGACAAGCGCACGCTGGAAGAGCTCAATGCCGGCGATCTCACGGGGCCGGTGGTCTTTCTCGACATTTCCGGCCGGGTGCAGGCCGAGCTCGACAAGAACGGCGGCAAGCCGGGTCCCGAGGACGTGACCAACTTCTCCAACGCCAGCAACAACGTGGTCACCGCCGCGGATGTCGACGGTCTGGAGGGCCAGATCGCCGACGGCGTCTGGCTGGTGGTCAACGCCGGCTGGTCGCGTTTCTACAAGGGCGCCAGCCTGGGCGACTCGCCCTACATCAACGGCTGGAATTTTCCGGGCTTCTCCGCCGCGGCCTGCGATGCCCTGATCGCCATCGAGGATCGCAAGAAGGTCCGGATCAACGGCATCGCCATGGACAATATCGGCATCGATTCCGGCGAGAACGGCCGCGGTCCCAAGGGCGACCTCGTGACCGACAGCTGGCACTGCCATGTGCGGGGCCTGCAGCGCGGCTGGAAGTTCGTCGAGAACGCCGCGAATCTCGGACAGCTGGCCGAAGCCACACCGGGTTCCTGCTCGCTGTTCGTCGGTGCGCCGAAGCTGGTTGCCGGCACGGGTGGTCCCTCGCGGGTTCTGGCGATGTGCGAACGCTGATCGCGCGCCGTACCGTCCAGGAGTTTGCGTAGCGCGGGGTTCTGTCTCGGCCTGCTGTTGCTTGCATTCTGGCAGGCCGAGGCCCTTGCCCACCGCACCAGTCTGAGCCGGCTCGAGATCGATGTGGCCGGGCGGGAGGTGACGCTCCGCCTGCGCGTTTCCGCGCACGATCTCGCCGTCGCCCTGGGCATCGAAACCGATCTCGTGAGCCCGGTACCGCGGGCCGACCTGGCGACCCGCCGGGAAGCGCTCGCGCGCTACCTCGGGGAGCGGCTGCAGGTGCGCGCCGACGGCAGCGCCTGCCGGTCGGGTCCGCCGGATTACGATTTTCGCGATCTGCCGGAGAACGTGGCCGTCGAACTGCGCTATCGCTGCGCCGCGCCGGTCCGGCAACTGGCGGTGGACTCGCTGCTGTTTCTGGATATCGACGCGGATCATCGCAGTCTTGTGGCGATGCGCGACGGCGCGGCGGTCCGCGAATTCCTGCTGCAGGCCGACGTCCCGGGCCTGGAGGTGACCCTCGCGGCCCCAGCCGGCGGAAGCGGAACCGGCATCGCCACCGCCATGGGCATCTTCATCAGCGGTATCGAGCATATTCTGGCGGGCTTCGATCACCTGCTGTTTCTCCTCGCGCTGCTGCTCGCACGCGCCAGGCTGGCCGACCTCGTGAAGATCGTCACCGCGTTCACGCTCGGACACAGTCTCACCCTGGGTCTCGCCTGGTTCGGTCTCGTGACCCTGCCGGGGCGGCTGGTGGAGAGCCTGATCGCCGCCAGCATCGCCTATGTCGCGGCCGAGAACATCCTGCGTCGCGGACATCCCCGCCGCTGGGCGATTGCAGGCGGGCTGGGGCTGGTTCACGGCCTTGGCTTCTATGGCGTCCTGCAGGCTCTCGACCTTGGCGGCGCCGGGCTGGTTACCGTGCTGGCGGCCTTCAATCTCGGGGTCGAGGCCGGCCAGCTGCTTCTCGTCCTGCTCGCCCTGCCACTGCTGCGGCTGGCGCAGCGACATGAAGGCTACGATCGCGGCATGCAGATCGTTTCGGCCGGGCTCATCGCGATAGCCGGGTTCTGGGTCGTCGAACGCCTGACGGGAAACTGAGAGCCGGAAGCGCGCAGCATTACGGCGATCGACAGAGATGCGCCCGGGTGGCCTGCGCGGCCTCGCGCACGTCATCCGCCCCGTCTTCACGCACCAGGCCCGCGAGCGCCGGACAGGCGGCGGCGACCTGCAGGTATCCCAGGCTGAGAATCGCCTGCCGACGCACCTCGGGATGGGCGTCCTGCAGCGCGGCGACGAGATCGTCGCCGGCCTGCGCATCGCCCAGCCGGCCGAGCACCTTGGCCGCGACCCAGCGAACCTCGGCGACCGGATCGCGAAGCAGCGGTCGCACGGCGGTCGCGGTATGCGCGCGACGCAGCACGCCGAGCGCCCGCAGGCTGGCCGCCCGCAAGCGGAAATCGCGCTGGGTGAGGAAGCCGTCGCCGACAAGGGTGTCGACGGCCTCGTCGCGCCCGGAATAGCCGAGCCCCACGATCGCGGCGCGCCGCAGTTCGTAGAGCCCCTCGTTCAGGCGTAGTCCGACCGCCGACGCCCGCGTGACCGCGCGCGGTCGCGCGGCCTCCAGGAACACCGCCAGCGAGCCCCGGGGATCGATCGCCGTGAGCGCGCGCACCACGGCAACCTGCAGGCTGAGCTGGGCCAGATGCCGGACGATCTCCGGACGATCGGCTGCGGCATCGGGCGCGCCGCCGGCCGCGGCGGAGCGCCGGTACAGCGCTCTCAACGGCTCTGCCGCCGCGTCCGCGCCGGCCGCTCCGAGCGCCTCGACCGCGAAGAACTGCACCGCCGCAATCTCGTTGTCGAGCAGCGAGATCAGTTTCGGAGTGGCGCTGCCATCCTGGATCGCGCCGAGCGCAACCGTGATCCGCACCTTGAGACCCGGATCCCCGGTGGTGTTGAACAGGCTCTCCAGCCTCGTTCGCGCCGCCGGGTCGGCGATGCGCCCCAGGGCCTCGACGACGAGGGCGCGCGTGCGGTCGCTGCCCGGCGCCGCGAGCACCGCCAGCAGGGCGGGGGTGGCCCGTCGCGAACCGGTATTTCCGAGACTTCGGATCGCCCGGCCGTGCAGGCCGCGCGCCGAGGGGTCGGCCAGCAGGCCGGAAAGTGCGTCCACGACCGCGGGATCCGCGAAGGCGCCGAGCGCCGTGACGATGTCCGCGCGAACCAGCAGGGTCGGTTCGCTGCCGAGCGCGCCAAGCAGGGCATCCCGGGCCGACGGCCCGCCGAGCCGGCCGAGCGCCGTTGCCGCGGGGCCGCGCAGTTCCTCGCGAATGTTCTCGCGCAGCACCGTGACGAGACCGTCGACGGCGCGCGGATCGCCGATCTCGCCCAGCGCCCTGATCGCCTCGGCCCGCACCCACGCGGGTTCCTCGCGGCTGGCGAGCATGTCGAGCAGGCGCGGGACGGCAGAGCGTTCGCGGCGCACGCCGAGCGATCGGGCGGCGCGCAAACGGTAGCCCGGATCCTCGCCTTCCAGGCTCTTCAGCAGCACGTCGAGCGGAATACCCCAGTGCTCCCAGCCGTTGGCCACGACGGGGCCGCCCGGCAGGGCGAAGGCCAGTGCCAATGCCAGCGCGGTCAGCAGGGACCGGGCGCGGGCCCGCGTTCTCATGACCGGCCGTCGAGGATCGCGGCGTACTGGCCCGGGTCGACATTGCCACCGGACAGCACGACCCCGACCGTTCTGCCCTCGAGCGGATAGCGTCCGGCAAGCAGGGCCGCCAGCGCCACCGCTCCGCCGGGTTCGACCACCAGTTTCAGATGCCGAAAGACCTGGCGCATGGCTTCGCGGACCTCGTCGTCGCTGACGGAGACTGCCTGCGCGCGGGTCTGCTGCAACGCCCGAAGGGTGTGCTCGCCAAGACTGCGCGACAGCAGGGCATCGCAGATCGATCCCCGCTCGGTCTCGTTGCGCGCAAGCCGGCCGTCGCGCAGCGACCGGCCGGCATCGTCGAAGCCCGCCGGCTCGACAATGACGATGTCTGCGTCCGGATGGCGGTCGCGAATGGCGAGACCGACCCCGGCGGCAAGGCCGCCACCGCCGCAGGGAATCAGGACGGCGTCCAGGGGGCTGTCGGCATCCTCGGCCAGTTCGAGCCCCAGCGTGCCCTGGCCGGCGATGATCCAGGGGTCGTCGAAGGGGCGAACCAGCGTCAGCCCGCGATCTGCGGCGATGCGCCTGCCGATCGCCTCGCGATCCTCGTGTTCGCGGTCATAGGAGACGATCTCGGCCTGCCAGGCGGCCGTGCCCTCGCGCTTCACCGCGGGGGCGTCCTCCGGCATCACGATGACCGCGGGCGCGTCGTGCAGGCTGGCGGCAGCGGCGACGCCCTGGGCATGGTTGCCGGACGAGAACGCGACCACCCCGCAGGACCGGGCCTCGGGGGTCATGCGGGCAAGGAAGTTGCTGGCCCCGCGGAACTTGAAGGACCCGGTGACCTGCAGCATCTCCGGCTTGAACAGGACCCGGCCGCCGAGGCGTGCGTTGAGATCGCGGTTCTCCAGCACCGGCGTGCGCCGGACCCGACCCGCGAGACGCGCCGCGGCGGCCTCGATATCGGCGATGCCCGGTGAATTTTCAGGACCGCTCATCGGCATCCACCCGTTTCAGCAGATCGTCGATGGCGGCCCGCGAGGCCGCCTCGTTGAGGTCCGGCGTGTGCCCCCGGTTCGGCACGGTCACGGCGACAAGGTCCGGTTTTTCCGCCTGCATGCGCGCGACGGTTTCCGGCGCGAGGATGTCGCTCAGTTCACCGCGCAGCGACACGGTCGGCACGTCGCGCAGGGAGCGGAAGAACGGCCACAGGTCCATGTCGCCCTGGGCGCGTACCGCCGTCGCGATGCCCGGATCGTAGTTCGGCACCAGAGTGCCATCGGCCGCGGTCTCGAACGAATTCGCCGTCAGTTCCTCCCAGCGCGCCTGATCGTAGTCGGGGAACGAGGCGCCGTAGGTCTGCCGCATGGTCTCGGCGGCTTCCGGAATCGAGCGGTGCGCCACCGGTTCGCCGACATAGCCGCGGATGCGCGCAATGCCGCGCGGATCGATCTCCGGCCCGATGTCGTTCAGCACCACGCCGGCGAGCGCGGTCGGACGGCTGGCGCCCAGGCCCATTGCCAGAATGCCGCCCAGCGAGGTGCCCACGACCACCACGCGGTGCAGGCCGGCCACGGTCAGCAGATGACCGACATCGCCGAGATAGGTGGGCGGCGTGTAGTGCGCCGGTTCGGGATCGCGCGCCGACTTGCCGCGGCCGCGCAGGTCGAGGCAGACCACCCGGCGCCTGTCGGCGAGATGTCGCGCGAGACCGTCGAAATCGGCGGAGTTGCGGGTCAGTCCGGCAAGACAGAGGACCGGCACGCCGCCGCCGGCGGCGGGGCCGTAGTCGCGGTAGTAGAGCGAGAGACCGTCCTGCGCGCTGAAATAGGCGTCCCGATAGCCGTCGCTCATGCCGCCCCCACGAGGCCCGGCAGGCCCTCGAGATCCTCCAGGGTCGCATCGGGCCGGCCGGGCAGGCGTTCGACGGCCTGGCCGAAGCGGTTGACCCAGATCACCTGGAAGCCGAAATGCGAGGCCGCATGCGCATCCCAGGCGTTCGAGGACTGGAAGCTGATCCGCCCGGGTGCGACGGCGAGCGTATCGACCGCGCTCTGGTAGACCGCCGGCGCCGGCTTGAACACGCCGAGGGCATCGACGGAGATGACCGCGTCCAGCAGATCGCCGATCCCGGCATTTGCGACCGCGGAGGCGAGCATGTCGGGCGAACCGTTTGAGAGAATGGCGGTCTTCAGCCCCGCGCCCTTCAGCCGGCGCAGCATGTCCGGCACCTCGGGATAGGCGTCCAGTTCAAGGTACAGCTCCAGCA
Organism: Alphaproteobacteria bacterium; assembly: GCA_041940205.1. GTDB lineage: Bacteria > Pseudomonadota > Alphaproteobacteria > JBGTSP01. The sequence goes on from JBGTSP010000037.1 coordinate 17,445, forward strand.
GTCGGGCGCGCAGGGGCGGGTCGTCGATGCCCAGATTGTCGAGCGAAAAGTCCAGGCTGTCGGCCGTGATCTGCCAGAAGTCGACATAGGCGCCCATCAGCGAGCGCAGCCAGGTGTATTGCAGTTGCCGGCCGCGCCAGAGTTCGGCCAGCGGCTGCCATTGATCGCCCAGACTGTCGGCGCAGTGCTGGGCGGCGGCATTGACGTCGAACAGTGTGCCATAGGCGTCGAACACACAGGCGTCGACCTGATCGAGGGACATGCGATTCTCCGGTTGACGGGCGCGGAGGGTAACGGATTCGCCCGGCGCTTGAACACCGTACTCGGCCGGCATGCAACCAGTCCTGCCGGGCCGGCGGCGCTCGGGTCTACACCCGAGGCATCTGAAGGCCCCGGCGCCGGCGCTCCCGCCGCCGCCGCTCTCGTCATCGCACGCGCCGGCGCAGGTCGGCCCGCAGCGCCAGCCGCGCCTCGGCGTCGGATAGGTGAACGCGGTAGACCTGCAGCCCTTCCAGCACCCGCTGCACGTAGTTGCGGGTTTCCGAGAAGGGAATGCGCTCGATCCAGTCGATCACGTCGACGTCGGGATCGCGGGGATCGCCGAAGTCCCGGATCCAGCGCTCGGCCCGGTGCGGTCCGGCATTGTAGGCGGCGACCGCGAGGACGTAGGAGCCGTCGAAGCGCTCGGTCATGCGGCTGAGATAGGCGTCGCCCAGGCGCAGGTTGTAGCCGGGATCGTCGGTCAGCCGGGTCTTGCGATAGCCCAGCCCCAGATTGCGCGCGGTTTCCCGCGCCGTGCGCGGCATCAGCTGCATCAGGCCGCGGGCGCCCGCCGGCGAGATCGCCCGTGCGTTGAACTCGCTCTCCTGCCGGGCCACGGCATGCAGCAGGGCGGTTTCGCTGCGCACATCGTCCAGCGGCAGGGTGGGGTAGGCCTCGCGCGGGAGCAGCAGGCCGCGCCGGGCCGCCAGCTTGCCGGTGCGCACGGCAAGGTCGGGCCGATCGAGCGTGCGCGCAAGCCGGGCGACAAGCTGGAAATCCTGTTGCCCCTGGGCCCCCTGCGCCAGGGCCAGCAGAAACGGGCGCAGGCGATCGTGTTCGCCGACCTGGGCGAGCTGCCGGGCGATCCGCACGAGTTCGAGACCCTCGAACCAGCGTTGCCGGGCGGGGCTTGGCGGGCCGCTGGGCGCAAGCTGCCAGCCGGCGTTGCTCTGCTGCTCGCTGGCGAGCTGTCCGTAGAAGGTGGCGGGATGGCGGGCGGCGAGCGCGAACCAGGCCCGCGCGGTCTCGCGCTCGTCGAGATCGAGCGCGGTACGGCCGGCCCAGTAGGCCGCGCGGGCCTGGCTTACCGGGGTGCTGACCTGGCGGAACATGCGATCGAAGTGCAGGTAGGCGGGAACCGGCCGGTCGAGAAAGCGCAACGCGATCCAGCCGGCGAGCCATTCGGCCTCGGCGAAACCGAGGCTGCCGGGCGGCTGGCCGTGCGCCGCCGCCAGCCGGTAGGCCAGCGCCGGATCGTTGTCCTCGAACGCCTTGCGCGCCTGCAGGCGGCGCTCGACCCACCATTTTCCCGGCTCCGGCCCGATTTCCGGCAAGGGCTGCAGCAGCAGGTCCCGAGCGCCCGAATCCAGGCCGGCCCGACGGCGCCAGCGGACGCGTTCGTAGGTGAGGCCGGGATCGTCGCGCAGTCCCGCGGGCACGGCGGCGATGCGCGCATCCACGCCGGGACTGCGCGCCATCAGCGCGATCCGCGCGCGCACAAGGGCGCGCTGGTCGGCCGGCAGGCGGCCCAGCAACCGGCTGGCGGCGGTTCGCCGTCCGCGCCACAGCAGGGCGTCGGCGCGGGCGGCATGATCGCGGGGCGCGAGCACGCGGCCGTAGCGGTCGAGGAATTCGCGTTCCTTGCGCGCGTCCGACCAGGGGCGCCGCCAGGCGGCGACGATTTCGCGCCGGGCCTCGGCATCGCGGCCGAGTTCGCCCAGCGCCGCGATCAGGGCGAGGTGGCCGTCGATGGTGTGCGGCCGGCGGCCGCCCAGCCAGGCAAGATAGCCCTGCGCGCCCCGTTCGCCGGCATAGCGCTGCTCGGCCCGGGTTTGCAGCCGTTCGGGATGCGGCCAGTCGGCGTGCGCGGCGAGGAAGCCCGCGGTTTCCTCGAAACCGGCATCGGTGTGTTTCCGGCGCAGCCAGAGCCAGGTGACGACCTTGGCGAGGAGGGGATCTGCCGCCCGCCGGGCGGTCGTGCGGGCCGCCGGCCAGGCGCCCTTTTCCACCAGCGCGAAGGCCTCGCGGTAGTGCGTCTCGTCGCGCTCCGAGAGCGCCGCCGCATGCAGCCCGGAGACGGGCGCCAGCAGCAGCAGGAACAGGACCGCAACCGGGAGAACCGGCCGGCCGGGTGCAGCGGATTCGGCCACGGCGCGATCTTAGGCGCGCCGCGTCGCAATTCTCAATCCGGCGCCGGCAAACGTGATCGGTTCGCGTTTCGAAACGGTGCTCCGAGCGTGGTTGCCGGGCCGCGAGGCAGGGGATACAACCAGCCTTTCCGACAACCAGAACGCCGGGAGGCGGAGACCATGTTCAAGGGATCGTTCGTTGCGCTGATCACGCCGTTCAAGGACGGCGCCGTCGACGAGGATGCCCTGCGCAAACTGGTCGACTGGCACATTGCGGAAGGCACCCACGGCATCGTGCCCGTGGGGACCACGGGCGAAAGCCCGACGGTCAGCCACGAGGAACACAAGCGGGTGGTCGAGATCACCGTCGAACAGGTTGCCGGCCGTGTGCCGGTGCTTGCCGGCGCGGGTTCGAACAACACCGCCGAGGCGGTGGACTTCACCCGGCACGCGGAAGCCGCCGGGGCGGACGGGACGCTGCACGTCGCGGGCTATTACAACCGGCCGAACCAGGAAGGCCTGTATCAGCATTTCCGCGCGGTCTCGGAGGTCGCGAGCAAGCCGGTGATCGTCTACAACATCCCGCCGCGGGCGATCGTCGACATCCTGCCCGAGACCATGGCCCGGATTGCGGCGCTGCCCCGGATTTCCGGCGTGAAGGACGCGACCGGCGACCTCGCGCGGATCTGCAGGGAACGGATGCTGATCAAGGACGGCTTCTCCTGGCTGTCCGGCGAGGATCCCACCGCGCTGGCCTACAACGTGTCCGGCGGCAACGGCTGCATCTCGGTAACCGCCAACGTCGCTCCGCGGCTGTGCGCGGAACTGCAGCAGTTCTGTCTCGACGGCGACTATGCCAGCGCGTTCGAACTGCACGAGCGGCTGATGCCGCTGCATGCCGCATTGTTCATGGAACCGAGCCCGGCCGGGGCGAAATATGCCGTCAGCCTGCTGGGCCATTGCGGCGAGGAGGCGCGGTTGCCGGTGGTGCCGCTGACCGAGCCGACCCGGGACGCCATTCGCACGGCCATGCGCGGTGTCGGCCTGATCAACTGACCGGGCCTGCGATGCCAGCGGGAAAGACCGTCGCCGAGAACAGGAAGGCCCGTCACAACTTTTTCGTCGAGGAAACGGTTGAGGCGGGCCTCGCCCTGCAGGGCACCGAGGTCAAGGCGCTCCGGGAGGGCCGGGCCGATATCGCCGAATCCTACGCCACCGACGAAGGCGGCGAGTTCTGGCTGATCAACAGCCACATTCCCGAATACCGCATGGGCAACCGCTTCAATCACGAGCCGCGCCGGCGGCGCAAGCTGCTGCTGCACCGCCGCGAGATCGACCGCCTGTCCGGTCTGATCCATCGCCAGGGGCAGACGGTGATTCCGCTGAAGCTGTACTTCAATGCCCAGGGCCGGGCAAAGATCCTGCTGGGCATCGCCCGGGGCAAGAAGCAGCACGACAAGCGCCAGGACATCAAGCAGCGCGACTGGAAGCGCGAGCAGGCGCGACTCCTGCGCGCCCGCGGCTGAGGCCGCCTCAGACGGCGTTCGCGACCCGGGCGAACACGGCCTGGAACATCGCCGGTGTCAGCCGGCCGGTGTTCGTGTTGTAGCGGGAGCAATGATAGGAATCGAACAATGTCCGGCCGTCGCCCAGGTCGTGTTCTGCGCCGTGCGCGAACACGAAGTCGGCCCGCCGGAGCTGCAGCGCGCTCAGGATGTTGTCATGCGCCAGGCGACCGAGCGCGACGATCGCCCTGAGCGCCGGCATGGCCGCGATCTCGGCGGCCAGGAACGGTCGGCAGGCCCGGCATTCGGCCCCCACGGGCTTGTTCTGGGGCGGAACGCAGCGCACCGCATTGGTGATCCGGCATCCGCTCAGCCGGAGGCTGTCGTCCGGCCGGCGGTCGTAGCGGCCGCTGGCGAGCCCGGCCCCGACCAGGGTGGGATAGAGCAGGTCGCCCGCCCAGTCGCCGGTAAACGGTCGCCCGGTCCGGTTGGCGCCCGAGACCCCGGGCGCCAGACCGACGATCAGCACGCCGGCCTCGAGCGGGCCGAAAGCCGCGACCGGGGCATTGTGCCAGTCGGGATGGGCGGCGCGGTTGGCTTCGCGATAGGCGACCAGCCGGGGACAGAGACTGCAGTCCGCAGGCGGCGTTTCGGCGGGCGCGGTCATGACGGGGCGCTGCCGCACCGGTCAGTCGTCGTAATCCTCGTCCTCGTAGTCGTCCTCGTCGCGCCCGCCGCCGCGATAGTCGCGTCCGCCGCGGGCATTGCCGCCGCCGGCATGCTCGCGGGCGATGCTCGGAATCAGGGTTTCCAGTTCGACGAAGATGTCGGCCTGCCGACGCAGTTCGTCGGCGACCATGGGCGGGGAGGTCCGGATGGTCGAGACGACGGAGACCCGAATTCCCTTGCGCTGCAGGGATTCGACCAGATAACGAAAGTCGCCGTCGCCCGAGAACAGCACCGCATGGTCCATGCGATCCGCCAGCTCCAGCATGTCTACCGCGACTTCAATGTCCATGTTGCCCTTGACTTTGCGTCGGCCCATGGAGTCTGTGAATTCCTTGGCTGGTTTTGTAACCAGTTTGTAACCGTTGTAATCAAGCCAATCTACCAATGGACGAATTGGCGAGTATTCTTGGTCTTCGATCAGCGCCGTGTAGTAGGTGGCGCGGAGGAGACGACCACTACCCCGAAACAGTTCCAGCAATTTTCGATAATCTATGTCAAAATTTAAGGACCTTGCGGCGGCATACAAATTGGACCCGTCAATAAATACGGCAACACGCTCGTCGTTGTAGAAATGCATCAAACACTACTCCTGCAATCAATTGCAGATGAAAATGAAACAATTGAGAATCCTGCGGATTCGATGGCTGGAGGTTCTTATTCCTCTTGGCTGGCGGCGGCAAGGGTCAAGTTAGTATGACATGTCATCCAGTCGTCATCGCCTTCGGCGGCAACCTGCCATCGCCCTGGGGGCCGCCGGCAGCGACGTTCCGGACCGCCGCCGAACGTCTCGGCGCGCAGGGTCTCGACTGGCAGGCCTTCTCGCCTTTGTACGAGACCGCGCCCCTGCCGGCCGGCGACCAGCCCTGGTTCGTGAACGCGATTGCCCTCGGCCGGACGGCGCTCGGACCGCATGACCTGCTTTCGGCGATGGCGGCGGTGGAAGACGAGGCGGGCCGGGTGCGCCGGCGGGCGAACGACGCGCGGCCCCTCGATCTCGACCTGATCGACTACGATTCCATGCTGCTGGGGCGTCCGGGCGACCGGCTGGTGCTGCCCCATCCGCGGCTCGACCAGCGCGCCTTCGTGCTGCGGCCGCTTTTCGATCTCCTGCCGGACTGGCGGCATCCGCGGACCGGTCGTCCGGTGCGCGCGATGCTCGAGGATTCCGGCGTGCGGGAGCAGCAGATCCGCCGCGCGGCGCCGGCGTGGTGATGTCGACCCGCGGCGCGGCGAGAATGCTTGTTTCCTCCGGCGCCACTCATTATATACCCGCCTTCATCACACGAAGGAGCTTGCCATGGCACGCGTCACCGTCGAGGACTGCGTCGACAAGGTGCCGAACCGGTTCGAACTGGTGCTGATGGCGTCCAACCGGGCGCGTCAGATCTCCGCCGGGGAGGAGCCGAAGGTCGAACTCGACAACGACAAGAATCCGGTGCTGGCGCTTCGCGAGATCGCCGAGGAGGAGATCTCGCCGGACGAGATGCGCGAAGGCGTGGTGCAGAGCCTTCAGCGCTATGTCGAATCCGACGACAGCGACGACGAGAACTACGACGACGATCTGCCGGCGCAGATCGGTGTCGGCGAGGACATGGACATCGAGGCCCTGGCGGCGGCGGCGCGCGGCGAGATCACCGAGCCCGAGCGCGACCCCGACCCCGAGGACGAGGTCGTCGACTGACGCCCGCGATCCCAAGCACAACCTCAAGGGGCCGTGTCGGCAGTCTGCCGGCACGGCCCTTTTTTGCGCTAGGTTTGAGCGCATGAGACGACGCATTCCCCTTCGCGCGCCGGGCGCTGGACAGGCATGATCCGGCAGTTCGAACTGGTCGATCTCGTTCGCGCCTACGATCCGGACGTCGACGAGGACCTGCTCGACCGTGCCTATGTCTTCGGGATCAAGGCGCACGGCTCGCAGATGCGGGCCTCCGGGGATCCCTATTTCTCGCATCCCCTCGAAGTCGCCGGCATCCTCACGGATTACCAGCTCGACGCGGCCACCATCGTCACGGCGCTGCTGCACGACACCGTCGAGGACACGGTCGCCACCAGCGAGGAGATCGAGCAGCAGTTCGGTCCCGAGATCGCCCGGCTGATCGACGGCGTCACCAAGCTTTCCAAGCTGGAACTGAAATCCGAGGCCAGCAGCCAGGCGGAGAATTTCCGCAAGCTGCTGCTGGCGATGTCCGACGACATCCGGGTGCTGCTGGTGAAACTGGCCGACC
>JBGTSP010000038.1:0-24247 GCA_041940205.1 Alphaproteobacteria bacterium
TTGCCATAGCTGGACGAATCCAGCCCCTCTAATATAGGGACGATTACGGTAGAGTGAAAGAATTCCTTCGGTTCGCCGCCCGTCTTCACCCTGATTTTTGCTCAACTTGACGGATTTGAGCCGCACCGCAAGGTAGGGAATGCCGCACAGCTTAAGTATTTTGGACGTTTTTCAGGGCGCTGCGCGATACCGGGCTCGATCTGCCTGGAGCCCGCCCGCTGCCATCCTCATCACACTTGCGATCGGCCTGGCTCCGCTCGTCTTAATCTTTGTCGGCGCGTCGGTGCTTGGTGTGCTGTACGGCGAGGCTTGGATAGAAACTTGGTTCAACAGCCTGGAAAGTTTTGCTTCGCCTCGGACGCTGCTCGTCGTCATCGCCACGCAGGCAATGTCCTTGGGGCTTGTGCTGATAGCCGCGCGCAAGGGCGGTATCGGCCGCCAAACACTTCAGCTTGAGCGGCCGCAGCTGGCTTGGAGTGCCTGTATCTTGGCCGGGCTAGCAATGGTCTTTGTTACCGGCATTGTTGAGTTGGCATTATATTTCACGATCGGCTTTGACCCGTTCAAGGAAAGCAAAGGCATCATAGAGGGCTTGCGGTCGCCCTATTGGCTCGGAACGGCGCTCGTGGCCGTTGTCTTGGCGCCCCTGTGGGAAGAGCTCAGCTTTCGCGGTTTTCTGCTGTCAGCTCTGGCGCAATCCCGCCTCGGATTCGTCTGGAGCGGCCTACTGACCAACATTGTCTGGACCGGTCTGCATTTTCATTATTCGGCAGCGGGACTTATCAGTGTTTTCACGGCTGGGCTGTTTCTGACGTGGCTCATCTGGCGGACGGGCTCGATGCGTGCTGCAATCGTGGCACATGCTGTGGGCAATGCTTCGTCGCTGGCTTTTGTCGGTTTTTTTGCTCCGGCTTGAGGCGAGGAATCGCGTTAGGTTCACCCCATGCAAAGCTATCTTGATCTTTTGCGCCGGGTTCGAGAGCACGGCACCAAGAAAACAGACCGGACTGGGACTGGTACGCTCTCAGTTTTCGGCCATCAGATGCGCTTTGATCTCGCCGAAGGCTTCCCAATGCTGACGACGAAGAAGCTGCATCTGAAATCCATTATTCACGAACTGATCTGGTTTCTGGCAGGCGATACCAACATCGCTTATCTCAAACAGCATGGCGTGCGCATTTGGGACGAGTGGGCCGACGAGAATGGTGATCTCGGGCCGGTTTACGGAAAGCAATGGCGCAGCTGGGCAACGATGGACGGGCATGCCGTCGACCAGATCTCCGAAGCCGTCGAACTTTTGAAAACCAATCCGGACAGCCGCCGCATCATCGTTTCGGCGTGGAACCCCGGCGATATTCCAGATATGGCCCTGGCGCCCTGCCACTGCCTGTTTCAGTTTTATGTTGCTGACGGCAAACTGTCCTGTCAGCTCTACCAGCGTTCGGCAGACATCTTTCTCGGGGTGCCCTTCAACATCGCGTCCTACGCGCTGCTGACGGCGATGGTGGCCCAGGTCACCGGACACGAACCCGGCGAATTCATCCATACGCTGGGTGATGCGCACCTCTATCTCAACCATCTGCAGCAGGCCGACCTGCAGTTGCAGCGCGAGCCGCTGGCCTTGCCCCGGCTGACGCTCGATCCCGGAATCGACGACCTGTTCGCCTTCCGCTACGAGCACATCCGGCTCGAGGGCTACGAGGCGCATCCCTCGATCGCGGCGCCCATCGCGGTCTGAACGCCTGTTTCGGAGCCGGCCGCCGATGCCGGCCGAAGCCTCAGTCGGGCGGCTTCATCGTGGCGATGACCCGGCGCATCAGGGCCAGTAGCTGATCGCGTTCGGCCGCGTCGAGGCCGGCGAGGGCGGTCTCGTTCTGGGCCTGCGCCGCGGCGACGGCCGGCGTCCGCAGGGAGCGCGTCCGGGCCGTCGGGTGGATCGACTGGGCCCGCCCGTCGCTCGCATGCGGCCGGCGCACGATCAGTCCGTCGCGTTCCATGCGGGCCAGCGTGTTGGCCATCGTCGCCTGCTCGACGTCGAGACGGGCCACGAGTTCGCGCTGCGTCAGGCCCTCCTCGGCCCACAATTCCAGCAGCACCATGAAGCGGGCCGGTGTCAGGCCCAGGTCGCGAATGCGGTCCTGCAGGCCCGCGGCGAACAGCCGGGCCATGTGGTTGGCGAGAAAGCCGGCGGACGCGGTCTTTTCGAAGGGCATCGCGCATCAGGGCATTGAATAGTGTGCTATGCAATAATATATAGCCTGCTATTGAAATGGAGATGGCGATGACACGATTCCTGCACGCCGGCCTCGGCAGTCTGGCGCTGGCGCTGATCGCGCTGTTCTGGAGCGCCACGGTGCTGAGCGAACTGGCCGGCGATCCGCTTTGGATCGCCCGGGTCAAGACCGCGATTCTCTGGGGCATGGGCGTGCTGGTGCCCTGCCTGATCGCGACGGCCGGCAGCGGTCACCGGCTTGCAGGAAGCTCCGTGCACCCCGCCATCGTCGCCAAGCGGCGGCGGATGCGCCTGATCGCCCTGAACGGGCTGCTGGTGCTGCTGCCTTCGGCACTCTTTCTTGCCGGTCGGGCCGAGGCCGGACGGTTCGATACCGTTTTCGTGGCGGTCCAGGCGGTGGAACTGCTGGCCGGCGCGACGAACCTGTGGCTGATGGGGCGCAACCTGCGCGACGGGCTGGGGATGCGGGTCAGGCGTCCGCGGCCCGCCTGACCCGCATCGCCAGCACCAGCGGCAGGACGACGACACAGGCCGCCGTGTACATGGCGAAGGCGGTCAGGTAGCCCAGCATGGCCGACTGGCGGGCCATCTCCCCGGCGACGCTGCCGAGGCCCTGGATCGAGCCCAGGTCGAGAGGGCCGGTCACCGAGGGAAAGCTCAGCGCCTTGTTGAACACGGTGACGTTCTCGGCAAGCTCGGCATAGCTGGTGCGGCCGGCACGGATCAGCGCCGCCACCGACAGCGAGATGAACAGGCTGCTGCCGAGATTGCGCAACAGGTGGTAGATCGCCGAGCTCTCCGCCAGGTAGCGCTGGTCGAGGGTCGAGAAGGTGGCGACGGTCAGCGGCACCCAGATCAGGCCGACCGACAGGCCCTGCAGGGCGCTGACGAAGGCCACGTCCCAGAAGCCGACATTCAGATCGAAGCCCATCATGATCCAGCCCGACCAGGCCTGGATGCCGAAGCCGACCAGCATGCCGACACGCGGATCCAGCTTGCCGACGAACATCGACAGGAAGAAGCCGCCGATCGCGCCGACACCGCGCGCGGCCAGCAGGGCGCCGATCACCGCGTCGGGATAGCCCATCTGGCCCTGCAGCAGGGGCGGCAGCAGCACCATCGGGGTGAAGTTCAGCATGCCGTAGACGCAGACCAGGACCAGGCCCAGGGCGTAGTTTCGATCCAGCAGCAGCCGCAGGTTCAGGAAGGGATGGCTGGTGCTCAGGCTGTGCACGATGAAGATGTAGAGCGCGAGGGCCGCCAGCAGCGCCTCGCCCGCGATCTCGGCGGACTCGAACCAGTCGAGCCGCTGCCCGCGGTCCAGCATCAGCTGGAAGCAGCCGATCGCGACCGACAGCGCCAGGAATCCGGTCCAGTCGAACCGGATCTGTCCGGTCTTGCCCTTGTCGGGCAGGAACACGATCAGGCCGACCAGCGCCATCGCGGTGAACGGCAGGATCATGTAGAAGGCCCAGCGCCAGGAATACAGGTCGCTCAGATAGCCGCCCAGCACCGGCCCGATCACCGGCCCGATCACCACCGCCATGCCGAAGACCGAGGTGACCATGCTGTGCTGCTCCTTGGGGTAGGTGTCGAGCAGCACGGCCTGGGTCATCGGGATCACCGGCGCGCCGAAGGCGCCCTGCAGGATGCGCCAGAAGACCAGGGCGCCCAGCGAATCCGAGATGCCGCAGAACAGTGTGGAAATGCCGAAACCGGCGATCGCGCCGATCATCAGCATGCGCCGGCCGAGCCGGGCGGCGAGCCAGCCGGTCATCGGCGTGACGATCGCGGTGGCCAGGATGTTGAACGTCATGGCCCAGGCGATCTGGTCCTGGGTCGCCGACAGCGATCCCTGCATCTGCGGCAGGATCACGCTGACCACCAGGATGGTCATGGCGTACAGCGTCGAGGCCATGATCACCGTGGCCATGATCAGGCCGCGGCGGAAGGCGGTCATCTCGGCTTCGGAAACGGACGGCGCAAGGGAACTCATGGCCTCACTGTAGGGCGATCGCGCGGCGAATGGAGTAGGTTGCCGCCAGTGCTCCCGGTCCTCGGGCCGGGAGCGGACCGGTCCGCAGGGGAGGGACAGCGACCATGGTTCAGTCGGCCGCAACCAGCACCGTGCAGGTCGAGGGGGTGCTGGCGCAGCACCGTTTCGACGAGGCGGCGCTCGAAGCCTATCTCGTGGCGCATGTGCCCGGGTTCACGCCGCCGCTCGCCGTCGGCCAGTTCCAGGGCGGGATGTCGAATCCGACCTTCCTGCTGACCGACGCTGCCGGGCGGCGCTACGTGCTGCGCAAGAAGCCGCCGGGCACGCTGCTGCCGTCCGCGCATGCCGTCGACCGCGAATACCGCGTGATCTCCGCCCTTGCCGACACCGATGTCCCGGTCGCGCGCGCCCATGTCCTGTGCGAGGACGACTCCGTGATCGGCCAGGCCTTCTACGTCATGCAGCATGTCGAGGGCCGGGTGATCCGCAACTACGCGCTGCCCGAACTGGCGCCGGCGGCGCGGACTGCGCATTTCGACGCCATGAACGACGTGCTCGCCCGCCTGCACGCGGTGGACTGGCGGGCCGTCGGCCTCGAGGGGTACGGGCGCGAGGGCGGCTACTGCGCCCGCCAGGTCCGGCGCTGGTCGGGACAGTACGAGGCCAGCCGCACCGGCGACGTGCCGGAAATGGAAAAGCTGATGGTCTGGCTGGGCGAGCACATGCCGGCGCGCGAGGAAACCTGCATCGTGCATGGCGACTATCGCATGGAGAACATGATCATGGCGCCGGACCGGCCGGAGGTGCTGGCCGTGATCGACTGGGAACTCGGCACGCTGGGCGACCCCTTTTCCGATCTCGCCTACAACTGCCTGATCTGGCATGTCGGCGATCCCGAACGGGCCGACATCACCACCCTCGATCTCGGGGAATGGGGCATCCCCACGGAGCAGGCCTATGTCGCGGCCTACTGCGCGCGCCGCGGACTGGACGACGTGCCGGACTGGCCGTTCTACCTCGCGCTGTCCCTGTTCCGCCTCGCGGCCATCGCCCAGGGCGTCTACAAGCGCGGCCTCGACGGCATCGCCTCCTCGCCCGATGCGCTGAAGCGGGGCGACAAGGCGCGCCGCCTGGCCGAAGCCGGCTGGCGGATCGCCCGGCAGGCGGGATAGGCTGCGCCCGGCTTGCCACGGGGAGGGACGCATGGCCTGGGATTTCGAGACCGACGAAGAGTTCGAGGACCTGCTGGTCTGGATCCGGCGTTTCGTTGCCGAGGAGGTCGAGCCGCTCGACCATCTGCTCGACCATCCCCACGACGTCAGCAATCCCCGCAATCGCGCGCTGGTGGCGCCGCTTCAGGACAAGGTGAAGGAGATGGGCCTGTGGGCCTGTCACCTCGAGCCGGAACTGGGCGGGCAGGGCTACGGCCAGCTCAAGCTGGCGCTGATGAACGAGGTGCTGGGCCGCGCCCGTTTCGCGCCGATCGTGTTCGGCTGCCAGGCCCCGGATTCCGGCAATGCCGAGATCCTGGCGAAATACGGCACGAGCGAACACAAGGAACGCTATCTGCAGCCGCTGCTCGACGGCGACATCGTCTCCTGCTTCTCGATGACCGAGCCGCACGCCGGCTCGGATCCGACCATGTTCAAGGTGCGGGCCGAACTGGACGGCAACCACTGGGTGATCAACGGCGACAAGTGGTTCTCCTCCAATGCCCGCTTCGCCAGTTTCCTGATCGTGCTGGCGGTCACCGATCCCGAGGCGTCGCCGCACCGGCGCATGTCGATGTTCATCGTGCCGCGCGAGACCGAGGGCATCACCATCCTGCGCAGCGTCAATGTCGGGCTCGATTCCGGCAAGGAGGGCACGCACGGCTATGTGCGCTACGAGAATGTGCGGGTGCCCGCCGATCACATGCTGGGCGCGCCGGGCGAGGGCTTCGTGGTGGCGCAGACCCGTCTCGGCGGCGGCCGGATCCACCATGCCATGCGCACCATGGGCCAGATCCGCAAGGCCTTCGACATGATGTGCGAACGCGCCCTGTCGCGCGAGACCAAGGGCGAGAAACTCGCCGAGAAGCAGATGGTGCAGGAGAAGATCGCCGATTCCTGGGTCGAGATGGAGATGTTCCGGCTGCTCGTTCTGCGCACCGCCTGGAAGATCGACCGGCTGAAGGACTATCGCCAGGTCCGCAAGGACATCGCGGCGGTGAAGACGATGATGCCGAAGGTCTATCACGACGTCGCCACCCGGGCGCTGCAGGTGCACGGGGCGCTCGGCATGTCGAACGAGATGCCGCTGACGGCGATGGTGCTGGGCAGCCTGCGGATGGGCATCGTCGACGGCCCGACGGAGGTGCACAAGCAGACCGTCGCCCGCCAGGTGCTGCGCGACTACGAGGGTGTCGACACGCTGTTCCCCAGCCAGCATCTGCCGGCGCTGAAGGAGCGGGCGCTGGCGCGCTACGGCCATCTGCTCGATCTCGAGATCGGCAATGAATGAGCCGGCCGCGACCCGGTCGGGGATCGTCCTCCGGCTTTGCCGGGTTCGCGCATGAGTGACGCCGGGCCGGTTCTCGACGACGACCAGATCGCGCTGCTGCAACGCACGCTGCTCGCCGAACTGGCGGCCCATGCCCGGCTGCAGGCGATCGGCCGCGCCCTCGCGCCCGCGGCGCTGGATGGCCTGGATCAGGCCGGCGGCGAGGCGGAGGCCGCGCTGCGCGAGGCCGTCGCGGCCTTTCGCGCGGCAACCTGGCCCGATCCGGTTGCCGGTCTCGCCGGGCTGATCGGGGCGGCGGCCGACGCCTTGCTTGCGGCCTTCGACGGCCTGGCGCAGGCGGCGGCTCATCCCGAGGCGATGCTGCAGGCCTATCGCGCACTGCGCTACGTGCCGCGGGCGGCCGAGGCGCTGTATCCGCTGGCGGCCTCCTTCGCGCCGGTCAACCGCCACTTCCTCGACCCCGCGATGCGGGATGACGAGGCGCTGGCCGGGCGGCTCGAAGCGGCCGACCGTGACCGCGGGGACACCGGGATCGTCCATGCCGGCAACGAGAAGCACCAGCGGGGCGGCTTTTCCCTCTACGTGCCGGAAACCTACGAGCCCGACATTCCCCATCCCCTGGTGATCGCCCTGCACGGCGGCTCGGGCCACGGCCGGGCTTTCCTGTGGAGCTGGCTCCCCCAGGCCCGTTCGCGCAACGCGATCCTGCTCGCGCCGACCTCGATGGAGGGCACCTGGTCGCTGATGCAGCCCGAACGCGACGGCCGCAACATCGCGGCGATGCTGGAGCATCTGGGCGAACGTCTGAACATCGACCGAGGGCGCGTGCTGCTGACCGGGATGAGCGACGGCGGCACGTTCAGCTATCTGTGCGGCCTGGCGCCGGGCCTGTCGATAAGCCACCTGGCGCCCGTGGCGGCAAGTTTCCAGCCCCTGCTGCTCGAGTTTCTCGACCGCGACCGGCTTGCCCGCACGCCGGTCTATCTCACGCACGGCGCGCTCGACTGGATGTTCCCGGTGCAGATGGCCCGGGAGGCCCGCGCCGCCCTGCTCGCGGCGGGCGCGGATGTCACCTATCGCGAGCTGGCGGATCTGTCGCACACCTATCCGATCGAAGAAAACATCAACATCCTGCGGTGGTTTCTCGATTGACTCGCTGGAAATTCCAACAATTGCTTGTGTGCAGTGCAATATAACCCGCATGAATTAATGTTTTGGTTACTTTGAAGCGCTTATGATTTTGGGATAACTTCGGCGCGCGACGAATCGCAGAAGTTCGTCATTGGGGAGTCGGGGTCCGGCGTGCTCCGGTCGATACCGGGATGCCCAGTCAGGATCGCGTGGATCACGATTGATGGACGAGACGGTCGAACCGCAAGACGAAGCCCTGTCGCCGGGAGGCCACCTCGCCGCCTCCGGCGACGAGACCTACGGTCAGCTCTTCCGGCAGAGCAAGATCGTGCAGCTCGTGGTCGATCCCGACGACATGCGCATTGCCGATGCCAACGATGCGGCCGCCGGTTTCTACGGATATTCGGTTGCCGACCTCCGGCGGATGCGGATCAGCGACATCAATACCCTCTCGGACGCGGAAGTCGCCGAGCGCATGGAACAGGCCCGCCGCGAATCCCGCGACCGGTTCGAGTTCCGCCACCGGCTCGCCTCGGGGGAAGAGCGCGACGTCGAGGTGCTGTCCAGCCCGATGACGCTCAACGGCCGCGAGTACCTGCTGTCGGTGGTGCGCGACATCACCGAACGGCGCCGGCGCGAGCAGGCGCTGGAAGAGGCGACGCGGCTGCTGCGCACGGTGCTGGAGCACATGGACCAGGGTATCTCGATGATGGACCGCGAGCTCAACGGCGTGGTCTTCAACGAGAAATTCCTGGAACTGCTGGAATTGCCGGGCGAACTGATCGAGGGCGACAGCAATTTCGAGCGGATCATCCGCTACAACGCCGAACGGGGCGAATACGGTCCCGGCGATATCGACGAACAGGTGAACGAGCGGGTCGAACTGGCCCGCCGCTTCGTGGCCCACCGGTTCGAACGGGTCCGGCCCGACGGCACGGTGATCGAGGTGCGCGGCCAGCCCATTCCCGACGGCGGCTTCGTGACGATCTACACCGACATCACCGCGCGGGCCGAGGCGGCGGAGGAATTGCGGGCCGCCAAGGAGACGGCGGAGCTGGCGAACCGGGCGAAGAGCGAGTTTCTCGCCAACATGAGCCACGAGTTGCGGACCCCGCTGAACGCCATCATCGGATTCTCGGAGGTCATGCAGCAGGGTCTGTTCGGCCCGCTTCCCGAGCGCTACCGCCGCTATGCCACGGACATCCACCAGAGCGGGATCTATCTGCTGCGGGTCATGGGCAACATTCTCAACATGTCGAAGATCGAGGCCGGTGAGCAGGATCTCAACGAGGAATGGGTGGCGCTCTCCGAGGTCGTCGCGGAGTCGGCCACGCTGATCGAAAGCCGGATGCAGTCCGCCGGGCTCGAGCTCGTCCACGCGATACCCGATGCATTGCCCCGGCTTCGGGCCGACCGGACGGCCCTGAAGCAGATTCTGCTGAACCTGATGTCGAACGCGGTCAAGTTCACGGGGCGCGGCGGGTCGGTGACCGTCGAGGCCGACCAGGCCGCCGACGGCGCGATCCGGCTGGGTGTGCGCGATACCGGCGTCGGCATGAGCGAGCAGGACGTCTCGATCGCGTTGCGTCCGTTCGGCCAGGTGGAAAGCCACCTGACGCGTATGCACGAAGGGACCGGTCTGGGCCTGCCGCTGTCGCGCTCGCTGGCGGAACTGCACGGGGCGGGATTCGAGATCGACAGCGTGCCGGGCACCGGCACGACCGTGCGCATGACCTTCCCGGCCGCGCGCACAGAACGCGAAACCGGGACTCTCGCCTCGACCGGCTGAACGCCCGGCGTTGCCCCCGGGGCCGGCGGAAGCCCGCAATTCCTGGCGCGATCGTGCAATAGACCCCTGCCGGCAAGGCCCATCTTTGCGGGACCGTTTTCCGCACCGGAGCCGTTCCCGATGAAAGCGCCGATCCTGGCCCTTGCGCTGCTGGCCGCGGCCCTGCCCGTGCATGCCGCCGATCTTGTGGTCGAGGTCGACGGGATCCGCAACGACCGCGGCGAGATCCGCCTCGTGCTGTTCGCCGCCGACGACTTCCTCGACTTCACCCGGGTCCGCGCCCGCGCGCAGGTGCCCGCGCGGGCGGGCCGGGTGCAGCTGCGCCTGTCGGGGCTTCCCGGCGGCCGCTACAGCTTCGCGATTGCCCATGACGAAAACGGCAACGGGCGCGGCGACCGCAACCTGATCGGCATTCCCCTCGAAGGCGTCGCCGCCTCGAACAATGCCCGTGGCCGGTTCGGCCCGCCTTCCGCCGCCGCGGCGGCCTTCATCCTGGGCGCGACCGGCACGCGCCAGCGGATCTCGCTGGTCTATTACTAGGAGCGGCGCATGCGGACATTGCCCGAACTGGCACGTGCCAGACCTTTCGCGCTCGGCCTTGCGGTCGGCCTGGTCTATCTCCTCGCGCAGACGGCGGTCGACGCCGCGCTCGGTGCGACAGCCGAATATTTCAACGCCTGGCACCTCATGCGCGCCCTGGGCGCCTGGCTCGGGGGCGCCGGCGGGGAGGGGCCGGCCTTCCTCATGCATCAGGAGCGGTTGGGCGGCTTCGCGCTGCCCGTCGGTCTGGCGCTGCTCGGCGTGCAACCCCTGCTCGTCGCCACGGGCGTTGTGGCGCTGCTGCGCCGGCTCGGCTGAGGTCCGGTCAGTCCGTCGCGCCCGGACCGGACAGCAGGTCGTCGTGTTCGCCCAGCCGGGGCACGCGGTCGCCGGTGCGCACGCTGCCGTCGGCGAAGCGGAAGGGCGGGTTGGGAACCAGGAACCCGCCCGTGCCGGTATCGATCCGCTGCATCAGGCCGCGGGCCGCGGTCTGCGGATCGGCGATCGCCTCGCCGATGCCGCGGTAGCGCGAACAGGGCACGCCTGCCGCCGAGAGCACCGCCTCGCAGTCGCGCGCGCCGCGCCCGGCTGTCCAGGCTTCCATGCCCGCCAGCAGCGCCGCCCAGTTGCGTCGCCGGGCGGCGTCGTCGGCGAAGCGCGGATCGTCGATCCATTCCTCATGCCCCATCGCCCGGGCCATGCGTTCGAAATTGCGCTGGCTGATCGGCGTGACGATGACGAACCCGTCCCGGGCCGCCGTGGGGGCGTAGAGCATGCGCGGCTCGTGTTCGGGGTTCTGCGCGATCTGGCATTCGTGGATCAGCAGGTTGATCATGCAGTCCATCAGCGCGACGTCGATGAACTGGCCGCCGCCGAACCGTTCGCGCGCCAGCAGGGCGGTCTGGATGGCGCCGAAGGCATGCACGGCGGCGAGCACGTCGGCGGTGAAGATCCCGCAGCGGTCGGGCCGTCTTTCCGCGTCTTCCTGGTAGGACATGTGGGCGAGGTCGTAGCCGCTCGCGGCATGCACGATCGGGGCATAGGCGGGCTCGCCGGCGCGCGGCCCGTCCTGGCCGAAGCCGGAAATGGCGCAATAGACGAGGTCGGGGCGATCCGCCGCGAGGTCCTCGTAGGCCAGGCCCAGGCGACGCATCACGCCGGGCCGGAAGTTCTCGACAACGACGTCGGCTCCTGCGATCAGGGCGCGGGCGGCGGCAAGGCCGTCATCGGACTTGAGGTTGAGCACCACGCTCTTCTTGCCGCAGTTGAGCTGGCCGAAATACATCCCCACGTCGTCCGAGAACGGGGCGATGCGGCGGATGTGATCGCCGCCTTCGCTCTCCACCTTGATCACCTCGGCGCCGCAATCCGCCAGCAGGCGGGTGCAGTATGGGCCGGCGATCATGGAAGAGAAGTCGACGACGCGCATTCCCTCGAGCGGGGCGCGGACGGGAGAGGGTGTCATGGCATCGCATCCTTGCTGCCGGAATCGCGGTCGCGAACCGCCCTTGCGTAGCGCCGGTGAAGCTGCTCGACATGCGTTCGCATGGCCTCGGCCGCGCCCTCGCCGTCGCGCGCGCGCAGCAGGGTCAGGAACCGCCGTCGGGCCTTGAGGGTCAGGTCGTTCCGCTCGCCGCCGACGGCGTGCGAAAAGTCCCGCATGACCTCCATCAGGGCGGCCATCAGCATCTCCATCACCGGGTTGTGGGTCGCCCGGGCCAGGATGTTGTGGAACTCGACCTGGACGTCGATCTTGTCGTCGTAGCGGCCCGCGCGAAAGAGCGCTTCCGCCTCGTCGACATTGGCCTCCAGGTTGGCGAGGTCGTCCTCCGTCGCCCGCTCGCAGGCCAGCCGGCTGACCAGGGTCTCGATCCAGACCCGTGCCTCGGTCAGCTCGTCCAGGGTCACGCCTTTCAGGTGGAACAGGTCCTTCAGGTTGTCGCTCATCACGCCGGGCACGCCGTGGGTGACGAAGGCGCCGCCCTGCACGCCGTGACGCATCTCGATCACGCCGGCCAGCTCCAGGCTGCGCAGCGCCTCGCGGACCGCGCCGCGGGAGACGCCGAAACGCTCGGCCATCTGACGCTCGGCGGGCAGCTTGTCGCCCGGGCCGATCTCGCCGGCCGCGATGCGGGCGCGGATCTGCGCCGTCACCTCGTCCGACAGGCGCCGGCGCTTGATCGGTCGGAAGGCCTGTTCCTCGCCGCTCATGTCCGCGCGCCGCTCAGGCCGCCCGCTCGCCGAGCGAGATCGTGGCCAGCGCGCCGGCCCCGATGGTCTCCAGGTAGTCTTCCTGCGTTTGCGGACCGCGCACGTGGGTCTGCAGCCAGGCCTCCAGCGCGGCGGGATCCCGGCTGGCGCGCAGATAGGCCTTGAGCTGCGCCTCGTCGGCCTCGTAGAGGCCGGCGCTGGCGGCGGGATGGGCGCCGAAGGGCGCGCAGACGACCGCGTCGACCAGGGCGGCGGGAACCTTGGTGCGGTGGGCCGCGGCGCGGATCGCCGATTCCGGCACCATCCGGTCGACGCTGGCGATCACCGTGTCCGAGGCTTGGGCGATCAGCATGTCGAAGAAACCGGCGCCGTGATAATGCAGGTTGCCCTGCGCATCGGCGGCCTGGGCGTGCAGCAGGGCGACGTCGGGCCGGATCGCCGGCACTTCCAGCAGCGGTCGCCCGCCTTCCTGGATGCGGGCCCTGCGATAGGCCTCCGGATTGACCCTGGGCAGGTCGGTGCCGAGGTCCGGGATCAGGCCGTAGGGCAGATCGCAGGCCGCCGCGCGCAGCCCGCCGGCGAGACCGGGTCCGTCCAGCTCCCGCACCGTGATCCGCCCCTCCTGCGCGGCCGCGCGAAAGCCCGGCGCCAGGCCCAGATGCTCGAAACTGATGAAGACGCAGGCGGTCTCCGCAACGCAGCCGGCGGCAATCAGCAGGTCGGGTGCGATCGAGCCGGGTGCCGGCACCAGCCTGAGGTCCTTCAGGCCGCGGCGGACGATGCCGCGGATCAGGGCCATGGGCTGGGAATGGAAGATCCAGCCGCCGATGGCGACCGTCATGCCGCTCTCGATGCGCGCCAGCGCGCTCTCCAGGTCGACCGTCTTGGGTCCGGATGTGCTCTCGCTCATGACCTATCCCTTCAGCATGTCGCGGGCGATGATCAGGCGCTGGATCTGGTTGGTGCCTTCGAAGATCTGGTTGATCTTGGCATCGCGCATCATCCGTTCCACCGGGAAGTCCCGCATGTAGCCGGCACCGCCGAAGACCTGCACCGCGTCCGTCGTCACCTTCATGGCGACGTCGGAAGCGAAGCATTTCGCCATCGAGGCCTTGGCGGCAAAGCCGTCCCAGTCCTCGCGGTCGGCCATGCGGGCGCAGTCGTACAGCAGGCAGCGGGCCGCCTCGGTCTGCATCTGCATGTCGGCCAGCATGAACTGGATGGCCTGGAAATCCGCGATCGGCCGGCCGAACTGGATGCGTTCGCGGGCATAGCCCATGGCCTGGTCGATCGCGCCCTGCGCCAGCCCGACCGCGGTCGCGCCCACCGTCGGACGGTTCAGGTTGAGAATGTGCATGCAGGTCTTGAAGGCCTCGCCCTCCGGGCCGATCCGGTTTTCCGCCGGCACCCGCACGTCCTCGAGGAAGATCGGCGTGTTCGGCACGCCGCGGATGCCCATCTTCCTGTCCGGCTTGCCGCAGGAGAAGCCGGGCGTGCTGGTGTCCATCAGGAAGGCGGAGATGCCTTCGGTGCCCTTGCCCTCGCTGGTGCGGGCGAAGACCAGGATGAAATGGGCCACCGGCGCGAAGGTGATGTAGGACTTCTGGCCGTTGATCACGTAGCTCTCGCCGTCGCGGACGGCCCGGGTGGTCATGCCCGAGACGTCCGATCCCGTATGCGGCTCGGTGATCGCCACCGCCGAGATCGTCCGGCCCCGGGCCGACAGGCCGAGAAAGTGCCGTTTCTGCTCCTCGCTGCCGAAATTCAGGATCGGCAGGATCAGGCCGATGGAATTGTTGCCCGCCAGCAGCGCCGCGCTTTCGGAATGCTTGGCGATCTCCTCCTTGACGATGCAGACCGAGGTCAGGTCGCCGCCCGGGCCGCCATAGGCCTCCGGCACCCACATCTGCAGCAGGCCCATGTCGCCGAAGATCTCGACCAGTTCCTCGGGAAACCGGTCCTCCTCGTCGATCGCGGCGGCGATCGGGGCGACATGGCGTTCGGCCATCTTGCGCACCTCGTCGCGCAGCAGCAGATGGTGGTCCTCGAAATGATACCGGCTCATGCCGCTCCTCCCTTCGCGCTCGCCGGCCAGGGAAAACGCCGGGCCAGCACGCCCGAGCGATCGACGGCCGCCCGAAGATCGTGCAGTTCCTCCGGGCTCGGCGGTGCGCTGCGCGCCGGCGTTCCGGGTGCCGGCAGGTCGAAGCCGGTATTGTCGCGGACCTCCTCGAGGCTGACCCCGGGATGCAGGCTGAGGATCCGCATCGCCTTCGTGTCCGGCGCGAAATCGAACACCCCCAGCGGCGTCACGACCAGGCGCGGTCCGCCGGCGGGCAACCCCGCGGCCTCCCGGCTGTCTGCGCCATCGAGATGGCCGACGCCGGCGACGAAGTCGACCTTCTCCACGAAGGCGGCGCGGTCGTGCCGGGTCATCATGATGTAGAAGCGCTTCGACAGGCCGGTCAGCGCGCTGATGCCCACGGTGCCGGGTCCGCGCAGTCGCGGGCGCTCGTGCGGGCCGACGACGACGGTGTTGATGTTGCCGTATCGATCGGTCTGCAGCGCACCCAGGATCGCGAAGTCGAAGAAGTGCACCTTCCAGTCGATGAAGTCGATCATCATCGGCAGATCGAACTGGCTGGAGGAGACGGCGATGTTCTCGGCGTCCGCCGCCGGACGGATCAGTCCCTCGGTCGGGTTGGTCATGCCGCCGGGACCCGAAACCCACCACAGGTGCGGCGCATGGCGGGCGCGCGCGAGATTGCAGGCCGCCACCTGGATATCGGAATTCGTGCCCACGATGGCCTTTTCGCCGTCCGCCATGTCCCGGGCGAGCAGCACGGCGAGCATCTCGCCCATGCTGCACTGTTCGACCTCTGCCGGCACCGCTGCGTCCCTCCCGTTAAACGCTCTAATGGTCCGACCATTTAATGGACGCGGCGGAATGTCAAGCACCTCGCGTGCGGCAATCGCCGGTCCGGCGACAACCGGGGCTGTCCCGGCAAACGGTGAGCGGGGCGGGGTTCAGGCGGCGAGCATGGCCTCGATCAGCTCCTGCACCCGCAGCGCGTCGGCGAAACCGGGCATGGAATGCCGCTCGCCCGAGAGCTGGCGGTGCAGGTTGTCGAGCTGGGCCTGGACCGCGGCGGTGCGCAGGTCCTGCGAGGGATCCATCTGGTTCTGCCAGCCCTCGCCGTCGTTCGACTGCAGCAGGAACCAGTTCCACAGACGGAACGACCGCTCGGAGCCGCGGACGGTGAACTCGACCACGTCCTCCCCCGCTCCGCCGGCCGAGGAGGTCAGGCTCATCGGCACGCCGTCGAAATCGAGCACCGCCATCAGGTGGCGCTCGCACAGCGCGGGATCGTCCTGCCAGCCGCGCGCCACATGGGTCAGCCGGGCCGGACCGAACAGGCGTTCGGCGAGATAGACGAAGTGCGAGCTGACTTCCCGGGTAAAGCCGCCCTGGTCGCGAAAGCGCAGCCAGTCGGCGGCGGCCTGCCAGTCCCGGGGCCAGCGGCGGAAATGCAGCCGCAGGTCGACATGTAGCACCGTGCCGGCCTCGCCGGCCTTGAGGTGCCCGGCGAGCTGCTGGCTGGCCGGAGCCGAGCCGAAGACGAAGTTCACGGCGTTCACCGTGCGGCGCTGCTCGACCTGCCGGACCAGCGCCCGGGCCTCGTCCAGATCGATGGCCAGCGGTTTCTCGCACAGCACCGCCTTGCCCTGGTCCGCGGCGGCCGCGGCGTAGGCCGCATGGAAGCGTGGCGGGCAGGCGACGTAGATCAGGTCGAGACCGGCGTCCTGGATCACGGCCTCGGCGGAATCGACCAGGCGGAGATCGGGATAGAGCTCGCCGGTGACCTGCATCGCGCGCGGATCGGGATCCCAGGCGCAAACGGCCTGGAAGCCGGGATGGCGTGGCGTGTTGGCAAGCATGCGCTGGCCGATGATGCCGAGCCCGATCAGGCCCATGCGATAGACGTTCATACCGGCGTTCCGTCCGCTTCGATGGCGACCTCGACGCCGTGCAGGGCGGTGCTGGCGCCCATGTCGGCGCGCAGGCCCGGGTTGAGACTGTTGACGTTGCCACCGCCGGCATGCGCCGGCCAGCGGCCCTTGGGCGACAGCGCCACCCCCGCCGGCACCATGTCGGAGCAGCGAAGCTTCAGCCGCAATGCCCCGGTCTCGTTGTGGACGCGCACCGCTGTACCGTCCTCGAGGCCCCGGCCGGCGGCGTCGGCCGGGTTGAGCCAGACCGCGGGCTCGCCGGCCTGACGGCGGATCGCGGTATCGTTGTCGTAGCTCGAGTTCATGTGCCATTCGCTGGCCGGGGAGAGCAGGCGCAGCCGACCGTCGGCCGGTTGCGGGTCCGGCTCGGGATCGGGCGTGCGCGGCAGGCCGTCGGCCTCGGCCCGGGCCGAGGCGAGTTCGATCCGGCCCGACGGGGTCGGGAAGTCGAGATCGGCCCACAGGACCTGCGGCTCGTCCGAGGGATAGAAGGTGCCGCGCTGCTTGAGGCCGGCGAAGTCGAGGCCGTGCGGGGCCAGCAGGGCATCGAGGATGGCCTCGTCCGGTTCGTACAGCGCCGCCTCCTCGAGACCCATGCGCCGGGCGAGCCGCCGGAAGATCTCCTGGTTCGGCAGGGCCTCGCCCATCGGCTCCACGGCCTTGACCTGGGGGCCGAGCGAGAGATGGAAGTAGCTGCCGACCAGGTCGTCGAACTCGAGAAAGCTCGCGGCCGGCAGCACGATGTCGGCGAAGCGGGCGCTGTCGGTGGCGAACAGGTCGATGACGACCGTGAACAGGTCCTCGTCGGCCAGCGCGCGCAGCAGGCGCTGCTGGTCGGGATTGGAGGCGGCGATGTTGATGTTCCAGAGCACCAGCGCCTTGTCGCGCGGCGTCGCCTCGAGATGAGCACACAGGTCCATGTGGCTGATCGGCGTGGCCGGACCGCTGCGCAGGTCGGCGCGTCCCACCCGGCCCATGTCGAGCCCGCGGGTCGCACCCTTGCCGTTGAGGAAATAGAGGCCGGTGCCCGGCTTGCCGATCTGCCCGGTCAGCGCGGGCAGCAGGGCGGCGGCGCGGAAGGCGTTGCCGCCGCGCGGCTGGCGGCAGAGTGCCTGGCCGAGCCAGAGCAGCGAGCGGCCGCCGCCATAGAGGGTGGCGGCTTCCCGGATCGCCGCTTCCGGCACGCCGGTCGCCGCGGCCGCGCGGGCCGGCGTCCAGGCCGCGATATCGGCCTCCAGTTCCGCCGCGCCCACGGTATGGGCGTCGATGAAGGCCTGGTCGAAGCGGCCGGCGGCCCTCAGGGCGTTGAGCAGGCCGAAGGCCAGGGCGGGATCGCTGCCCGGGCGGGGGCGCAGATGCAGGTCGGCGCGTGCCGCGGTGGGTGTGCGGATCGGGTCGATGACGATGGTGCGTCCGGGAAACTCCGCCAGCCAGTGCTTGTCGACATGCGGTCCCGAGGCGGAGGGATTGGCGCCCCAGATCACCAGGCAGTCGGCATCGGCCGCCGTGCGGGGATCGAACCCCCGCGTGGCGTCGCCCAGCATGTAGTCGAGCGCCAGGTGTCCGGCGAGGTTGCAGATCGAGTCGGGCTCGATCTCGGTGGCGCCGATGGTGTTGAAGAAGCGCAGCGGGAACTGGTTGGCCAGCACCGAACAGGTGCCGGTGTAGTGGCCGGTCAGGATGTCCGCGGCCCTGCCGGCCCCGATCAGGCCGTTCAGGCGTTCGGCGATTTCGCCCAGCGCCTCGTCCCAGGAGATCGCGGCGAAGGCGCCGTCCCCCTTCGCGCCGGTCCGCCGCATCGGCTGCAGCAGGCGGGCATCGGGATCCCGCCAGGCCCCGTTGTAGGCCAGCGTGCACTTGCCGCACAGCGATCCGCGGTTTGCCGGATGGTCGGGATCGCCGGTGACCCTGTCGATGGCGCCGTCGCGAACGACCACGCGCACACCGCAGGAATCGTAGCAGTCGCGCGGGCAGGTGGTGATGATGTCTCGGGTCTCGCTCATGGCGGCGATCCTACAGGCGGCCCCGGGAGCACGGAAGGCGAGCGGCGGCCGGAGGGCGGAAAATACCGCTGCGAGCGGGCCGCGCCGGTCTCAGGCTGTCGCGACGGCGCGAACCGGGGCGAACGAGCGACGGTGATGCGGACTGGCCCCGTGCCGGGCCAGCGCCTCCAGGTGGGCGCGCGTGCCGTATCCCATGTTGCGCGACCAGCCGTAGCGCGGATCCCCGGCATCGAGCGCGCGCATCTCGGCATCCCGCGCTTCCTTCGCGAGGATAGAGGCCGCCGCGATCGACAGGCTGAGCCCGTCGCCCCGGATCACGGCCTCGCCGGCGCAGGGCAGGTCGGACGGCAGGCGATTGCCGTCGACGAGCGCCCGCGCTGGCGCCGGGTCGAGGCCGGCGACCGCCCGGGTCATGGCCCGCAGGCTCGCCTGCAGGATGTTCACCGCGTCGATTTCGGCGACATCGGCGCGTCCCAGGCTCCAGGCCAGCGCCGAGGTCTCGATCGCCCGGCGCAGCACGTCGCGCCGGGCCGGGCTGAGGGTCTTGGAATCGGCGAGGCCGGCCGGCAGGTTCGCAGGATCGAGGATCACGGCGGCGGCGATGACGGGGCCGGCGAGCGGCCCGCGACCGGCCTCGTCGACGCCGCAGACGAGGCCGCCATGGCAGCGCTCGCGGGAATAGTCAGGCGCGGCCCGTGGGCTCCGGGCCATCGCTGCGCGTCTTGTCCGGTTCGTCCTCCCGATCCGCCGCATCCGCCCCGGGCACCGGCGCCCCGGACGCGTCCGCCTTCGCGGTCTCCGGTTCCGTTGTCGCCGTCTCCGCCGGTTCCGGTGCCGGCGTCTCCGGTACCGCCGCTTCCGGCGTTGTCCCTTTCGGCGTTGCCCCTTCCGTCGTTGTTCCTTCCGGCGTTGCCGCTTCCGGACCGGCGCCGACCGTCTCGTCGCCGCTCGCTACCGCCGCCGCCATACCGGCATCGCCGGACCGCTCGCCCGATCCCGGGCCCTCTTCGGGAGGCGGCGTGCCGGGAATTTCCAGATCGCCGCCGTCGCGCCCGCTGCCGGGAACGGGCCGGTCGGCCTCGGCGGCGGCCTGTTCGTCCCAGGTCTCGCGCTGGGCCATGCGGTTGTAGAGGTCGAGACCGCGATGGCCCAGGTTGAGCGAGTAGCGCCGCGCCTCGGTCATGGCCCGGCCGGAGGCCAGGATCACGGCGCCGGAAGCGGTGGTGATCGTGCGGGATTCCTTGCCCAGCAGCACCAGGAACAGTCTGCGGGGCGAATAGAAGCCGTGCCAGTTGAACTTCTCCAGCCGGCGGGCGGTCAGCAGCCAGAGCGGCGAGGTGACGAGGCTCAGCGCGATGATCGCGACGGCCAGCTTCTGGCCCTCCGGTTCGATGAAGCCGACGGTGAAGCCGGCGGCGACGAGCACGAAGGAGAACTCGCCGATCTGTCCGATCGAGACGCCGGCCAGCCAGGCGCGCTGCCAGGGTTCGCCGAGCAGCCGCAGCACCGCGATGTTGAGGGCGGACTTGGCGAGCGTCACCAGCAGCAGCAGGACCAGGACCTCGCCCAGATTGTCCCAGATGTAGCCGAGATCCAGCAGCAGGCCGATCGAGAGGAAGAAGGCCATCAGCAGCACGCTCTGGATCGGCAGGGTGGCATCGATGATCCACTTGCGGGCATGCGAGTTGCCGATCCACAGGCCGGCAAGGAAGGCGCCGTAGGCCGGCGACAGGCCGACCAGGCCGGAGACCATCGCCGCGCCGAAACAGTAGGCAAGCGCGGTGAGCGCCGTCAGTTCGACATTGCCCTCGAGCTGGCTGGCGAACGGCAGGCCGACCCGTTCGCGCTGTGTCAGGAAGACGATCATGGCGATCAGCAGGACGATCGCCAGCGCCAGCACCACCAGGGTCGAGATGTTCAGGCCGCCGCTGCCGCCGAGCGACTGGATCAGCAGCAGCATCGGCACGACGGCGAGGTCCTGGGCGATCAGCACGCCGACGGCGGTGCGCCCGACATCGCTGCGCAGCTCGCCGATCTCTTCCAGGATCTTCATCGCCACTGCGGTGGAGGAAAGCGCGATCACGAAACCCAGCGTGACCACCAGGCCGGTGCTCCAGCCGAAGATCTGGCCCAGCAGCCAGACCGCGCCGACCGAGACCACGATCTGCGCCAGCGCGCAGAGCACGGCGATGCGGGCGACCCGCCGGAAGGCGCGCAGCGAGAGTTCCAGGCCGATGATGAACAGCAGCAGCAGCACGCCGAGTTCGGCCAGCAGCTCGATCGCGGTGCGGTTCTCGATCAGTTCGAACCCGGACGGCCCCAGCAGCACCCCGGCAAGGATGTAGCCGACGATCGCCGGCTGCTTCAGCCGCTGCAGCAGCAGGCCGGCGCCGAGAGCGCCGACGATGACCACAGCGATTTCGAGCAGCCCGTGTGCGTGCATGTCCCGGTTTTACTGCGGTGATCCGTCCGGTGCCAGCGGAGCGGCGGCCGGTGCGGTCGATTTCCTTTGCCCGACGGGCTGTCCGCGCTCGCGCGAGGGGCTATCCTGCCGGCGGGCATGACAGCGGAGGTGCCGGGCGATGACGGAGCGGGACAAGCTGGCGCGTCTGCGCGAGAAATATGCCGACGCCTCCGCCGCCGCGGTCGACAACGCGGAGTTCCGGCGCGTCGCCGATCTGCTGTTCACCGGTGACAGCCGCAAGCTGCCCTATGCCGGCATTCCGACCCTGCTGGACGCGCCGGCCCGGCCCGACGGAGCCAGGGATCGCGACTTCTCGGATCTCGATATCGCCCTGATCGGCGTGCCGATGGATCTGGGTGTGACCAACCGGCCGGGCGCCCGGTTCGGGCCGCGGGCGATCCGCGCGATCGAACGCGTCGGACCCTACAACCATGTCCTCAAGGCGGTGCCGCTGGCCGAGCGGCGAGTCGCGGATATCGGCGACGTGCCGCTGTCGACCCGCTATTCGCTGGAGCGCTCGATCGCCGATATCGAGAACTTCTACCACGCCGTGATGGACGCATCGGTCCGGCCGGTCAGCGCCGGCGGCGATCATTCGGTGACCTATCCGATCCTCAAGGCGCTGGGCCGCGAGAAGCCGGTCGCGCTGGTGCATATCGACGCCCATTGCGATACGGGCGGCGCCTTCGAGGGCGCGAAGTTCCATCATGGCGGCCCGTTCCGGCATGCCGTTCTCGACGGGGTGCTCGATCCCGAGCGCACGATCCAGATCGGCATCCGCGGGTCCTCCGAGTTCGTCTGGGAGTTCTCCTACGATTCCGGCATGACGGTGATCCACGCGGAGACCTTCGCCGAGATGGGGGTCGGCGCGGTGATCGAGAAGGCCCGCGCCGTGGTCGGCGACGGCCCGGTCTATGTCTCGCTCGACGTCGACGGTATCGATCCCGCCTTCGCGCCGGGTACCGGGACGCCGGAAGTCGGCGGTCTCAGTCCGCGCGAGGTCCAGGCCCTGCTGCGCGGTCTCGACGGCCTGGACATCATCGGCGGCGACGTGGTCGAGGTGGCGCCGGAATACGATGCCAACCACACCACCGCCCATCTCGGCGCGCAGATGCTGTTCGAGATCCTCTGCCTCGTCGCCCGCGCTCCGTTCTGACGCGATCGCCGTCGCGATCGCCGTCGCGCGCTATAGTGCGCGTATCGGGATGATGCCGGGGAGGGCGCGATGAGCGCGGATGTACGCCTGATCGACACGGGCACGGAAGAACTGCTGGCCGAGGTGCGCGAGCGGGTGGGCGTGATCACGCTCAACCGGCCGGAGCGGCGCAACGCCCTGTCCGACAACCTGTCGCCGGCGCTGCGCCACATGCTGGAGGAATTCCGCGACGATCCGGCGATCGGGGCGGTGCTGCTGACCGGCGCCGGCAGCGCCTTCTGCGCCGGCGGCGACGTCACCGGCATGGGCGCCAACAGCGCGAAGGCGCGAATGAGCGACGCGGCCGCGGTGGCTGACCTGCGGCACCGGCAGAACCGCATGACCGGCGCGCTGGCCACCATGCCGAAACCCACGGTGGCGCTGCTGCCCGGGCCGGCGGCAGGGGCCGGCCTTGCGCTGGCGCTGGCCTGCGACATCCGCATCGCCGCGGAATCGGCCTTCGTGACCACCGGCTATGCCCGGGTCGGCCTCAGCGGCGACTACGGGATCGCCTGGATGCTGACGGCAATCGTGGGCACGGCGCGGGCGCGGGAGTTCATGTTCACTGGCGAGCGCATCCCCGCGGCCCGCGCGCTGGAACTCGGCCTGGTGAACCGCGTGCTTTCCGACGAGGCGCTGCGCGAAGAGGGTTTCGCCTTTGCCCGGGAACTCGCCAACGGTCCCTCGGTAGCGCTGGGCCTGATGAAGGACAACCTGAACTTCGCCGCCTACGGCGACTTCCAGGCCGCCCTCGACCGCGAGGCCGCGAACCTGATCCGCGGCCGGCACACGGCGGACCACCACGAGGCGGTCCGCGCCTTCATCGAGAAGCGGGCGCCGGCCTTCACCGGCCGCTGAACGGCGGCCTCAGCGGCCCTTCCAGTCCGGCTTGCGTTTCTCGGAGAAGGCGAGCGGTCCCTCGATGAAGTCCTCGCTGGCGCGCAGCCGGGCGACGCTCTCGTAGTCGGCCTCCATGGCCTGCTGCACGCTGGGGTGAAACAGGCCGCGGGTGACCACGTCCTTGCTGGTGCGGATCGAAACCGGCGAGCACTCCTCGATCTGCGCGGCGAAGGCCCGGGCGGCCGCGAGCGCGCCGCCCGCCGGCGCGACCTCGGTGACGAAGCCCATGCGATAGCCTTCCTCCGCCATCACCCGGCGGCCGGTCAGGATCATGCCCATGGCCTGCTTCATCGGCACCACCCGCGGCAGGCGATGCAGGCCGCCGGCCAGCGCGGCCAGGCCGACCCGTGGTTCGGGCAAGGCGAAGAAGGCGTTCTCGTCGGCGATGATGACATCGCAGGCCAGCGCGACCTCGAAGCCGCCGCCCATCGCCAGGCCATTGACCGCTGCGATCAGCGGTTTCTCCATGCTCCAGCGGGTCGCCAGGCCGGCGAAGCCGCTGTCCGGCCGGCTCATCTCGCCGCCCTGCGCCTGCCACTTCAGATCGTTGCCGGCCGAGAAGGCCTTCTCGCCGGCGCCGGTGACGATGGCCACCCAGAGGTCGTCATCGGCCTCGAAGTCGTTCCAGACCTTGTCCAGTTCCCAGTGCGCCGGCGAATGCAGGGCATTCATCACCTCCGGCCGGTTGATGGTGACGGTCAGGACGTGACCCGACACCTCGGTCTTGCAGAATTCCATGGTTTCCTCCCTTGCCATGTCATGCGGGCGCCGGCGCCGGGCTCATTCGAGGCCGGCGCGGCGGCGAATTTCGGCATCGCGGATCGAGACCTCGCCACCGGCGAGATCGTCGGGTCGCGCGGCGGCGAGCCAGACCGCGAGCCGGGCCGGCGCCTCGACCGGGCCGTGATTTTCCGGCGGGATCTGGCTGACCGGGTTGATGCCCGAAGCGCGGATCGCCACCTGCATGTCGGTCGCGACCGTGCCGGGGCTGAGCCCGTAGACCGACAGGCCGCGTTCCCCGTATTCGAGCTGCAGCGAGCGCGTCAGCATCGCCAGGCCCGCCTTGCCGGCGCAGTAGGCCGACCAGCCCTCCAGCGCCTGTACCGCGGCGCCCGAGGAGATGTTGACGATCACGCCGCCATTCGTTCCGAAGGCGCGAACCGCGTGCCGCGCGCAATCGAAGGCGCCGATCAGGTTGATCTCGATGTTGCGCCGCCATTCGCCGAGCGCGACGTCGCCGGCATGGCCGAGCGGGCCGATCACGCCGGCATT
>JBGTSP010000039.1:0-24108 GCA_041940205.1 Alphaproteobacteria bacterium
TCATCAGGTGCGGGATGCCGCAGGCGAACTCGATCACCTCCTTGCCGCGGATGATCGAACCCTTGGCATCCGAAAAGACCTTGCCGTGCTCGGTGCTGAGCTGCTCGGCGATCCGGTCCATGTTCTTTTCCAGCAGGTCGTTGTAGCGGAACATCACCCGGGCCCGGGTCAGCGGGCTCTCGTTGCCCCAGCTCTCGAAGGCCTGCTTCGCGCTTTCCACGGCCTTGCGCACCTCCTGGGCCGTGGCGAAGGGGACCTCGCGAATCTGCTCGCCGGTCGACGCGTTGTAGACCGGACCCGAACGTCCGCTCTCGCCGGCGACGGCCTTGCCGTGAATGAAATGCTGGATCTGTTCCATGACCTGCCCTTCCTGAAGCGCGGCGCTGCCGGCAGGTCCGGCCGGTGCGCCTTGATGTTGGTGCCGCTCTCCCGCCGGTGCGGCCGGGCGCTGGCGAGCGATCTCGACTCCTAGCCCGCGCTCCGGCACGGGGCAACCGCTCCAGCGCCGCGCCTGGCGCGACCCGGCCGGGATCGGTTCAGGACGCGGTGTCCTGGTCGGCCGGCGGGAAATTCAGTTCCACCCAGATGCCGTCGGGGGGCTCGACGAAGATCTGCCGCAGGCCGGCGCCCGGCACCGTGCGCTCGCTGAATTTCACCCCCAGTTCCGACAGCCGGGCGCGCATGCCGGCATGGTCGGTGGCCCGGAAGGCGACATGGTCGAGCGGACCCTTGCCGTCGGGGATCTTCGCGCCGTCGCGGCCGACGAGGTGCAGCACGGGCTTTTCCTCGCAATACAGCCAGGCGCCGGGAAAATCGAAATCGGGCCGTGGTCCGGCCTTCAGGCCGATCACGTCCTCGTAGAAGCGGACGAGGCCGTCCACGTCGTCGGTCAGGATGGTGTAGTGGTCCAGCGATTGCAGCGGCATCGTTCCCCCTCCGCTCGGCGATTCGCCCGTCAGACGAATACCGTCAGCACACCCGTGTAAGTATACAGCCGGCCGCCGCAGATTTCGCCATTGGCGAAGAAGCCGATCAGCGGCACGTCGCCCAGCGCCGCCTGGATCTGCCGCAGCTCCGCCGAATCCGGGCCGAACTGGTTGGGCCCGCGCGCCAGGCAGGAATGATAGAGCGCGCCGCGCGGCGGGCCGTCGAGACGGCCGGTGACGTCGGCCAGCATGCGGTCCAGATCGGCCACCGCGGTCTGCGCGTCGCGCCGGCAGAACATCAGGGTATCGCCGTGCGCCACCTCGTCGCCGATCGCCAGCAGGCCCTGTTCCTGGTCGACCCCCGTGATGTTGCGCACCAGGTAGTCCTGCCGGTCGCTGCCGCTGACCGGCAGGGCGGCGAAGATGTAGCCGGCGATGCGGTTGAGGTCGCGCGCCAGCAACTCGCCGATGTCCTCGCGGAAGACCTCCAGCGCCGGCCGCTCGTCGAGTTCGGCGATGACATTGCGCTCGGCCCGGGTGATCCGGTGCACCGGTCCGATCGGCGCGCAGCCCTGGCTCAGGCCGGTGACGACCGCGACCTCCGGCGACAGCAGCACGCCCGAGACGCTGCCTTCGGTCACCCCGTCGGCGATCTGGCCGTGCCGGCCGCGCGAGGAGGTGATGCCGCCGACAAGATAGGCCTGGGCCTCGTCGCTCAGGGTCGCCAGCGTCTCGAACAGGCCGCGATCGCGCGGGTCGGCATGGACGATGCCGAACGGCGCGCCGGCCGCCTCCAGCCAGTCCCGCGTGCCGGCGATGAAGCGCGCGCTGCCGCGCCGCGCCGTGTCGAGAAAGCGCATGGCCTCTTCCGGGACCTGGCCGGTCAGCACCGCGATTGCCGGTTCGTCGAAATATTCCCGGCCGCTCGCACAGATGCCGATGCCGGTGGTGCCGACCCAGTGACGCACGCCGGTGCGCTCGCGCAGAAAGTCGTGAATGTCGTCGATGTCGACCGCGAAATGGTCGCTGATGTAGATCAGGCCGAGGGTTTCGGGCACTTCCGGCTGGCCGAGTTCGGCCAGGATCTGCGCGCAGGCGGTCCGCCAGTCCCGGCCGGCCGCATGGCCCATCCGGAAGCGCGGTCCGCTCATGCCGCTTCGGCCAGCACCGAAGCGACCGTCCGGGCGGCTTCGTCGATATCGTCTCGCGAGACGTCGAGATGGGTGACCGCCCGCATGGTGGTGCGGTCGATCACCCCGATGCGCACGCCGCGCGCCAGGAGGGCGCGGTGCAGGCCGGCGGCGCCCTGCGGCAGCGCCGCGACATCCAGATAGACCATGTTGGTCTGCACGCTCTCCATGTCGATGGCGATGCCCGGCAGGGCCGAGAGCGCCTCGGCGAGACGGCGGGCATTGGCGTGATCGTCGGCCAGTCGCTCGACATGGTGGTCCAGCGCGTGCAGTCCGGCGGCGGCCAGCAGGCCGGACTGGCGCATCGCGCCGCCGAACTGGTGCTTGAAGCGCCAGGCCCTGTCGATGAAGGCGGCCGAGCCGGCGAGCACGCCGCCGACCGGACAGCCAAGGCCCTTGGACAGGTCGATCCAGCAGGAATCGAAGCAGCGCCCGTAGGCCTCGGCCGGCGTGCCGCTGGCCACCACCGCGTTCAGCAGGCGGGCGCCGTCGAGATGGGTTGCCAACCCGGCGTCCCGGGCGGCCGCGCAGACCTCCCGTACCCGCTCGATCGGCCAGATGCTGCCGCCGCCGAAATTGCAGGTGTTCTCGATGTTCACCAGGCGCGAGCGGGGATGGTGGCGCGAGGGCGTGCGGATCGCCGCGCGCAACTGCTCGGCGTCGAAGATGCCCAGCCGGCCCTCGATGGTGCGGCACATCGCGCCGGAGAGCGCGGCCGGCCCGCCGGTCTCGGCGTGCAGGGCATGCCCCGTGGCGTCCAGGATGATCTCGTCGCCGGGCTCGCAATGCACCCGGTAGGCGATCTCGTTGCACATCGTGCCAGACGGCAGGAACAGCGCGGCCTCCTGGCCCAGCAGTTCGGCGACGCGGGCCTGCAGGCGGTTGGTGGTCGGATCCTCCTGCGCCTGCTCGTTGCCGACTTCTGCGCTGGCGATGGCCTGACGCATGGCCGCCGTCGGGCGGGTCACGGTGTCGCTGTAGAGGTCGATGCGGACGGTGGCGGCTTCGGGCGCGGCGGTCATGATTCGGTTTCCAGCGGCAGGGAGAGGGGCGAGATCTGTGTCATCGGCCGTTTCGCCCAGTCCAGGTCGGGGGCGCGTTCCATCGCCCGGATCTGGGCTTCGTGCAGGCGGTCGGCCGCGCCCGCATGATCGAGCGTCAGCACGGTGGCGTCCTTCACCACCTGCGCGCCGTCGACGAAGACATGGCGGACCGCCCGGTCCTGGGCCGACCAGACCAGTGACCTGAGCGGGTCGCGGCCGGGTTTCATCGCCGGATGGCCGAGATCGGCGAGCACGATGTCCGCCTTGCAGCCCGGTGCCAGGCGGCCGATGTCGTCGCGCCGCAGGATCGCGGCGCCGCCCGCCGTGGCGGCATGCAGGATCTCGCCGGTCCGCGCGGTTTCCACATGTTCTTCCGCGACCCTGCCGAGCGCGCAGGCCCAGCGCATCTCGTCGAGAAAGTTGTGCGGGTAGGTGTCGGTGCCGATACCCATGCGAACCCCGGCCTCGGCATAGCGCCCGAAGCTCTCCAGCAGGATGCCGCGACGCACGAACACGTTGGGGCAATGCGCGACGCCGGCGCCGCGGTCGGCCAGCAGGTCGAGATCGTCCTGCGTGTGCCAGCGCACCCAGGAATGGTCGTCGATGAAGATGCAGTGGGCGATGGTGGTGTGTTCGCCAAGGAAGTCGAGCGAATCCAGCCATTGCAGCGGCGTGACGCCGTGCCGGCGCGTCATCTCGTTGAACTCGACCACGCTCTGCGAGGCGTGGATCTGGATCGGCCAGTCCTTCTCCCGGGCGACGGCGATCGACTGGCGCAGCAGGTCCTCGCTGCAGGTGTCGACCTGCGCCGGCGACAGCATGCCGCCCAGCCGCCCGCACTCGTGCTGCCGGGCCCGCTCGATCAGGCGGACCGCATCCTCCAGGCCCGCCAGGCCGGCCGCCTCGTCCCAGTCGTAGTCGACCCGGTGGCCGTTCGGCGTGTACCAGCGGGCCGAGCGGTACATCGGCGCGAGTACGCCGCGCAGGCCGGAGCGGGCGAACAGGTCGAGCCAGCCGTCCCAGGCCAGCGACAGGTCGACCAGCGTGGTGACGCCGCTCAGCAGCAGTTCGCTGTAGGCCACTTCGGCGCAGGCCGCGGTGCCCTCCGGATCGGCCCGCATCACCGGCATGTATTCGTACAGGCCGCTCATGCCCAGCCGCGGGCTGCCCAGTTCCTCGTTGAAGCCCTTGTCCAGCGGTTCCGAGGCGGGATGCGAATGCACGTCGACGAAACCGGGCAGGGCGAACAGGCCGCTGCCGTCGATTTCCTCCTCGCAGGGACCCTGATAGTGCGGACCGACATGGATCAGCGTGCCGTCGCGAAAGGCCAGATCGATGCCGCGGGCGTAGCGGTGCCCGGCCCGCGTTTCATCCCAGACCGCGGCCCAGTCCAGTCCCCGGATCACGCTCGTCTTCGCCATGCCGTCGCCGCTCCCGCCCCTGACATCTCCGCCAGGCGGTCGACCCTGCGGGATGGGACCCGGCTTGTCCAGACGGGCTGGCCGCCGGCCGCCGGAGCGGTCAAGATCGCCCCGTTCCGAGCGGGAGGAGAGTGAACATGAAGGCGGTTGAACTGACGGCATTCGGCGAACCGGGCGAGAGCGTGCACTGCATCGAGGCGCCCGACGTGGGCGCGCCGGGGCCGGACGAGGTGGTCATCGACATCGAGGCCTTCCCGATCAATCCCGCCGATCTGCTGACCGTCGAGGGACGCTATGCCGTGCGGCCCGACCTGCCGGCCCGGCTCGGTGCGGAGGGCGTCGGCCGGATCAGCGCCCTGGGGACATCGGTGCAGGGCCTCGCCGTCGGCCAGCGGGTGATCAGCCTGGCGCGCGAGAACTGGGTCGAGCGCCGGCGCGTGAAGGCGGCCGAGGTGGCGCCGGTGCCCGACGGCGTCGATGTCCTGCAACTCGCCATGCTGAAGGTGAACCCGCCGACGGCCCATTACATGCTCACCGAATATGTCGATCTCGCGCCCGGCGACTGGGTGGTGCAGGACGCCGCCAACTCCGCCGTGGGCCAGCACGTCATCCGCCTGGCCCGGGCGCGCGGCTGGCGCACCGCCAACGTCGTGCGCCGGGATTCGCTGGTCGCGCCGCTCGAGGCGATCGGCGCCGATCTGGTGCTCGTCGACGGCGAGGATCTGGGCGAACGCCTGCGTGCGGGCACCGGCGGTGTCGGGGCCCGGCTTGCCATCGACGCGGTCGGTGGCGACGCCATGATCCGCCTGGCGGACGGCCTTGCCGACGGCGGCACGATGGTGAACTACGGCCTGCTGTCCGGTGACTGCTGCAAGCTGACCTCGCACCAGGTGGTGTTCCGCGGCATCACGCTGAAGGGGTTCTGGCTGATGCCCTTCCTGCAGGCCGCGAGCGCCGCGGAGAAGGCCGCCCTGTTCGCCGATCTGGCCGGCGCCATCGCCCGCGGCGAACTGGTGAGCCCGGTCGAGGCGACCTACCCGATCGAGGCGATCCGCGATGCGGTCCGTCATGCCGCGCGCGAAGGCCGCGACGGCAAGGTGCTGGTGACGACGGGGCATTACCAGGCGGCAGGCTGAACGAGCGCGAATCGCCGCGACGGCGGTCTTTCCCGGCCGTCCTTCAGGCGAGGAATGCCCGGAAATGCGGGGAATTTAGCCGTTCCCGCGGTAGCGCTGGTCGCGCTAACGCTTCGTTAACGATAGGCCGCTATCGCACGGGCATGCGCGCAATGCGATGGTCCCACGCGCGGCTGCTGTCGACGCGGCTGCTCGTGCGGCGACTCCTTCCGGACAGACGCCAGCGGCGGCGCGCCTTTCTCGCCGCGACCTGCGCCATCACGCTCGTCATCGCGCTGCTCGCCGGCCACGTGTTGCGCACGATCGCCGCGGTCGGCGACAGCCTGCCGCTGCAGCAGGTTCGCCTCGAACTCGAGCTGGGCGCCTATCTGCACGGCCTCGACCGGCTGCACGACGCCCTGACCCCGGCCATCGGCGGCGACGGATCGCGCTTCGACATCCAGGCGGTGGCGCTCGCGGGGGCCGACCTCTCGGACGACTACCGCGAGGTGCTCGAACTGGCCGAAGCCACCGGGTCCTACCGTCTCGTTCTCCTGCACGAACAGATCTCGGCGCTGATCGACGACACCTACCGGCTGGTCGCGACCGGCCAGCCGGCCGACCCGGACGGCCTGCGCAATCTGCTGGAGCGCATCGGCGCGATCCACAAGGCGGTCTCGTCGATCCATCGCGACACCAACCTGATTGCCCTCGGCACGCTGGAGCGCCAGCAGGAACTGCTGGCCTCGCTGGAAGTCTGGATCGTGATCTCCCTCGTGCTGCTGCTGGCGGCGGTGCTGGGGGTGCTGGCGATGCTGCGCCGCTCGCATCGCGACGAGGAGCGCCTGCGGGCCTCGCGCGAGGCCTCGATCGCCGCCAATGCCGCGAAGACCCGGTTTCTCGCCTCGATGAGCCACGAGCTCAGGACGCCGCTGAACGCCATCATCGGATTTTCCGAGGCGATGCAGATGAAGCTGTTCGGTCCGCTCGGCGATGCCCGCTACGGCGACTATGTCGACCATATCCAGGCCTCCGGCCGGCACCTCCTGTCGCTGATCAACGATGTGCTCGATCTCTCCAAGATCGAGGCCGGCAAGCTGGAACTGCAGTCCGAGCCGGTCGACCTGCCGCGGCTGATCGACGATGTCGTGACCCTGATGTCCGGCCGCGCCCAGGGCGCCGGGATCGTCCTGCAGGCCGTCCTGCCGGACCGGGTGCCGACGCTCCATGCCGATCCCCGGGCGATGCGCCAGATCCTGCTCAACCTGCTGGCCAACGCCATCCGTTTCACGCCGGCCGGCGGCAGCGTCAGCATCGCCGCGCGTCCGGCCGCGGCGGGCGGCTTCTCGCTGGCGGTGCGCGATACCGGCTCGGGCATCGCGCTCGAGGACCAGGACAGGGTGCTGCGGCCGTTCGAGCAGGTGGACAACCGGTTGGGCAAGGCGCAGGGCGGCACCGGCCTCGGACTGCCGATTTGCGCCCAGCTGGCCGAGCTGCATGGCGGCTACCTGGAGCTCGACAGTGCGCCCGGTTCCGGCACCACGGTCACCGTGACGCTGCCTTCGGAGCGGGTGATGCGGGCGGCCAACGATACCGCCGGTCCGGTCCTCTCGGGCGCCACCTCGCTGTAGAGGACGCCGGTTCGGCCGGTTGCCTGCCTCAGGCCGCGCGCTCGCGGTCCGCGGACGCGGTCTCCGCCTTCGCCGCCAGCATCGCCGCCAGCGCCGCCTCGACGCCGCCGCGGGCATGCGGCACATGCAGCTCGCCGAGGGTGGCCTCCACGCCGGCCAGCGCGCCGAGGATCATCGGTTCGTTCATGTCGCCCATGTGGCCGATGCGGAAGGCGCCGTTGCGCAGCGGTCCCAGGCCGCCGGCGATCGAGGTGCGCCAGTGGCGCCGGGCGGTGGTGCGGATCGCGTCGGGGTCGATTCCCTCGGCGGTGCGGATGGCGGTGACCCCGGTCGAGCGGTCGGCGGGGACGACCGCGTGGTTCTCCAGCCCGCCCGCCTCGGCCCAGCGGTCGACCGCGGCGTGCACGCCGGCGGCCAGCACCGCGTGCCGGCGATAGATCGCGGGCAGGCTCTCCTCGGCAATCAGGCGCAGGGACTCGTCCAGCGCGAACATCAGGTGCTCGGGCGTGGTGCCGCAGAAGGTGCGATAGCCGATGCTGCTGGAGCGCGTGCTCCAGTCCCAGTAGCGCCGGGGCCGGCTGCCCGCATGATGCGCGGCCATGGCCTTCGGACTGGTGGCGATGACGGCCAGACCGGGCGGGCACATCAGGCCCTTCTGCGAGGCCGAGACGCAGACGTCGACGCCCCAGGCGGCCATCTGCGTGTCGGTGGTCGCCAGGGCCGCCACCGAGTCCAGCATCAGCAGGGCGGGATGGCCCGCGGCGTCGAGGGCGGCGCGGGCGGCCGCAACGTCGTGGCGGATTCCGGTCGAGGTGTCGACATGCACCAGCATCACCGCCTTGATCGCATGCGTGCTGTCCGCCCGCAGCCGGTCTTCCAGCCGGTTCATGTCGAAGCTGCGCCGCAGGTCGCCCTCCAGGGTTTCGGCCTCGACGCCGAACACGCCCGCGGTCTCCGCCCAGCCGATCGAGAAATGCCCCGTCGCCGGCACCAGCACCTTGTCGCCCTCGTCCAGCACGTTGGTGATCGCCGCTTCCCAGCCGCCATGGCCGTTCGCGGCATAGAGAAACAGTTCGCCCTCGCCGATGCCGAAGATCGGCCGCAGTCCGGCGAAGCAGCGGGCGACGATGTCTTCCAGTTCCTCGTCCACCAGGTCGAGGGCCTGCCGGTTCATCGCGGCGAGAACCCGCTCGGGAATGTTGGTGGGGCCGGGATTGTTGAGGAAACCGCGTCCGGGGCGATGCATCTGTGTCTCTCGGGTTCGAATCTGCTGGGATCGGGACGGGAAGCGGCGCGGATCGCGACGCCCGTCAGGCGGGCGGCCGGTCCGCGCCGGTCGGGGGCTAAAGTGCGCTTCCGCGGGAAAAAAGGCAATCGTCGGCCGCCCGGCGCAGGTCCGGAGCGCGGAAGGCGAGCCGCGTCCAGGTGATGTCCGGTCGGGGCAGCACGCTCGCCCGGTTCTCGAGGCGCAGCAGGCAGTCCAGGCCGCAGGCGGCAGCCAGCGCCACGGTTTCCGCGGCGTCGATCGCGTACATCCGCCGGCCTTCGGGTACGGGGCCATGACGGATGGTCAGCGCCAGCAGGCCGCCGGGCCGCAACAGGTGGGCAAGGCGCGGCATCGCCCGGGCCTGCGCCGGCTTGTCCAGATGCATCCAGACCGCCGTCGCCAGCACCGCGTCGAAGGCGGCGTCCTCGCTTTCGAGCCGCGCGAGGTCGGGCAGGCCGTCGTCGATCCAGGTGATCGCCGCCGTTGCGTGGCGCGCCACGGCCCGCCGGCGCATCGCCGCCGTCGGCTCCACCGCCACCACCCGGTGGCCGAGCGCGGCCAGCGCGGCGGCATCCCGGCCGCTGCCGGCGCCGATGTCGAGGATCCGGGCCGGCGGCGCCGGCAGCAGGGGCCGGATATCGCGGTGCACGGCCTCGAAGGTGACGCTTTCGTAGGTCTCGAACAGGCTGTCGGCCTGTTCCTCGTACCCCTCGTTGCCCGGCACCACGGCCATGCCGCCTCTCCCATCGTTCTGCGCGCGGGCTTTGAGTCTATCTTCGTGCGTGCCGCCTGTCCGTCCGCGTCCGCTTTGCCCGCCGCGGGAGCGGGCGTAGGCTCGACCGGCCTGCGAACCGGGCGGGCGGGATGAGGGGACGAGGCGCATGATCCGCGACGAGGCCACGCTCGGCAGCCTGCTCGATACGCTCGAGCGGTTCACCCGCGAGCGCCTGATGCTGGCCGAGGCCGGGGTCGACCGCGACGGCGCGATCCCCGATGAACTGGTCGCGGCGATGGCGGAACTCGGGCTGGCCGGACTGTCCCTGCCCGAGAGCTGGGGCGGACTCGGCCTGACGGTGGAAGAGAAGATGCGGGCGGTGATCGTCTGCAACCGGACGACGCCGGCCTTCTACCGCCGTTTCTCGACCAACGAGATGGCCGGCATGGCGATCGCGCAGGACGGCAGCGAGGCCCAGCGCCGCGCCTGGCTGCCCGGTCTCGCCTCCGGACGGCTGACGGCGTCCTTCGCGCTGACCGAGCCGGAGGCGGGCTCGGACGCCGGCGCCCTGGCGACGAGGGCAGAGCGCGACGGCGGGGACTACGTGCTGACCGGCCGCAAGCGTTTCATCACCAACGCGCCGCAGGCCGACCTGTTCCTGCTGATGGCCCGCACCGGCCGTCCCGAGGACGGCCCCCGCGGCGTATCGGCCTTCCTGGTCGAGGCCGACCGGCCGGGTCTCGCGGTGGCGCCCGCCGACCGCAAGATGGGCCTGCACGGCAACGATACCGCCGACGTGGTGCTGGAGGGCTGCCGGGTGCCGGCGGCGAACCGGATCGGCGCGGAAGGCGCGGGCTTCGCCATCGCCATGCGCGGGCTCGACCTGATCCGCATCGAGGCGGCGGCGACCGCCGTCGGCAATGCCGAGCGGCTGATCGGGGAATGCCTGGAGCATGCCCGCGAGCGCCGGCAGTTCGGCCGGCCGCTGGCCGATTTCCAGCTGGTCCAGGCGATGCTGGCCGACAGCCGGGCCGAGGCCTATGCGGCCCGTTGCATGGTGCTGGACGCGGCCCGCCTGCTCGACGACGGCGCGCCGGCAACCGAGGAGGTGGCCTGCGCCAAGCTCTTCGCCACCGAGACGGTCGGCCGGATCGCCGACCGGGCGGTGCAGATCCACGGCGGCAGCGGCTTCATGCAGGGCACGCCGGTCGAGCGCTTCTACCGCGATGTCCGGGTCTACCGGATCTACGACGGCACCAGCCAGATCCAGCAACTGCTGATCGCCCGCCACATGCTGCGGGCGTGAAGTCGCGGGTCGATACGGTCTGCTAGGGAATGTTTCGGGCCTGCCGCTCGGCCCGTTCCACCTGCGCCTCGGTCCGTTCGATCAGGCGGGCCAGGTCGGAATGGTCGTCGAGATCCTCGGCGAAGGCGAAATGGCTGCCGTGGATCGAGCGCATCACCAGCAGTGCCGGGACCGGCTGCGGCATGTTGCCGATCAGCAGGTCGAGGACGCTGCCCTCGTTGCGGTCCAGCCGCTCGGCGATCAGCAGGCCGCCGCGGGAGATGTTCACCGTGCGGCAGGTCAGCGCCAGGTCGCCGTCGCGCACGGTCACGGCCAGCGAGACCGGGTAGCGTTCGTGTCGCCGCCGCTCGCTGCGTTCGTCCCTGTCCTCGTTCATCGCCGGCCTTTCCCGGATGCCGGGCGGAACGGGCTGGTTCGCGCGTTGCCCATCCCGGCAACTCTCTGCCGTGAATGTTGATATTTTCTTAGTGGCATCGCCCTGCACGGGCAACCGGACAGGCCCGGGTCGTGCGGGAGGCGCCTGCCCCGACCGGCGACGGACCTGCGGACCAGCGATGCGGAAGGAGGAAAATGGCGGACCCGAGAGGACTCGAACCTCTAACCGCCTGATTCGTAGTCAGGTACTCTATCCAATTGAGCTACGGGTCCGCTGACCGGCGTCGCCCCCGGGGGGATGACGCGCGGAAGCCGGGCATATAGGCAAATGCGGCGAGGGACGCAAGGGAGTCGCGCCCGTGCAACACATTTTTTGACCGCGACGGGGTGCGCACGAGTCTGCTTGTCGGTGGCAAGACCTTTGGCTAAGTTGCTGTCCCGTAATGGGGCGATTCGATCCGAGAGTGTCGATCGTTTTGTCTTCGCGTCCGGTCTGTCGAGGGGTCCGGCGGGACGTGTGGGGAACGCCGTTCGCGCGGTCCGCGCAACGCGGGCGGCATGGTCAGACGCTTAAATTGGGGAGACACGCGGTGCACGGAAAGGCGACGGCCGCTCTTGCCGCGGCATTCATTCTGGGAAGCTGTTCGTTCGGATCCGAGGCGCTCTGGCCCTCGCTC
Source organism: Alphaproteobacteria bacterium (assembly GCA_041940205.1). Classification (GTDB taxonomy): domain Bacteria; phylum Pseudomonadota; class Alphaproteobacteria; genus JBGTSP01. The sequence continues at coordinate 11,667 of JBGTSP010000039.1, forward strand.
ACCGGCGACGAGCCCAGCGGCACCGCGGTGCCGATCCAGCAGTCGGCCGCGGAGCGCAATCCGCAACCGACCCTGAGTCCGGTGCAACCGGTGCAGCAGGCCCAGGCGGCGCAGGCCGTCCCGTCCGCGGCGGCGATCGCCGGCGGCGGCGGCCAGACCGGCACCTATGTCGGCCAGCTCGTCGCCCAGCTTCGCGGCCAGCTCGGCGCGCTGCAGACCCAGCTTCAGCAGCAGAACCGCCAGCTGCAGCAGATCCGCCAGACCACGACGCAGAACGCCCAGCGCTATCACGGCACCACGGCGGCGATCGAATCCCGGCTGCAGATCGGCACCACGCCGGGCAACCCGGTGCTGGTCAGCCAGTGGAACTCGGCGCAGGCCGAGCTCGACCGCATGGCTGGCGACATCGCCGCGATGAACACGCTGGCCAACCAGGTCGCGGCCAATGCTTCCAGCGCCGCCTACATCCTGGAATCGGCGCGCGCCGCCTACGGCATCAGCGGCGCCATCGAGGCAGACCACCGCAACATCGCGATCCTCGAGGACGAGACCAACCGCACGGTGGTGCTGGTCGACCGTCTGCTCAACGAGATCAACGAGGATGTGTCCCGCCAGACCGCCTATATCGGCACCGAGCGGGCCAGCCTGACCACCCTGTCGCTGGCCATCAAGAACGGCGAGCTGCCGGGCATGAGCCTCGGCAGCCGGGCCTATGCCGCGGCGCAGCCGAACTACAGCGTCGCCTATACCCCGCGTTCGGGCTTCTCCTCCGGCGGCCGCGCCCCGCTGGTGGTGATCCGCTTCGACCGGCCGGACGTGCCCTTCAAGCAGGCGCTCTACAACGCGGTCTCGCAGGCGCTGACCCAGCGGCCCGACGCCACCTTCGACGTCGTCGCCGTCGCCCCGGGCAGCGGCGCGGCTTCCCAGGTCGCCGTGGCGCAGTCCAAGACCAAGCGGCATGCCAACGATGTCGTGCAGGCGCTGACCGACATGGGCCTGCCGGCCAACCGCCTGGTGCTGTCGGCCACCACCAATCCCGGCGCGGCCAGCAACGAGGTGCACGTCTACGTGCGCTGATCCGCCGGCGGGCCTGCCCGCTGGCACAAGGGAATGATCCACGCCCGCCGCGTCCGCGCGGCGGGCGTCTTCGTTTCTGCGGGCCGGGTGGCAAATGCCACCGATCGCCGCGTGCCTCCGGCTGATCCTCGGGCCCGGCCGACACGCACTTCGGGGGAATGCGCATGACCGACAGCCGTACGCCGCCGCCCGCGAATCCGGAGGAGGGAACACTGGCGCTGGAGCGGCGCAAGCAGACGCTGGACTTCTGGAAGACGGTGATCGTCTCCGGCCTGCTGGCGACCGGGGCCACGGTGCTGGGCTCCTGGTTCACCTACCAGCAGCAGACGAAGGAGATCCGGCTGAAGGAAGTGGTCAACGCGCAGCAGTATCGCCTGAAGGCGCTGGAGCTGGAGCAGGCCCATCTCGCCCGGCTGTCGGAACAGATCCTCTCCGGGCCGCAGCCGACCGCCCGGGCGCTGGCGCAGTTCATGATGCACCTGAGCGAGAAACCGGAGGTCCGCGAGCGCTGGCAGGCCTATCTCGCCGGCGTGGAAGAGCAGATCCGGCAGATCGAGGCGGCCCGGGCGCAGGAGGAAAGCGCCCAGGCGGAGGCCGAGCGGCTGCGCGAGGAGCGCCTGGCGCAGCAGCAGCAGATCGTTGCCCTTTCCCGCGCCCTGGATGCCCGCAAGGACGAGACCGGCGGGGCGCTGGAGGCTGCCGTGCGGAAGCTCGAACAGGCCGAGGCGAAACTCGACGAGCTGAGCAGGCGTTCACGCGCCAAGGACGAGGAACTGAAGTCCCTCCGGGCGGCCGTCCGCCAGCAGTCCGTGGGAACCGTCAGCGCCCCGCCGGTCCAGCAGGCCGCACCGTCGGCGAACACGGTGTCGGACCGGGAACTGGTGAACAGTCCCCAATACGCTTCGAGCCTCTATCTCGACATCCTCATCCGGGACCTGCAGGAGGGCCGGTCGCTCGAACGGTTCGCGTTCGCGTCGTCCTTCCCGGACTCCGAACGGCGCAAGCTGCAGAACGAGGCCCGCTTCGTGCGGGACATGGGAACCCTGCGCGGTCACAGGCTGGTCGGCGAGCGCGGCCGCACGATGATTCACCAGGCCGATTTCGCGAACGGCAGCCTGATCTGGGAACTGGAGATGACGGCGGACAACCTGATCGTCGACATCGACTATTATCCGCTTCCCGACCGCGAGCAGGCCGTTCCGCGCTGAAACGCGAACGGGCGGCCCCCCAGGGGCCGCCCGCCGCCGTCACGGCACTGTCGTCGGGGTCAGTCGGTCCAGCGTACCGACCGCATGTCGTTCACGAACATCGGCGAATTGGCCCAGATGCCGGCCAGGTTCTTCGGCTTCACCACGTTCTTGTGCAGCTGGAACAGGAAGCCGTTGACCGCGTCCTCGGCGATCTTGCGCTGCGCCTCCTTCAGGTGCTTCGAGCGCACGGCGGCATCGGTGGTGCCGTCCGCCTTGGCCATGATCGCCTGCAGATCGGCGGAATCATACTGGTAGTAGTAGTTCGGGTTGGCGTAGATGCCGATGTCCATCGGCTCGACATGACTGACGATGGTCAGGTCGTAGTTTCTCTGCTTGTAGACCACGTCCAGCCACTGCGCCCATTCGACATTCTCGATCTTCACATCGATGCCGGCCTTGCCGAGCTGCTGGGCGACGATCTGGCCGCCGTTGCGGGCATAGCCCACCGGCGGCAGCTGCAGGGTCAGCGACAGGCCCTCTTCGCCGGCCTCCTTCAGCAGCGCCTTCGCCTTGTCGAGGTCGAAGGGATAGGTGTCCACCGTCTCCGCCACATAGTCGGGATGGTGCGGGGCGAAATGCGTGCCGATCGGCGTTGCCTCGCCGGACATCGCGCCGTCGATCAGTTCCTCGCGGTTGATCGCGTGCGCGATCGCCTGGCGGACCTTCAGCTTGGCCAGCGCCGGCCGCTTGTTGTTGGTCGCCAGGATGGTCTCGCCCTCGGTGGTGCCGGACAGCACTTCCAGCGTCGGATGCGCCCGGAACGGCTCCAGCAGTTCCGCCGACAGGTTGGGGATGACGTCGACATCGCCGGCGAGGATGGCCGCGGTCTGCGCCGCGGGGTCGTTGATGAACTTGAAGGTCACCTTGTTCAGGCTGACCGAACCGGCGTCGCGGAAGCCGTCCCATTTCTCCAGCGCGACCGAATCCGCCTTGGTCCACTTCACGAACCGGAACGGCCCGGTGCCGACCGGATTGGTGGCGTTGGCGTCCGCGCTCTCGGGCGCCACGATCACCGCCGTGCTCTCGCCCATGTTGGCGAGGAAGGTCGGGCGCGGCTCCTTCAGGGTCACCTTCACGGTGTGCGCATCGGGGGTCTCGATGCTGGCCATGTTGGTGAAGTACTTCTTGCGCTTGTTCTTGGAATCCTCGGCGGCGTTGCGTTCGTAGGTGAACTTCACGTCGCCGGAATCGAAGTCCGTGCCGTCATGGAACTTCACGCCCTTGCGCAGCGCGAAGGTATAGACCTTGCCGTCGTCCGAGATCGTCCAGCTTTCGGCCAGCATCGGGCTGACGGTGGCGTCCTCGTTGATCCGGGTCAGGCCCTCGTAGACGTTGTAGAGGGTGATCTGGGCGATGGCTGCGGCGGCGCCGGTGGTCGGGTCCAGGCCCGGCGGTTCCAGGGTCATCGCCAGGGTGACGGAATCCTTCGCCGCCTGGGCGCTGAACGGCAGGGCCGCCAGCACCGCCGCGGTCAGCAGTCTGCTTGCGTGTTTCATGGTCTCGCTTCCTCCAGTGGGCCGTCCCGTGGAGGACGGCATCAGAGATCCCGCCAGGCCGGCACGCCGCCGACGGATCTGGCCTCGAACACCGCGCGACCGATGGCGCGGGCCACGCAGTCGGCGGCGACCGCCCCGACCCGGGCCAGCAACATGGCATCGGCCGGTGACGGACCGGCGACGCCGGTCGACAGCGCGAATATCGTATCCCCGTCGAAGGGGGTGTGAACAGGCCGGATGGCCCGGGCCAGCCCGTCATGCGCCATCAGCGCGATGCGCCGCATGTCGGCCTTGTCGAAACGGAAGTTGGTGGCGACCACGCCGATCGTGGTGTTTCCGGCGATCCGGCTCTCGGCCGGGATGTCGAGCGGCGCGTCGGCCGGCTGTGCCTGCGGCAGGCGGCCGCCGAACTCGCCGTTCTGCTCCAGCGGCCAGGCCCAGAAGGTCCGGCCGTCGGGCATCAGCACCGAACCCACGGGATTGGCGACGATCAGCGCGCCGACCTGCAGGCCGCTCTCGGGATCGACCGCCGAGGCGCTGCCGAGACCGCCCTTGATGCGGCCGGCCCGTGCGCCCAGCCCGGCGCCTTCGTTGCCCAGCGCGAAATCGTCGCCGGCGGCCTCGCAGGCCGCGCGGGCCAGGCCCGGCCAGGGCGGCTCGTGCCAGTCCGGATCGCCGCCGCTCGTCAGGTCGAAGATGATCGCGCCCGGCACGATCGGCACCAGCAGGCCCGGGCCCAGCGTGAATCCGCGGTCCTGTTCCCTGAGCCAGCGCACCACCGCGTCGCCGGCGGCGACGCCGTAGACCGAACCGCCCGACAGGCAGACCCCATCCACCGTGGGCACCCGGCAGGCGGGATCCAGCAGATCGGTTTCCCGGGTGCCCGGCGCGCCGCCGGTCACGGCGACGCCGGCGGTGCAGGGGGCGTCGGGCAGGACCACCGTGGTCCCCGTCAGCACGGTCGCGTCCGTGGCGTTGCCGACCTTGAGGCCGTCGACATCGGTGATCAGGTTGCGCGGTCCCGGAATCATGGTCCACCTGATGTGCCACAGGCGCCCGAGGCGCGAAAGTCCGGGACGGTACTCACGCGGCCCGCCTCATGGCGTCAGCGGATCGCCCGGCGCCAGGGCCAGGGTGCGGGCGGCGCTGCCGCGGTTCACCGCCAGCTCGATCAGGCCGTGGGCGTTCTCGTACCAGAAGGCGCTGCCGGCCGGCACGTCGGAGAAGGTACGCGCCCGCGGCAGGCCCGCATAGCGTGCCGCCGTCCAGCCGGCGGCCCGCCGGCCGGTCATCACGTTGCCGAAACCATCGACATAGATCGCGGCGTCCAGGTCGTCCGGCCAGTCCGCACCGGCCCGCGGTTGGTGGGCGGCCAGCCCGGTTTCGTCGCCCCGCGCCAGGCGGGCGGCGGCCGGCGCGAACAGGTCGCGGCCGTGGAAGGATGCCGAAAGCCGGTCGGGCCGCGCCGTCAGGCGGTGCCATTCGGGCGCGCCGTGGCGGCGCGCGAGCAGCGCGAACAGGCCGTTGTCGGGGCCGACGCACCAGCGTTCGCCCAGCCGCAGGGCGATCGGGTCGCGGGCGCCGCCGACGCCGGGATCGACAACGCCAAGCAGCACGCAGCGCGCCGGCAGGTCGTCCGCCAGCGCCGCCAGCAGGTAGGCCGCCAGGTCCGGCCGGAAGGCCGGGGCGTCGTGCATCAGGTCGATCGCCGGCGTTGCGGGGGCCAGCGCGGCCAGCACGCTCTTCATCTGTCCGACATAGGGACCCGCCAGGCCGAAATCGGTATAGAGCAGGATCATCCGCCGCAGCTTACAGCGCCGGGGTGAATGGGTAAGGTGGCGGCCATGACGCAACGCATGAATCCCTGGCTCAAGCTGGCGGTCGAGATCGGCCCGCTTGTCGCGTTCTTCTTCGTCAACGCGCGCTACGGCATCTTCTGGGCGACCGGCGTGTTCATGGTCACCGTGCCGGTCTCGCTGCTGCTGGCCTGGCGGTTCGAGGGCCGGGTGCCGCTGCTGCCGCTGGTCACCGGCCTGTTCGTGCTGGTCTTCGGCGGCCTCACCCTGGTCCTGCAGGACGAGCTGTTCATCAAGCTGAAGCCGACCATCGTCAACGCCCTGTTCGGCTCGATCCTGCTGATCGGGCTGGCGCTCGGCCGCGCCTTCCTGAAGACGCTGATGGGCTCGATGTTCGCCATGAAGGACGCCGGCTGGCGCATCCTGACCTTCCGCTGGGCCCTGTTCTTCTTCTTCCTGGCGGTGCTGAACGAGGTCGTCTGGCGCAACTTCAGCACCGACGACTGGGTCAACTTCAAGGTCTTCGCGATCATGCCGCTGACCATCCTGTTCTCGCTGTCCCAGCTTCCGACCATGCATCGCTACCGGCTGGAAGAGGGAGAGGCGTGAGGGAGGGTTGCCCGGCGCCCCGCTACACGCCGTTCTCGGCGCCCTGGCGCTTCGAGATGGGCGCGAAGGCGCTCGATCCGAAGGACTGGATCCAGCTTGACGACGACCGCGAGGCCGACCTGGCGGAAAAACGCCGCCTGCTGGCCTCCCGCCATGACGAGGTGGTGGCCGTCCGCCCCGGGTCGGAGGCCGCCCAGGCCGAGCTCGCCACCCACCTGGCCCGCCATCTCGCCCGACATCATGCCGACCGCTACGAGTTCGCGGACGGCGTGCTGCGCTCGAAGTCGGACGGCGAGAGCTGGACGCCGGCGGATACCGATCTCGCGCCGATCGACCAGGCCGGCCGCTGGGTGCAGGAGGATCTCTGTCTGATGCAGAAGCAGGGCGAGGCCTGGCACCTGACGGCGGCCTCGGTCTGCTTCCCGACGCGCTGGCGGCTCGGCGACAAGATCGGTCGGCCGATGGCCGAGATCCACGCGCCCGTGCCGGGCCTCGAGGCGCGGCTGGGCCGGCGTATCGACAACCTGTTCGCCCGGCTGGGTCCGGCTCGCGGGGTCTGGCGGGTGAACTGGTCGCTGCTCGACGATCCGGCCCTGTTCCAGCCCGCCGGACACGGCGAGGAGCGGCCGGTGGCGGACCTCGGGGCGGACAATGCCGGCGCGCGCATCTGGCTGCGCAGCGAACGGCAGACCCTCACCAGCCTGCCGCGCAGCGGCGCCATCGTCTTCACCATCCGGATCCACCGTTCGCCTCTCTCGGCGCTCGCCGGACGGCCGAAGGACTGCGCCGCGCTCGCCGGCGTGCTGGCGACGCTGAGCCCGGAGATGAGCCTCTACAAGTCGGTCCGGCGGCTGCAACCGGCGCTGTCGGACTGGCTGCGGCGGCACGCGGCCTGATGCTGTCGGCGCGGGATCTCGTCTGCGAGCGTGGCGGGCGCACCGTGTTGCAGGGTGTCTCGCTGGACCTGGCGGCGGGCGAGATGCTGGTGCTGCGCGGCCCGAACGGCGCCGGCAAGTCGACCCTGCTGCGTCTGCTGGCGACCTTCCTTCGGCCGCGCGGCGGCACGCTGTGCTGGGATCGCCGCGAGGTCGGCGAGGATCCCGAGGCCTACCGGGCGGCACTGCGCTATGTCGGTCACCTGGATGCGGTGAAGCCGGTGCTGACGGCCGCCGAGAATGTCGGCGAATGGGCCGCGCTGGGCGGCGCCGACGATCCCGAGGCGGCCGCCATGGCCGGTCTCGAGGCGATGGACATCGCCGCGCTGGCGGACCTGCCGGCCCGCTACCTCTCGGCCGGCCAGAAGAAGCGGGTGGCGCTGGCCCGGCTGCTCGCCGGCGAGGCCCGGCTCTGGCTGCTGGACGAACCGACGGTCTCGCTGGACGGCGACGGCGTTGCCCGGCTGGCCGCCTGCATCGCCCGGCACCGCGCCGCCGGCGGGCTCGTGGTCGCCGCGACGCATGTCGACCTGGGCGTCGGCGAAACCCGGGAGCTGCGCCTGTGAGCCGCTTCCTCGCGGTCCTGCGACGGGACCTTCGCCTGTCCGCGCGCCAGGGCGGCGCCACCTTCATGGCGCTCGGCTTCTTCGTCATCGCCGTTAGCCTTTTTCCCTTCGCGGTCGGGCCGGAACCGGGCGTTCTCGCGCGCATCGCGCCGGGGGTGCTCTGGGTCGCGGCCCTGCTGGCGGCCCTGCTGACCCTGGACCGGCTGTTCCAGGCCGACCAGGAGGACGGCTCCCTCGACCTGCTGTTCCTGGCGCCCCTGCCGCTGGAGCTGGCGGTGCTGGCCAAGGTCTGCGCCCACTGGCTGACCACCGGCCTGCCGCTGGTGCTGGCGAGCCCGCTGCTGGCGGTCTTCCTGCAGCTTCCCGCCGACGGCTACCCGGTGCTGATCGCCTCGCTGCTGCTGGGCACGCCGATCTTCTCGCTGGTCGGCGCGGTCGGCGCGGCGCTGACCGTTTCGCTGCGCCGCGGCGGGGTGCTGCTCGGCCTGCTGGTGCTGCCGCTCTACATCCCGGCGCTGATCTTCGGCATCGCCGCCATCGATGCCGGCCTGCAGGGCCTGCCGGTGCGCCCGCACCTGCTGCTCGAGGGCGCGCTGTTCTTCGGCGCGCTCGCGCTCTCGCCGATCGCCGCCGCGGCGGCGTTGCGGCTCAGCCTGGAATGAGCCGCCCGGGCCGCCGTCGGCCTGCGCGCGCAGGTCACAGCCGGGGCCGTTAAAGTCGCGCGCGGTTCGGGCTATGGTCGCCTCTCCGTCGAGGTTCAACAGGCTGCCGAGGGTCGGTCGGGAACATGCAGGCGCTGCACTATTTCGCCAATCCGGCGCGGTTCACCCGTCTGGCCGGCGTCCTGCTGCCCTGGTGCGTGGGGCTGACCGCGGCGCTGCTGGCGCTGGGGGTCTACCTGTCCTTCTTCGCCTCGCCGCCCGACTACCAGCAGGGCGAGACGGTGCGCATCATGTACGTGCACGTGCCGGCGGCCTGGATGGCCCTGTTCTGCTACACCTTCATCGCCGTCTGTTCCCTGTTCAGCCTGGTCTGGCGCCATCCGCTGGCGGATCTCGCGGCCAAGGCGGCGGCGCCGGTCGGCGCCTGCTTCACCTTTCTCGCGCTGTTCACCGGCTCCTTCTGGGGCAAGCCGATGTGGGGCACCTGGTGGGTCTGGGACGCCAGGCTGACCTCGGTGCTGGTGCTGTTCTTCCTCTATCTCGGCTACATCGCGCTGTGGCAGGCGATGGACAACGAGGAAAAGGCCGCCCGGCCCGCGGCCGTCCTCGCCCTTGTCGGCTTCGTCAACGTGCCGATCATCAAGTTCTCGGTGGACTGGTGGAACACCCTGCACCAGCCGGCCAGCGTGATCCGCATGGACGGCCCGACGATCGATCCGGCCATGCTCTGGCCGCTGCTGGTGATGGCGCTCGCCTTCACCAGCTATTTCGCGGCGGTCCTGCTGATGCGCATCCGCACCGAGATCAACCGACGGCGCATCGCGGCGCTGCGCCAGGTCCAGGCGGCGGGCTGAGATGGATCTCCTCTCGGATTTTCTGGCGATGGGCGGCTATGCCGCCTATGTCTGGCCGGCCTGGCTGGCGCCGCTGCTGATCCTGGGCGCCTTGTGGATCGCCAGCGCCGGCGCCTACCGGCGCAGCGAGCGCGAGGCCGAGCGCCTGGGCGCGGAACGCCGCCGCCAACGCCGGGGCGATGACGCGTGAGGAGTATCCCGTTCGCATGACCCGCAAGCGAAGACGCCTGACGATCGTCGCCGCCGTCGGCGCCTGCCTGGTGGCCGCGGTGGCGCTGATGCTGACCGCCTTCCAGGACAACATCGTCTTCTTCCACTCGCCCAGCGACATTGTCGCCGACCGCGCCGAGGTCGGTCGCCGTCTGCGCCTGGGCGGCCTGGTCGAGGAAGGCAGCGTGGCCCGCGAGGCAGACGGGCTGACCATCAGCTTCAAGGTGACCGATGGCGCCGCCAGCGTGCCGGTGCGTTATACCGGGCTGCTGCCCGACCTGTTCCGCGAGGGCCAGGGCGTGGTCGCCGAAGGCACGCTGGATGCCACCCGGACCTTCGTCGCCGACGAGGTGCTGGCCAAGCACGACGAGAACTACATGCCGCCCGAGGTCGCCGAGGCCCTGAAGAAGGCGGGCACATGGCAGGGAGAGGAAAAGAAATGACCGAGATCGTCCAGGTCTCCGACTTGCCGACATTCACCGAGGCCCGCCAGGCCGAGCTGTTCACCGTGCATGACTGGCTGAACCTCGCGGACCGCGACGGTTTCCTGGCCGAGAAGGCGGCCGCGGTGCGCGGCATGACGACGATGGGCATGGTCGGCGCCGACCGCGAACTGATCGCGCGCTTTCCCAACCTGGAGATCGTCTCCTGCTTCGCGGTCGGGGTCGACGCGGTCGACCTCGACTATTGTCGCGAGAACGGCATCGTCGTCACCAACACGCCCGACGTGCTGACCGACTGTGTCGCCGACATGGCTTTCGCGCTGGCGATCGGCGGCCTGCGCAAGGTGGTCGAGGGCGACCGCTATGTCCGCGCCGGGCGCTGGGAGAAAGAAGGCCTGATGGCCCTTGGCGGGGCTCTGCGCGGCCGCACGCTGGGGATCGTCGGCCTGGGCCGGATCGGCGAGGCGCTGGCGCAGCGGGCGCGGGCCTTCGGCATGCAGATCGCCTATCACAACAGGCGGCCGAAGGATTTCGACGGCACCTATCACGACACGGCGGCCGGCCTCGCGGCGGCCTCCGACGTGCTGGCGCTGACCTGCCCGGGCGGGCCGGAGACCCGGCACCTCGTCAACCGGGAGGTGCTGGAGGCGCTGGGACCCGAGGGCTATCTCGTCAACGTCTCGCGCGGTTCGGTGGTGGACGAACCGGCGCTCGTGCAGGCGCTGCAGGCCGGCACCATCGCCGGCGCCGGGCTGGACGTGTTCGAGGACGAACCGCGGGTGCCCGAGGCCCTGTTCGCGCTCGATACGGTCACCTTCAGTCCGCACCAGGGCTCGGGCACGTTCGAGACGCGCAAGGCCATGGGCGACCTGATGCTCGACAATCTCGTCGCCTGGTTCGAGCGCGGCGAGACCCTGACACGGGTGGTCTGAGATGGCGGCCACCGTGCGCGTTCCCGGCGATGTCCTGCGCCACCAGCTCGAGGCGATCCTGACGCGCTGGCAGATGGCGCCGGGAGACGTCGCCACCACGGCCCGGATCATGGTCGATACCGATCTGCGCGGCATCGATTCCCACGGCGTCGCCATGCTGCCGGTCTATGCCGAGCTGCGCGCGAGCGGCAAGATCGACATGGCCGGCGTGCACCGGGTGGTGCGCGACGGCGCCGGCACGGCGCTGATCGATGCCGGTCGGGGCCTCGGCCATCCCGCCGCCGCGCGGGCCATGGACCTCGCCATCGAGAAGGCCCATGCCGGCGGTATCGGCGCCGTCGCGGTGCGCAATTCGAACCATTACGGGGCCGCCGGCGCCTATGCCATGCGCGCCGCCGAGCGCGGCCTTATCGGCTTCGCCGCGACCAATGCCGGCAACCGCTCGATCGTGCCGACCCGGGCCCGCGAGGCGGTCTTCGGCACCAACCCGCTGGCCTTCGCGGCGCCGGCGCGGCGCAATCCGCCCTTCGTCTTCGACATGGCCACCAGCACCGTGGCGGTCGGCAAGATCAAGCTGGCCTGGTACGCGCACCGGGCCATGCCCGAGGGCTGGGTGGTGGACGAGGCCGGATCGCCGGTCAGCGATCCCGACCGCTTCTACGATGCCGGCGGCACGCGCCAGCCGGGCTTCGGCCTGTCGCCGCTGGGCGGCCTGCCGGAAATGAGCTCGCACAAGGGCTACGGCCTGGCGGCGATGGTGGAGATCCTGTCCGGCCTGCTCTCCGGCGCCGCCTTCATCGGTCTCAGCAGCCGCGAGGCGCACGATACCGGGCACTTCTTCATGGCCCTCGATCCCGGCGCGTTCCGCGACGACGACGGCTTTCTCGACCAGATGGACGACATGCTCGACTATCTCAGGGGCCTGCAGCCGGTCGATCCCGCCGAGCCGGTGCTGGTGCCCGGCGATCCCGAGCGGACGGCGGAAGCCGCGCGGACGGCCGCGGGCATTCCGCTGCCGGTGAAGCTGGCCGATCAAATCCGCGCGATTGCCGCCGATTGCGGTGCGGAAGACCTGCTGTCGGCGGCCCGCGCGGGTTAGGTAGGGGATGCGATGACCGCGGAACTCGGACATTACGCCCTGGTGCTGGCCCTGGTGGTGGCGCTGGTCCAGGGCCTGCTGCCGCTCTGGGGGGCGCAGCGCGGCGATGCCGGCCTGATCGCGCTGGCCCGGCCGGCTGCCGCGGTGCAGCTGCTGCTGATCCTCACCGCCTTCGCCGCGCTCACCCAGGCCTACGTGACCTCCGACTTCTCGGTGCTCAACGTCGCCGAGAACTCGCACACCGCGAAGCCGCTGCTCTACAAGATCTCCGGCGTCTGGGGAAACCACGAGGGCTCCCTGCTGCTGTGGGTGCTGATCCTCGCGCTGTTCGGCGCCGCCGTGGCGCTGTTCGGCGGCAATCTGCCGCCGGCCTTCCATGCCCGGGTGCTGGCGGTGCAGTCGCTGATCGGCGTCGGTTTCCTTCTGTTCATGCTGTTCACCTCGAACCCGTTCGAGCGCGTGCTGCCGCCGCCGCTGGACGGCCGCGGTCTCAATCCGCTGCTGCAGGATCCC
>JBGTSP010000040.1:0-23882 GCA_041940205.1 Alphaproteobacteria bacterium
CCATGCTCTGCGTCACCCACGAGATGGGCTTCGCGCGCCAGGTCGCCAACCGGGTGATCTTCATGGATGCCGGCGAGATCGTGGAGCAGAACGAACCCGAGGAATTCTTCCTCAACCCCAAGAGCGACCGCACGCAGCTGTTCCTGAGCCAGATCCTGGCCCACTGAACGCGGCGCCGGGCCGTTTCCGCGCGCGGCCGCGTACCGGCCGCGCCGGTTCAGCTCGCGTCGGGTCCGTCGTCCTCGCCCACAATGCGCCGGCCGATTGGCCGGAAGCCCATGCGCTGGTACAGCGGCAGGGCGGCCGGGTGGTCGAGCGTGCAGGTGTTCACCGTCAGCCGTTCGGGCGCATGCCGCCAGGCCGTCTCGATGGCCTCGCCGAGCAGCCAGGGACCGAGCTTCATGCCGATGAATTCCGGCATGATGCCGAAATAGGCGAGGTCGACCCGGCCTTCCTCCCGCCGGTCGAGTTCGAAATAACCCGCCGGCGTGCCGCGCACGTGGAGCACGAAGACCTCCACGCGTTCATCGCCGATGATCGCCGCCAGCTCGGCATCCGTAAGGGCCTTGCGATCGGTCCAGATCCAGTCCCGGCCCACCGCGTCGTAGAGGTAGCGGTAGAAGGACACCGTGGGCGCTTCCGCCCGCAACAGGGCGACCGGCCGCACGCCGGGCTCGCGCGGCTTCAGGTCCGGCCGCTCGGTCATCTCCAGATAGGTGATCACCACCGGCTGATCCGAGCGGGTGCCGCCGCGGGCGACCGCCCTGCCGTCGAGCCGGCGGCTCATCACCACCCGGGGTTCGTGGACATAGCCGCAACGCTGGTAGTAGCCGACCACCGCGGTATTGGTGTCGCGCACCATCAGCATGCTCTTCGGCGCGCCGCGTTCGGCAAGCCAGGCTTCGCCCGCCCGCAGGATCTCGCGTCCAAGGCCGCTGCCCTGGCGGCCGGGCTCGACGGCCATGTAGTAGATCCAGCCGCGATGGCCGTCATGGCCGACCATGACGGAAGCGACCAGGTGCTCATCGAGATATCCGACCAGGATCTCGCCGTGACCCGATTTCCTCGCGAAATCAATGTCCTGGTCAGGATCGTTCAACTCGTTGACGAGCAGTCCCGCGCGTTCCCACAGGGCCTTGAGCGCGGCCCGGTCGGCCTCCTCGAAGACGGCGATCCGCACGCCGTCAGTCCGTCACGATCGGGGTGTCCGGGCGGCTGCCCCATTCCGACCAGCTGCCGTCGTAGAGCGCGGTGTCGTCCCGGCCCATCAGGTGCAGGGCGAGCAGCAGGACGGCGGCGGAAACCCCGGACCCGCAGGAGGTGACGACCGGGCGGGCATCAAGGCCGGCCTCGGCGAACCGCTTCGCGAGGTCGGGCACCGGCTTCAGCCGGCCGTCCTCGCCGAGCAGATCGTCATAGGGCAGGTTGGCGGCGCCCGGCATGTGGCCCGAGCGCAGTCCGGCGCGGGGCTCGGGATCGCGTCCGAAAAACCGGCCTTCGGCCCGGGCGTCCAGGATCAGTTCCCCGCCGGCCCCGACCAGCCCCAGCACCTGATCGACCGACCGCAGCATGCCGGGATCCAGCGCGGCCCGGTATCCGGTCGGCGCGGGCGCCGGCAGCTCGGCCGTCCAGGGCCGGTTCTCCGCCCGCCAGCGGACGCCGCCGCCGTCAAGCACCGAGACCTTCGCATGACCGAAGGCCCGGAACATCCACCAGACCCGGCAGGCGGCCATCATGCGCCCGTTGTCGTAGACCACGACGTGATCGTCGTTGGCGATGCCCAGCGCGCCCACGGCATCGGCGAACAGGCCGGCATCCGGGAACATGTGGGGCAGGTCGACCGAACGGTCGGCGATCCGGTCGATGTCGAAATAGACCGCGCCGGGAATGTGGCCCTCGGCATATTCCGCGATCGGATCGCGCTTCAGGGTCGGCAGGTGCCAGGAGCCGTCGACGATCCGCACGCCGGCGGCATTGTCGGCGAGCCAGTCGGTGGACACGAGGGCGTCGGCGCGATCGAAGGACATCGTTCTCTCCTGCGGGCGGATTTCAGGCGTCGTCGGCGAAGGCGACAATGACCCGCCGGTTCTGCCGGCCCTTCTTCTCGATCTTGCGCACGAAGACCTGGCCGATCTCGCCGGTGCGGCGCAGATGGGTGCCGCCGCAGGGCTGCAGATCGCAGCCCTCGACCTCGACCAGGCGCACCTGGCCGGCGCCGGTCGGCGGCTTGACCGACATGGTCTTCACCAGGTCGGGATTGCTTTCCAGTTCCGCATCGCTGATCCAGCGGGTGCCGACGGCATCGTCGCGGGCGACCAGCGCCTGCAGCTTTTCCGTCAGCTCCTCCTTGCTCATCGGCATCTCCGGCAGATCGAAGTCGAGCCGGCCCTTGTCGGCGGCGATCTGGCCGCCGGTCACGGGGTAGGGGAGGACGGCCGACAGCAGGTGCAGGCAGGTATGGATGCGCATGTGCCGGTATCGGCGATCCCAGTCGATCTCGGCGGTGACGCTGTCGCCGGGGGCGGGCGGGCTCTCGCCCTCGGCGGGGACATGGACGATCTCGTCGGGGCTCTCGCCCTTCACGGTCGTGGCGATGGTGATCGTGCCGCCGTCCGCGCGCACCAGGCGGCCGCTGTCGCCGGGCTGCCCGCCGCCGGTGGGGTAGAAGACCGTGCGGTCGAGGACGATGCCGCCGCGCTCGTTGACCGCCGTGACGGTCGCCGTGCAGGTCGTCAGGTAGGAATCCTCGCGGAACAGCGGCTCGCTCATGTCTTGCCTCAGGTCTCGTACCAGGAGGGCACCGGCAGATCGCGTTCGCGCAGCCAGGCCGGGTTGAACATGCGGGAGGCGTAGCGGTTGCCCCAGTCGCACAGCATGGTGACGATCACGTGCCCCGGTCCCAGTTCCCGGGCCATGCGGATGGCGCCCGCCACGTTGATGCCGCTGGAGGAGCCCACGCACAGGCCTTCCTCGCTCAGCAGGTCATAGCAGATCTTCAGGGCTTCCGCGTCGTCGATCCGCCAGGCGTGATCGACATGCATGTCCTTGATGTTCTCGGTCATCCGGCCCTGGCCGATGCCTTCGGTGATCGAGGTGCCTTCGGACTTCAGCACGCCATTGGTGAAGTACTCGTACATCGCGGCGCCGCCCGGATCGGCGAGGCCAATCTGGACCGACTCGCGCTTCTCCTTAAGCGCCAGAGAGATACCGCCCAGAGTCCCGCCGGAGCCGACTGCGCAGATAAAGGCGTCAAGCTTGCCGTCTGTCTGGCTCCAGATTTCCTGGCCGGTCGTGTTGTAGTGTGCCTTGCGGTTCGAGACATTGTCGAACTGGTTGGCCCAGATCGCGCCGTTGGGATTCTCCGCCGCCAGTTCCTCGGCCAGGCGGCCGGAATAGCGCACGAAGTTCATCGGATCGGAATAGGGGGCCGCGGGCACCTCGCGCAGGTCGGCGCCGCACATGCGCAGCATGTCCTTCTTTTCCTGCGACTGGGTGTCGGGGATCACGATCACGGTCTTGTAGCCACGGCAGTTGGCGACCAGCGACAGGCCGATGCCGGTGTTGCCGGCCGTGCCCTCGACCACGGTGCCGCCGGGCTGGATCAGACCCTTCTTCTCCGCGTCGCGGATGATCGCCAGCGCCGCCCGGTCCTTCACGCTGCCGCCGGGATTGAGAAATTCCGCCTTGCCCAGGATGTCGCAACCGGTCTCCTCGGACGCCCGTTTCAGGCGGATCAGGGGCGTGTTGCCGATGGTGTCGATGAACCCGTCGCGGACATCCATATTACAAAACTCCAGTGTGAATAAGTTCTGGTGTCAGACTACTGTGTGAAACATGGTCAGGTCCACGCGATCCGCAAGCGCTCATGGTTGAGTTGCAGCCAGAGCAGGGCTGTCGCGGCCGGGCCGGCGAGCGTGACCCCGGCCTCGATCAGGCCGAAGGCCTCGGCCCGCGGCAGGGTGATCGCCCGGATGTCCTCGTGCTCGTGCGCCAGACCATGCAGCCTCTCCCCCGGCCGGGCCTCTATTTCGCCGCAGAAGATCACGAAGCGTTCGGACAGCATGCCGGGCGAGCTGTAGCAGTTGAGCACGGGCTCGATCCGCCCGACCCGATAGCCGGCCTCTTCCTCGCTTTCGCGCCGCGCTACATCCTCCGCGCTCTCGCCCTCCTCGACGAGCCCGGCGACGATTTCCAGCAGCCAGGGCTCGGGATCGCCGGCGGCGAACACTCCCGCGCGGAACTGCTGGACCAGCACCACCTGGTCGGCGCGCGGGTCGTACAACAGGACGGCCACGGCGTCGGCCCGGCTGATCACCTCGCGCTGGATCGGCCCGATGCTGCCGCCGGCAAAGGCCGGATGGCTGAGCGTCAGCTTGTCGACCTTGAGATGGTCATCGCTCAGCCGCTCGCGCGCATGCACGACGACCTGGTCACGGGAAAACGCTTTCATCGCGGGTTCACTCTTCGCTGGTGGGGCAGGCGGTGGACGGCGGGCCGGCGGGTTCAGTCCCCGGTCAGGCGGCGAACCAGCGTACCGACGGTCAGACCCTGCACGATGATCGAGAACAGCACCACCGCGTAGCACACAGTCACCAGCGTCTCCTTGTGGGGCCCTTCGGGCAGCGACAGGACGAGCGCGACCGAGATCCCGCCGCGCAGCCCGCCCCAGGTCAGGATCGGGACGGTCCCGCGGGAGAATTCCCGTCGCAGTCCCAGCAGGCCGATGGGCACGCCGACGGCGACGAGACGGGCGGCGAGCGTCAGCGGGATCGCCAGCAGGGCGGCCAGCAGCAGCGGCGTCTCGAAACTGACGATCAGCACCTCGAGGCCGATCAGCAGGAACAGCACCGCGTTCAGCACCTCGTCAAGCAGGGTCCAGAAGCCGTTCAGATGCCCGCGGGTTTCCTCGCTCATGGCGAGGCGCTGGCCATGGTTGCCGATCAGCAGGCCTGCGACGACCACCGCGATCGGACCCGAGGTATGCAGCAGCAGGGCCAGCTCGTAGCTGCCCATGACCAGGGCGAGCGTGATCAGCAGCTCCAGATTGTGCTCGTTGATCTGCCGGATCAGCCAGAAGGCGATGCCACCGGTCGCCAGTCCCAGCAGGATGCCGCCGACCGCCTCCTGCAGGAAGAACAGGACCGCCGCACCGACGCCGTCGAAGCCGTGGCCGTCGCCGGGGAAGGCGGTCGCCACCAGAAGGGCGAAGATCACGACGGCGACGCCGTCGTTGAACAGGCTTTCGCCGGCGATCTTGGCCTCGATCGTCTTCGGCACGCCGGCGCTTTTCAGGATGCCGAGCACGGCCACGGGAT
This sequence comes from Alphaproteobacteria bacterium, assembly GCA_041940205.1. Taxonomy (GTDB): domain Bacteria; phylum Pseudomonadota; class Alphaproteobacteria; genus JBGTSP01. The sequence continues at coordinate 5,316 of JBGTSP010000040.1, forward strand.
CGGTGGGGGAAATCAGCGCGCCGAAGACGAGACAGACCAGCAGCGGCACCGGCAGGCCGACCAGGTCGAACAGCAGCCAGGCGCCGAAGCCGACGATCGCGGTCGACAGCAGCAGGCCCAGCGTCGCCATCGAGCCGATCGCCCACTTGCGCTCGGCCAGGTCGTTCAGGTTGACGTGCAGCGCGCCGGCGAAGAGCAGGAAGCTCAGCATCCCGTGCATCAGGGTGTCGACGAAATCGACCTCGAGGATCGCTTCACGCAGATCCGGCCCGATCCGCAGTTCCGGCATCAGTCGATCGAGACCGAGGCCGATCAGCGAGACCAGCAGGGCGATGACGACGAGACCGATGGTGTTCGGCAGCTTCAGGAAGCGGTGATTGACCACCCCGAACAGGGCGGCAAGGCACAGCAGGATCGCGGCGGTGGCGGTCATAGCGCGAGCGGCACCGCGCCATCCTCGCGCAGGAGATCCCCGTCGCTCGACAGGCTCGCCTTCAGCGCCTCCCAGGCATCGTGCAGGCGCTCGGGGTCGGCGTGGCCGAACAGGCTCATCCAGGCCGCCGCGAGCCGCAGGGCGAGCGCCTTGTCGTCGCGCCGCCAGCCCTCCAGGCGCCAGGCCTCTTCGGTCATCAGCGCCCGCGTGTTCGGCATGAAGACCTGGGCCTCCACCCGCCGTCCGTCCGCCAGGTGCACCGTGATCGGCACCCCGTGATACTCGTCTTCCTCGTAGAAACGGACCCGGGCTTCCATCCAGGGAGGCACGGCTGACGCATAGACGCCTTCGACCCGCCCGCCGGCCTGCGGCCTGAGGCCCGGATAGGTCTCCTCGGCGATGCGCTGGGCGCTGTAGCCCCGGACATGCCCGGCCAGGGGCCGGACGCTCGCCATGTCGGCGCCGGCCACGACCGCGAACAGGTCGGGATCACGCAAAGTGCCGTAATAGAACCAGGCGCCCATCCAGCCGTCCCCTGCGCACGTATAAACGACAACCGATCAACAGGTGACCGGGAAAACGGGGCCCGCCTCCTAGCATGCGGCCACCGCGAACGCGAGAGGAAACCATGCGCACGACACTGGCAGGCCTGGGGCTCGTTCTGGCGCTTTTCCTGAGTTTCGGCGCCCGCGCCGACGGTGTCGACGCCGGCGACCGGCAGGCGATCCGCAGCGTCATCGCCGCCCAGCTCGACGCCTTCCGCAGCGGCGACAGCGCCCGCGCCTTTTCCTACGCCGCGCCGCGGATCAAGGCGAAGTTCGGCACGTCGGAGAATTTCATGGCCATGGTGCGCGCCGGCTACCCGATGATCTTCGCCTCCCGCAAGGCGACTTTCATGGACACCATCGCGCACAGCGGCGGGGTGTTCCAGAAGGTCCTGGTGATCGGCGACGGCGGCGGTGCGGCCACCGCGATCTACGAAATGCAGCGCCAGCCCGACGGGGTCTGGCTGATCAATGGTTGCGCCCTCGTGCGCGGCGCCGAAGCCGGCGCCTGAGCCGGACGGACGGAAACGACATCATGCGCCATCGCCCCGACCTCGAGGAACTTCTCGTCGACTACGCCTCGGGCGGGCTGTCGCCCGCACCCGCGCTGCTCGTCGCCGCGCATCTGAGCCTGAATGCGGAAAGCCGCGAGGCGGCCCGCCGGCTGGAGACGCTCGGCGGCATGCTGCTGGAGACCGCCGATCCCGTGGCGCTCGGTCCGGGCGCCCGTCCGACGGCGGAGGCGCTGGCCGAGCGGATGCCGTCCGTGCCGGCGGGCGGGAGCCCGGCTGCCGACCTGGCGCCGGCGCGCGCCGTCGACACGCTGCGCCGCGCGCTCGCCGGCGAAGGCGACGCGCTGCCCTGGAAACGCATCGTTCCCGGTGTCTACGATCTCAAGCTCGACGTCGAGGACGATTACGCCACTTCGCTGCTGCGCATCCGCCGCAACAGCCGGATCGCCGAACATACCCACAGCGGCGTGGAGATGACGCTGGTGATATCCGGCGCCTTCGACGACGGGTTCGGCGAATACGGCCGCGGCGGCCTCTGCATCATGGATCCCGACGGCACGCACCAGCCGACGGCGCGGGGGGAGGCGGACTGCATCTGCCTCGCGGTCACCGAGGGGCCTTTGCGCTTCACCGGCCCGCTGATGCGCCTGCTCAACCCCTTCCTGCGCTGAAGTCTTCGGGGCCGGGCCTTTCCGCTCCCGCGGGACCGTCTGCGGGCGGACGGCGACGCGTTCCTGCGCTATCGTCCCGTTCAACGAGATTCACTTGCGGACTGCGCCCGTTGCGATGCTGAAGCGACCGTTCTTCTTCCTTCTCCTGACCTTCCTGCTGGTTCTGCTCGGCCCCGAGCGGGCGGCCTTCGCGTCGCTGCCGGAGGCGCACAGCTTCACCCTGCTGCGCGACGGCGCGCCGATCGGCTCGCACACCATCGCCTTCTCGCGCGATGGCGAGGACCTGATCGTGAAGATCGACATCCGCATCGACGTGAAGGTGCTCGGCATCACCTTCTTCCGCTACCGGCACGAGAACCGCGAGGTCTGGCGGAACGACAGGCTGGTCTCGATCCGCACCCGCACCGACGACGACGGCACCAGGATGGGCATCGACGGGAGGCAGGAGGACGGCCGCTTCGTCGTCACCACCATCGCCGGCGAACGCCATGTCTATCCCGCCGACGTGGTGCCGACGAGCTACTGGAATCCCCGCACCCGCCTGCAGTCGGTGCTGCTGAACTCGCAGGACGGTGCGCCGCTGCGGGTCACGGTGACGCCCGACGGCCGGGAGGCCGTCGCCAGCGACCGCGGCAACATTCCCGACGCGAGGAAATTTGTCGTCGCCGGCGAGCTGAACCTCAACCTCTGGTACGACGACCGCGACCGCCTGGTGAAGCTCAACTTCTATCCGCCGAACGACAAGACGCTGATCGACTATCTCGTCATCGAGCCGGACCGGCGCTGATGCGGCCGGGCGACGGGGTTGTCTGGCTGACCGGGGCCTCGCAGGGCATCGGTCGCGCGGTCGCGCTCGAGCTGGCCGGCCGCGGCTACCGGGTCGCGGCCAGCGCCCGCGGGCGCGAGGGACTGGAGACGCTGGTCGCCGAAGCGCCCGCGAACGGCGAGATCCGCGCCTATCCCGTCGATGTCGCGGACGGCGCGGCGATGGCCGAGACCGTGGCGCGGATCGAAGCCGAAATGGGAGCGCTCGGCGCGGCCCTGCTGAATGCCGGCACCCACCGCCCGATCGGCGCCGCGGATTTCGACCGGCAGGCGGTCATGGACCTGTTCGCGGTCAATGTCGGCGGCGTCGTCAACGGCGTCGACGCGGTGATCGCCCGCCTGATGGAACGCCGCGCCGGCACGCTCGCCATCGTCTCCTCCGTGGCGGGCTACCGCGGCCTGCCGACGGCGGTCGGCTACGGCGCGACCAAGGCGGCGCTGATCAACATGGCCGAGAGCCTGAAGCTGGAGCTCGATCCCCACGGCGTCCGCGTCTGCCTGGTCTGTCCCGGATTCGTCAGGACGCCGCTGACCGACCGGAATCCCTTTCCGATGCCCTTCCTGATGGAGCCGGACGCGGCCGCGCGGCGCTTCGTCGACGGCCTGGAAGGCGGCGGCTTCGAGATCACCTTTCCCCGGCGCTTCACCTGGCTTCTGAAGTTCGGACGGATCCTGCCGTACCGGCTGTATTTCGCCCTGGCCGGACGCGCGCGGCCGTGAACGAGACGGCGATCGCGGCCTATGTCCGCTATTTCGAGACCCTGAAGCCGGAGAGCGTGAACGACCTGCGCGCGCTCGCCGCGCCGGACATGCGCTTTCGCGATCCCTTCAACGACGTCACCGGGGTGGAACGGGTGATCGCGATCATGCGCGACATGTTCGAGACCGCGGACAATCCCCGTTTCGCGGTCACCGACCGGGCGGTCAGCGGGTCCGTGCTCTACCTGCGCTGGGAATTCCGTTTCCGTCCCCGCCGGCTCGGCGGAGACGGGGACTGGCTGATCACCGGCATGAGCGAGGTGCATTTCGACGAGACGGACAGGGTCGTCGCCCATCTCGATCACTGGGATGCCGGCAGCCAGTTCTATGCCCGCCTGCCGCTGCTCGGCGGCGTGATCCGCTTCCTGCGCCGGCGGCTCGCGGTCGACTGAGCCCGGCCTCAACCGCTCTCGCGCAAGTCCGACTGCAGGCGCTGCACCGCCTCGGCATCCAGCGGAAAGCGCCAGACGCAGGCGATTGCCGCCAGCTTGATCGCGATCGGCACGCCGCCGTAGAGCAGGGTCAGCATCCACAGTCCGCCGCCGTCGCCGGGCATGTCGGCGCGAAATCCCGCGAGGTCCAGCGCCGGCAGGGCGACGCCGGCCGCCAGCGCCAGCGACAGCTTGGTCGCCATGCTCCAGAGCGAAAAGTAGAGCCCCGTGCGCCGGCTGCCCGATTTCGCCCGGTCGACATCGACCACATCCGCCTGCATCGAGGCCGGCAGGGCGAGATCGGATCCGAGACACAGGCCGGTGAGAATGCAGACCGCAAGGAACAGCCCGCCGTCGCCGGCGCCGAGAAAGGGGACGGCGGCAAACCCGAGGCAGGCCGCCGCCAGGCCGGCCGACCAGGCGCGGTGCTTGCCCAAACGTCGGGCGATCATGAGCCAGAGCGGTACCGAGACGATGCCGCAGGCGAAATAGGCCACCAGGAACAGTTGCGCCTGATCCGGCAGGATCAGGACACGCTCGGCGAACAGGAAGAACAGGGTCGCGGTCAGGCCGTTGGCCGCGCCGTTCAGCAGATAGGCCGCGATCAGCAGGCCGAACGGACGGTTGCCCGCCAGGACCCGCCAGCCGGCCCGCCAGTCGCCCGAGGCCGGGTTCGGCGCGGCCGCCGGCGGACAGGGATCGGGCACGGCGAGCACCGCCAGCAGGCCGGTGAGCGGCAGGGCCAGCAGCAGGAACCAGGCAAGGGGCGCCAGTTCGGCGCGACGCCCTTCCGCCCCGTCGGCGAGCACCGCAGGCAGGGCGGCGGCGACGATGGTGCCCAGCACGACGGCGATTTCGCGCGCGCCGACGACACGGCTGCGCCCGTGATAGTCCTCCGACAGTTCCGCGCCCCAGGCGAGGTAGGGCATCATCACCATGGTCCAGCCGACATACAGCGCCAGACTCCAGCCCAGCAGGTGGATTTCGCCGGCCGTTTCCGGCGGCTGGAAGAGCTGGAACTGGGCCAGCATCACCAGCGGCAGGCCGGCGATCAGCCAGGGCCGGCGGCGGCCCCAGGGCAGGCGCCAGCGGTCGGACAGCATGCCGATCAGCGGGTCGCTCAGCATGTCGAACAGTCGCGCCGCGAACAGGATGCCGCCCACGACGCTCAGGTCGAGCGCCAGTTCCACGGCGTAGAGCGGCGCCACATAGAGGTAGACGGGCAGGGTGAGGGCGGCCAGCGGCAGGCCCGGCCCGGCATAGGCCAGGAGGCGCGGCAGCGAGAGCTCGCCGCTGCGCTCAGGTCCGGGCAACCGCGATCTGCCGGACGTCGATGGTGTCGGAGCGGAAGCCGGCCTCGCAATAGGCCAGGTAGTATTCCCACATCCGTCGGAAGCGGGCGTCGTAGCCCTCGCGGGCGATCTCGTCGGCAACCGCGAGGAAGCTCTCGCGCCATTCGGCCAGCGTGCGGGCATAGTCGGCGCCGAACGCCCGCCAGGCGACCGTCCGCAGGCCGGCGGACGTCACTTCGGCTTCCAGCGCCGTCGGCGAGGGCAGCATGCCGCCGGGGAAGATGTAGCGCTGGATGAAGTCGGTGGAGCGGCGGTAGGTCGCGAACGCTTCCTCGGCAATGGTGATGACCTGCAGGCCGGCGATGCCGCCGGGCACCAGGCGCTCGCGCAGCTTCTGGAAATAGACCGGCCAGTATTTCTCGCCCACCGCCTCGAACATCTCGATCGACGCCACCCGGTCGTAGCGGCCCTCGACGTCGCGATAGTCGCACAGGCGGATCTCGACCTTCTCGTTCAGGCCCGCTTCCTGGATCCGGCGCGCGGCGAAATCGTGCTGGGCGGGTGAAATGGTGATGCCGGTGACCTGGCAGCCGATCTCGCGGGCGGCGAACTCGGCAAAGCCGCCCCAGCCGGCGCCGATCTCCAGCACCCTGTGGCCCTCCCGGATTTCCGCCATGCGGGCAAGGGCGTCGTATTTCCGGCCCTGGGCGGTGATCAGATCGTCCTGCGGATCCTCGTACAGCGCCGAGGAATAGGTCATCGAGGGGTCGAGCCAGCGCGCGTAGAACTCGTTGCCGAGATCGTAGTGCGCCGCGATGTTGCGCCGGCTGCCGCTGCGGGAATTGTCGCGCAGCCGGTGCAGCACCCGCATCAGCAGCTTCCGCCAGCCCTTGAGGTCCATCATGTTGCGGTCGAACACCGCCTGGTTGACGGCCGCCACGGTCAGCAGGTCGGGCAGGTGGGGGGTGTCGAAGTCGCCGTCCATGAAGCTTTCGGCGAAGGCGAGATCGCCACGCACCAGCAGGGCGCGGGCCGGCCGGTCGTTGTGGAAGGTGACCTCGCCCCAGGGGCCGTCCTGCACGCCTGCGACATAGACCGTCTGCCCGCCCGGCAGGTTCAGGCGGATGCCGCCGATCTCGATCTGGCTTGCGGCAGCCAGCAGCAGCCGCGTCCAACGCGGCACCGCGGAAAGCCGCAGCGCGTCGCCGGGCGAGCGGATGCGCATCGCCTCGTCGAGGCCCGGCGGTACGCCCGGTGCGTCGAGGTTGAGGGGAAGGGAAACAGACCCTGTCATCGCCAAGTCCGTCACTGTTCTGCCGTCACGTGCTTGCGGAAGCTCCCGTTTCGGTGCCGACTGTGACCTCGGCCTCCGGCGCTGGCAAGGGGGCGTGGTAACGCGCGCCCCTGAGCCAGATGACGAGGGCTTCCCAGTGGATGCCTGCAATGACCTTCACGGTCATCAGTGGATAGCGAAGAAAGGCCCGGATCAGGCCCGCATCGCCGAGCGGCCGGCGGCGGCCGGTAAAGGAGGCCACGAGTTGCGGGCCCTCCGGCACGCTCTCGTTGATGACCAGCGCCAGCTCCCGGCCGGGCGGGCGCACGCTGAAACGGTAATGCGCCTCCATGCCGATGAAGGGCGAGACGAACATCGCCTTGGCGCAGCCGTGCCGCACCTGGCCGCGGGCGTCGACCTCGGCGGGCAACACGTAGCAATGCTGGTCGCCGAAGGTGTTCTTCACCTCGTAGACCATCGCCCGCAGCCGGCCTTCCGCATCGTGGCAGTAATACACGCTGAGCGGATTGAAGACGTAGCCCAGCAGGCGCGGGTAACACAGCAGCAGCACCCGGTGGCCGGCCTCCGCGAGCCCGGCCCGGTCCAGCACGTCGTCGAGCCAGGGGCGCAGCGCGCCGCCGTCGCGCGGCCCGTGATCGCGGTCGTGGAACGAGAACAGGTTGAAGCGGTTGTGCGAGAACAGCCGCAGCCGTCTGCCCAGCGCCTCCAGCCGGTCGACGTCCAGCAGCATCGAGAACACCGAATAGGTGAAACGCCGGCGATAGGGGCGCAGGCGATGGTGCATCACCCGCCCGCAATAGAGCGCGCCGTCTTCGCGTGCCGCCGCGTCAGGCATCGAGCAGTTCCGCTTGGGCGGCTGCGGCCGGCCGGCGGGCGCCGCTGATCCAGGGTGGCTGCACGCCCAGCCGGGCGGCGACGCGCAGGCCGGAGGCGAAGGCATCCTCGTGGAAGCCGTAGCCATGATAGCTGCCGCAGAACCACAGGCCGTTCTGTCCCTGGATGTCGGCCAGCAGCGGCTGGGCGGCGATGGCCCGGGCCGTGAACAGCGGATGCTCGTAGTCGACCTCGGCATGCACCAGCTCGTCGCGCGGCGGCGTCACGGGATTGAGCGAGACGAACAGCGGCACAGACGGATCGATGTTCTGCAGCCGGTTCATCCAGTAGGTCAGCGTCACCAGGCTGTCGTCCGCGGCGGTGCTGTCGCGCAGATAGTTCCAGCTCGACCAGACCGCGCGACGGCGCGGCATGAGTTCCGCATCGCCATGCAGGAAGGCCCGGTTCCGGCTGTAGGCGAAGGCGCCCAGAATGTCGCGCTGCTCCGCCGTCGGCGCGGCGAGCATGCGCAGCGCCTGATCGCCATGCGCGCCGATCACCACATGATCGAAGCGATCGCGCTGGCCGCTCGCGTCGATCACGACCGGCCCGTCCGGCGTCGGCTCGACGGCCGCCACCGGGCAGGACAGCCGGATCTCGCCGCTGATCGCCTGCAGCAGCCGCGCGACATAGTCCCGGCTGCGCGCCCTGAGCGTGCGCCACTGGTGCTGGCCGTCGACCGACAGCAGGGCGTGGTTGTGAAAGAAGCGCACGAAGGTCTCGGCCGGAAAATCCAGCATCTCGGCAAGCGAGGTCGACCAGATCGCCGCGCCCATCGGCAGCAGGTACCAATCGTGAAAGCCCCGCCCGTAGCCGTCGCGCCCGAGATAGTCGCCAAGGCTGAGGCCGGCGAGGCGGCCGGCTTCGAGGTCGGGCACGGCGCGGCGGTTGAAGCGCAGGATGTCGGCGACCATGCGCAGGAAACGCGGCCGCAGCAGGTTGCCGCGCTGGCTGAAGACCGTGCCGATATTGTCGCCCGACCATTCGACCCGGCCGCGATCGACCGAGATCCCGAAGGACATGTCGGAATTATCCACGTCCACGCCCAGGTGATCGAACAGCCGCACCAAGTTGGGATAGTTGACGTTGTTGAAGACGATGAAGCCGGTATCGACCGGGATCGGGCCGTCGGGCCCCGGCGCCTCGATCGTGTTGCAATGGCCGCCCGGCCGGTTCGCGGCCTCGTACAGCACCACTTCGTGCGCGGCGGAGAGAGTCCAGGCGGCGGCGAGGCCCGCGGCTCCGCTGCCAACAACCGCTATGCGCATACGATACCCCGGCACTCTGCCATTCCGTTCTTCAGCATACGTGCCGGCGCATCATTCGGATGCGTTCTGCCTGGCCCCATCATGTCCCCCTCGGGCGGTATTCCCGTTCACGCCTCTCAGGGCGCGAACCCGCCTCTTGCCGTCATCTTACCCGCACGATCGAGCCTGAGGCGATAGTCAAGCCCGGTTCCGCACCCCGCCACGCCCTCCGAACCGGCGAGCGCCGACAGTTCGGCCAGCAATCCGGTCGCCAGTCCGGCCGCCAAACTGCCCGCGAGCCCGCCCGGCAGACCGGCCTGATCCGGCGCCTGCGGAAAGACCGTGCCGCTGCTTGGCTTCACCCGCAGGCGAAGTGCCGCGACCATGCCTAGCGCCGCTCCGGGCGCGCCGGAGAGGCGAAACGCGAGCCAGCCCGACCCGCCAACCGGCCCCTCCGGCCAGCGCAGGCCAAACCGGAGGGCGAGGCCGGCGGGAAGGACCGGCTGCAGACCATCCTGCAACAGTCCCAACAGCGCGTCTGTGTCCTTCATCACCGCCCAGCCGGCGGCAAGCGCCGGCAGGCGATCGAGGAGGGCGGCGGGAGCCGGGCCCCGCCAGCTCAGGTGACCGCGAAACCGGTTGGCGGCGCTCCCGTCGGACGGCGATGCGCGATCCGTCGATGCGCGATCCGTCGATGCCGTCACCGCGACGGACAGCCAGCCTGAAGGGGTCTCACGTTCGCGCAGCATCAGGTCGCAACGCAGGACCGGCGCCGCCGCCGGCCAGGCGAGGGCGATCCGACCCCACAAATGTTCGCCGGCGGGTCCGGACAGGCCGAGAGTCAGCCGGTCGAGCTTCAGTTCGGGCAGCGGCCGGGCCAGCGGTCCCTCGCACGGCGCCAGCGTCAGCGCCGGACCGGACTCTTGCCAGGCATCGCCGGTCCGGCAGGTGGCGGTGCCCAGCGCGAGGCATTCGCCGGATGGAAGACGCCAGTGCCAGGTCAGGGCGATCCGGTCCCCGGGGGCCTGTTCGTGGAGAGGGACCGGGGGCTCCAGCCGCCCCAGCGGGGCAAGCCGCGCATTCAGGGCCTCGAGCGCCGACCGCCAGTCGTCCTCCGACGGCCCAAACTGATCACGGGCGCCGGCCGCGGGGTCGGCAGGCGAGGGGACTTCGGAAGGGCGGCGCATGGCGGTTCATCTTGTGGGCAGGCCCGGCCCGGGTAAACTCCGGGGGTATCCACGGGAGGGAGATGCGCATGGCCGAGGCGGCGATGAAGCTGCAGTTCGATCCGACAGACCGTGCCGTGATCGACAATCCGTTTCCGCTGTTCCGGCGCCTGCGCCGCGACGCCCCGGTACACTGGAGCGACAGGCTGCGCGGCTGGGTGGTCACCCGCCACGCGGATTGCAAGGCGATCAGCCTGGACCGGCGTTTTTCGTCCGAGCGCATGCGCCCGTTCTTCGAGGCCCTCGAGCCCGAGGCCCGCGCCCGGGTCGACGATCTGGAATCCTCCATCGGCCTGTGGGCGGTGTTTCTCGACCCGCCGGATCACACGCGGCTGCGACGGCTGCTGAACCGGGGTTTCACCTCGCGCGCCGTCGACGGCATGGAGCGGCGCATCGCGGCGATCGTGAACGAACAGATCGATCGCGTGGCCGGGCGCGGCGAGGCGGACTTCATCGCCGACATCGCCTATCGCATTCCCGCCACCGTGATCATGGAGATGCTGGGCGCGCCCGCCGCCGACATCGAGAACTTCAAGGTCTGGTCGGACGAGATCGGCCTGTTCGTCGGCACCTCGCGCGTCACCGACGACAAGTATGCCCGGGCGGAGGCCGCGACCGAGCAGATGGCTGCCGCCTTCCGCGACCTGATCCGCGAACGCCGGCGGAAACCGCGGGCGGACATGATTTCCGACCTGATCGCCGCCGAGGACGCCGGCGACGTGCTGAACGAGGAGGAACTCATCGCCACCTGCATCCTGCTGCTGTTCGCCGGTCACGAGACCACGGGCAACCTGCTGGGCAACGGCATGTATCACTTTATCCGCCATCCCGCGCAGTACGACCGCCTGCGGACGCAGCCGGACCTGGCGGAGAGGGCGGTGGAGGAGATCCTGCGCTTCGACGGTCCCAGCGGCGCCGTGGTGCGGGTGGCGGGCGAGGACCTCGAGTTCGCGGGCCAGCGAATCCGGCGCGGCGAGCGCGTCTTCGCCTTCGTCAATGCCGCCAACCGGGACGATGCCGTGTTCGACGATCCCGAGCGGTTCGACATCACCCGGGGCGCGAGCGGCCAGCTCGCCTTCGGCCACGGCATCCATTTCTGCATCGGCGCACCGCTCGCCCGGCTCGAGGGGCGCATCGCCTTTCCGATCTTCGCCGAGCGGCTGCGCCATCCCCGGCTGGTCGGCGAGGAGCCGGCATGGATCGACAGCGTGACCTTCCGCGGGCTTACCCGCCTGCCGATCGCCTTCGATCCGGCGTGAACTTACCGTCTCGGGCCGGGCCAGCCTCAGGCCTGGCCGGCCTCGGTTCCGGACGCCCCGGCCAGCCAGTGCGCCTCGACATGCCGCGCGATCTCCTCGAGCGGCGCGATCCACAGATCGCCCCGGGCCCGGGCATGGGCGAGGAGGCGCACGAGAATGGCCATGCGGTGATGGCGGCCGATGATCGAGGGGTGGCAGGTCAGCGTGAAGACGCCGCCTTCCTCCGCCACGCCATCGAGTTCGGCCTGCCAGATCCGGTAGACGCTGTCGGGATCATGGAACTGCGCCATCGTCACCGGCGGCTTGAAGAACAGGAAATAGGGCGCGTCGTCCAGCGACCAGTCGATGGGAAATTCCAGCATCCGCCCGCCCGGCCCGTCGATCCCGGGATAGAGCGACAGCCGGTAGGGCGCCTCGCCGGCGAACAGGCTGGAATCGTAGGCGAAGCCGGCGGCCGCAAGCAGATCGGGTGAGTGCCGGTTCATGTCCCAGGCCGGCGAGCGGTAGCCGGCGGGACGCCGGCCCAGATGGGCCTCGAAACTGGCGATGGAGGCCTCCAGGATCGCGGCCTCGCCCGCGGGATCGTCGCGATAGTCCGGCAGCGCCTCATGCTCGTGGCCGTGCGCGGCGATCTCGTGGCCTTCCTCGATGAGCCCGGCAAAGGCCTCGGGCCAGCGTTCCAGGTTGGCGCTGGGCAGGAAGAAGGTGGCCCGGATCTCCTGTTCGGCCAGGAAGCGGCGGATGCGCGGCAGGCCCACCTGCAGGCCGTAGAGCCCGCGCGACAGGCCGGACAGCGCGCGCGGCTGCCTGGCCAGCAGTTCCGCCCGGTCCGGCGGCGCAGGCCGGGGCGCCGGACTGCGGGTATAGGCATAGGCGACGTCGATATCGAAGGTGAAGGCCATCGCGGCGCGCGCGCCGTCCGGCCAGGGTCCGGTGAAATAGGTCATGGCCCGAAGCGTAGTGGTCGCGGGCGGGCGGGCAACATCCAGATCGCCGAAAGTTCAGTCGGCCCGCAGCCAGCGCAGCATCTCGGAGCGATCCAGAAACACGTGAATCGGCAGGTCCGACTCGCTTGCCGCCCGGGCGGCGAAGGCCCTCAGCAACAGGCGGTCTCCCTCCGAGCCGGCGAGAAGGGCGGTCTTCGGGTGCTTGCCCCGTTTCGCAACATGCGTCGCCGCGCGCCGGGCGACGGTCCGGAACGACGACGCCTCGAACGTCGCCAGCATCGCTGCGGTCAGGTCCCAGGCAACCAGTCTCGTGCCGTGCCGCGCGAAATGATCATCGAGCACCGCGAGGATTTCATTGGCGTCGACCGCGCCGGTGACGGTGAAACAGACGAGATCGTCTTCGACTTTCGTCCGTATCGGCATCGATGCAAACCTCGCGCGCCCGAGATCCGATCGAGCAGGCTACCGATCCTGGCTCCGGCGATATCCGCAACCAGACCGGGAATGACCATTCAGAATTGTCACGGTACCGAAACTCTCGTCACGGAGCACACCCTATTGCGCATGCAGCCAGTCCCGCATGGTCTCCACATCCCGGAACACGGCAAAGCGGATACGGGATTCCATCTCGGCCCGGGCGACGAACGCCCGCATCACCAGGGCGTCGCGTTCGGAGGCGACAAGAAACGCCGTCCGGGCGTTCGGACCGCGTATGTCGGCGTAGTCTTCGCCCTTTCGCGCAACGGCGCCAAACGTATCGGCCTGGAAGCCCGAAAGCGAGGCCCGGGTCAGGTCCCAGATCGCCAGTCTGTGGGCATGCGTGCGGTAGAGCGCATCGATCGTCGCCACGACCTCCTCGGGGATCACGGGGCCATTGACCGCAAAACGGTCATGATCGCCCATATCTTTCGCATCGATCGGCATGGCTTTGATTTCGTTTGGATTTTACGGAAACGGCGGACCCGGGCAAGGCCGGTATCCGGAGATCGGTTCACACGCCGGAACGAAAAAGGCCGCCGGACCGTCGTCCGGCGACCTTTCTACGCATTGGCTCCCCGGGCCGGACTCGAACCAGCGACAAAGCGGTTAACAGCCGCTTGCTCTACCAACTGAGCTACCGGGGATCAGTGGTGGCGGGCCGTATACCCAAACTGGGCGGCGAGGCCAAGGGATTTTCGCGACGACCGGGCTGCCGGCCGGCGGCCGCATGGAGGGGGGCGACCGGCCGGGATCTTGCCCGGATCTTGCCCGCCGGTCCCGACATTGATGTAGTCTGGCGAACCGGATTCTGGCCAACCGAGCGAGGACACGCGTGAGCGAGAGAGACGAGGCGGCCGGGCCGCTGCCGATCTACCCGATCATCCTCGCCGGCGGTGCCGCGGACGGTCTGTGGCCGCTCTCGCGTCATCGTTTTCCCTGGCAGTTCCGCAAGAGCGGCCGCGGCGGCAGTCCGCTGCAGCACCTGCTGCGCTGGTGCCAGCGCGCCGAGGGACTGGCCGCGCCGACGGTGATGAGCCATTTCGACTACCGTTTCATCGTCTCCGAACAGTGCGCCGAGGCCGGCATCCTGCCGTTCGGGATCGTGCTGGAGCCCGAGCGGCGCGGCAGCGGTCCCTCCGCGCTCGCCGCCGCGGTGATGATGGCGATCCGCGAACCCGATGCCGTGCTGCTGTTCCTGCCGGCCGAACTGCCGATGAATCCCGACGCGCCGCTGATGGCGGTGCTGCGGCGCGCCCGGGCGGCGGCCGACGCCGGGCGCTTCGTGCTGCTGGCCGACGAGGCCCGTTCCGAGGGCGAATACCTGCTGACCTCGGGCGAGCCCCTCGACAAGCAGGGTACCCTGTTCGCGCTCGCCGACGGGCAGGCGGCGGCGGACGGGACCGGCGCCGGGAAGAAGAAGGGCAAGGCGAAGGACGACGGGAAGGGCGCCGATGCCGCCGCCTGGCCCTATGCCGGAATGGCGGTCGCCCGGGCGGCCACCGTGGTCAAGGAATGCCGGGCGCGCTACCCGCTGCTGACCCGGCAGATGGAACATGCGGTGCGCACCGGCGGTGTCGACCTGACCTTCTACCGTCTCGGCAAGACCGCGTTCACGGCGGCCGAGCCCTGCCGGCTGAGCGATATCCTGATGTCGGCCGGGAACCGCGCCGCGGTGGCGCCGTGCACGCTGAACCTGCGCTACAGCCGGGAATGGGCGCAGGAAATAGCCGTGCGCGCGCACAACAACCAGGGCAACACGCTGCAGGGCGACATCGTCGCGGTCGATGTCGAGAACAGCTATGTCCTCAGCGAGGACCGGCTGGTCGGCGCCGTCGGCCTGCGCAACACCCTGATCGTCGACACGCCGGATGCCCTGCTGGTGGCCGACCGCGAGCGCCTGGACGAGGTGCCGCAACTGTTGAACGCGCTGCGCGAGAAACGCCGGAGCGAACTGGACGAACACCGCACCGCGTTCCGCCCGTGGGGCCAGATCGCGGCGCTGGGCGCGGGCGAACATTACGACATCAAGCTGCTGACCCTGCGGCCGGGCGCGGCGATCGCGCTGCAGCTTCACCACCACCGGGCGAAGCACTGGGTCGTGCTGGAGGGAACGGCCCGGGTTCGCCGGGGTGACCGCAGGCTGATCCTCTCGCCCAACCAGTCGGCCTTCATCCCGATCGGCATGCCGCATGCCGTCGCCAATCCCGGCAAGCTGCCGCTGAAGATGGTGCAGGTGCAGTCGGGCGACTATTTCGGCCGCGACGACGTGGTGCGGCTGGAGGAACCCTATCGCGGCGCCGAGGAAACGCTGTCGACGCTGCCGCCCGAGGGCGCGGAAGCCGAAGCGACGGCCGCCGAAACGACGGAAGCCGAAACCGCGGCAGCGGAGGCAAGCGGCGGGACGGGCGGGGAGACGCCGGTTTCCGGCGGTGATCCCGGGGCTTCCCCCGTCACGGCCGGCGCAGGCAGCGGCGAGGCGCGGAAACCCGCCGGCGGGGATCGGCCCCGCGGGAAGCGGCCGGAGCAGGCCTGAAACTGGAGGCGCGGACCGGAATCGAACCGGTGTACACGGCTTTGCAGGCCGCTGCGTAACCACTCCGCCACCGCGCCACGGGCTCCCCTCTAGCTTGGCCCCGACGCCTTGTCCAGCATCCGCCGCAACCCCGCCGGGCACGACTGCGCATCGCACGCCGGCCGGGCGATTGTCTCGCGTCGACGCTGCGCCTATAAGCCGGTTTCGAGACGAGCGAGGAACCGAACGGCCATGACCGAAAACTACGAACGTCGCCGCAACGCCATGGTGGATTCGCAAATTCTCACCAACAAGGTCACCGATCCGCTGCTGGAGGCGGCGCTGCGCGCGGTTCCGCGCGAGGCCTTCGCCCCGAAGGCGCTGCGCCCCGTGGCCTATCTCGACGAGGATCTTGAGGTCGGACCGGGCCGCTACCTGATGGAGCCGATGGTCTTCGCGCGCCTGCTGCAGGCGCTCGAGATCACGCCCGATGATGTCGTGCTCGACGTCGCCAGCGGCGCCGGCTACGGCGCGGCGGTGATGGCGCGGCTGGCGAGCACGGTGGTGGCGCTCGACGCCGAGGGAGAACTGAGCGCGCGGGCCGGCCAAACCCTGGACGAACTGGGCATTGACAATGTCGTGGTGGTGACCGGCGACGTCACCGCCGGCCTGCCGGAGCAGGGGCCCTATTCGGTGATCGTCTTCAACGGCGCCGTCGCCGAGGTGCCGCAGGCCTATCTCGACCAGCTCGCGGACGGGGGCCGGTTGGCCGCCGTCGTGCGCGACGGCGGCATCGGCCGGGCCCGGCTTTACACAAGGCGGGGCGAGACCGTCGGCGCGCGCGACCTGTTCGACGCCCAAATTCCCCTGTTGCCGGAATTCCGGCCGAAAGAAGCCTTCGTCTTCTGAAGACCGGCCCTTTTGCGGGC
This sequence comes from Alphaproteobacteria bacterium, assembly GCA_041940205.1. Taxonomy (GTDB): domain Bacteria; phylum Pseudomonadota; class Alphaproteobacteria; genus JBGTSP01. The sequence goes on from JBGTSP010000040.1 coordinate 21,551, forward strand.
TTCCCAGAGAGCCTACATGACACGTTGAACGGGAAACCGGCCTGTACTAGGTATTCCTGCATGTATTCCTTGGGGGATTCTTTGCGAAATTCAATCGGTTGGGGTCTGTCCGCGTTGGCGGCGTCGATCCTGCTCGGTCCCGCTTCGGCGTCGGCCGAGACCATGTTCGAGGCGCTGGCCCTGACCTACGTTCAGAACCCGCAGCTGCGGGCGGCGCGCGCGCAGGTGCGCGCGACCGACGAGGGCGTGCCGCAGGCCCTGTCGGGCTGGCGGCCCAACCTCGCGGCGACCGGCTCCCTCGGCAAGGAGGAGAGCCGCAGCACCACGACCAACGAGCAGAGCCTGACACCGAGGGTCACGCAGCTCGATCTGACCCAGCCGCTCTATCGTGGCGGCCGCACGGTGTCGGCGACCAACTCGGCCGAAAGCCAGGTCCAGGCCGCGCGCGCGACCCTGACCTCGACCGAGCAGCAGGTGCTGCTGGCCGCCGTGACGACCTACATGGACGTGCTGCGCGACGGCGCCCGGGTGCAGCTCACGGCAAACAACGAGCAGGTGCTGCGCCGCCAGCTCGAAGCGACCCAGGACCGTTTCGACGTTGGCGAAGTCACCCGCACCGATGTCGCCCAGGCCGAGGCCCGTCTGTCGCGGGCGGTGTCCGACCGGGTCTCCGCCGAGGGCGATCTCGCGACCTCGCGCGCGACCTACGTGCGGGTGGTCGGGCAGGCGCCCGGCACGCTGGAACCGGCCCCGCCGCTGCCGATCATGCCCGCCAGCCTGGACGAGGCGATGGCTATCGCCACGGACGAGAACCCGGATCTGAAGACCGCGCAGTTTACCGAGCGCGCGGCGTCGCACGACGTGCGCACCGCCTTCGGCAGCCTGTTGCCGACGCTGAACCTGGTGGGCCAGGTCCAGCGCACCGACGAGCAGTCGCTGGAGAACATTTCCAGCCGCTCCGACAGCCTGCTGGCCCAGCTCTCGATCCCGCTCTACCAGCAGGGCACCGCGCATTCGCAGGTCCGCCAGGCCAAGCAGGTGCGCAACCAGCGTCGCCTGGAGGTCGCCCAGTCTATGCGTCAGGTCAACGAGGCGGTGACCCAGGCCTGGGAGACGCTGAAGACGGCGGAAGCGGTGATCGCCTCGCGCCGCCAGCAGGTCCGGGCCAACGAAATCGCCCTCGAAGGCGTGCGCCAGGAAGCCGCCGTGGGTTCGCGCACCACCCTCGACGTGCTGGACGCCGAGCAGGAACTGCTGGATTCGCGGGTGGCGCTGGTGATCGCGGAACGCGACGAATATGTCGCCGGCTTCACGCTGATCTCGGCGATCGGACGGCTGACCGCGATCCAGCTCGACCTCCCGGTCGAGCTGTACGACCCGCAGGTGCATTATCAGCAGGTGCGCGACAAGTGGTTCGGCATCGCCGCGCCCGGTCTCGACGGGCAGTGAGGCCGGGTGTCCGACCGCTGGTCGCCGCCGGATTCCTGCCCTATTTTGTGACCGTTCGATGATTCGGGCCGCCAACGACAGAGCAGGTGATCGGTGAGCGACAAGGACGAAAAGGGCGAGCCGACAATGGAGGAGATCCTGGCCTCCATTCGCCAGATCATCTCCGACGAAGAAAAGGACGAGGGCGCGGAAGACGCGCCGGCGGCGCCCGCCGAAGAACCCACCATGCTGGATGAGCCGGAGCCCGATCCGGAACCGGAGGCGGCTCCCGATCCCGAGCCCGAACCGGAGCCCGCGCCCGAGCCCGAACCCAATCCCGTGCTGGAACTGACCCGCGTGGTGAATGACGACGGTTCGGTCTCCGATATCGAGGAAGCCCAGGTCGGCGACATCGACATGCTGGATTCCCGGCCCGAGCCGGCCGATCCCGCCAGCCTCGTCTCCGATCCGATCGCCGACAAGGCGACCAACGCCTTCGGCAACCTGAGCAACGCCGTCTCCTCGGCCCGCTCGATGCCGATGGGCAACGCCAACCGCACACTGGAAGACGTGGTCAAGGAACTGCTGAAGCCGATGCTGCGGGACTGGCTGGACAGCAACCTGCCGCATATCGTCGAGCGGCTGGTCGAACGGGAAGTCGCGAAACTGGCCGCGCGCGCCGATCGCGATTGATTTCCCGGCCCGGGCTGATTAGCAACGGGCCCCACATTCCAGACGACAAGCAGAAAACCGGAGTTCAGCGATGCTGGACAAGACCTACGATCCCGATGCCGTGGAAGCGCGGATCTATCGCCAGTGGGAAGAGGGCGGCGCCTTCGCCTGCGGCCAGGGCGGCGACAACGCGAAACCCTACACGATCGTGATTCCGCCGCCGAACGTCACC
>JBGTSP010000041.1:0-23449 GCA_041940205.1 Alphaproteobacteria bacterium
GCCGGCATTGGTCGAGAGATTGCCGCCGATCATGCAGGAGCCCTCGGCGGCGAGGCTGAGCGGGAACAGGCGATTGTGTCCGGCGGCCTCGTTCTGCAACTGCTCCAGGATGCAGCCGGCCTCCACGGTCATCGTGTCGTTCATCAGGTCGACGTCGCGCACCCGGTTCATCCGCGCCAGCGACAGGATGATCTCGGAATTGTCGTCGTGCGGCTGGCTGGCCCCGGTCAGGCCGGTATTGCCGCCCTGGGGCACGATGGGGGTGCCGGTCTCGGCGCACAGCCGGACGACGGCGGCGACTTCCCCGGTACTGGCGGGCCGCACGATGATCGGCACCGCGCCCTGCCAGTTGTCGCGCCAGGATTTCGTCCAGGGCGCGATCTCGTCGGGATCGGTGGTGTAGCCGCGCGGGCCGACGATCTCCTTCAGGCGGGCGATGACGTCATCGGCAACCGGGGCGGGCGCGGCGGCATTCATGCACTCATCTCCTCATCGCCGGCCGGGCGGAGCCGTTGCTTCGGCTTGCGGCCCGGCGCGGGTTGGCGGCAATCTGGGCAAGCGCCCCGACCGGGTCAACCATGTGCCGCTGCGGCGCGGTGCCCGGGTCTCGCGCAAGGGAGGAACTTGCATGGCCGATTATGCCGGAGCCTGCCATTGCGGGGCACTGTCGGTCCGGTTTTCCACCGCGCAGGCGCCCGAGGCGCTGGCCGTGCGGGCCTGCCAGTGCAGCTTCTGCCGCAAGCACGATGCCCGCGCCGTGTCCGATCCGCGCGGCGCGATGGAGATCCTGGTGCATGAGCCCGCGCAGCTGCAGCGCTACGCCTTCGGGCTGGGCGAGACCGAGTTCCTGCTCTGCCGGCGGTGCGGGGTCTATGTCGCGGCCTACATGCCGGACGGCGAGGCTGCGTTCGCCAACGTCATGGTCAACGTGCTGGAGGAACGCGTGCGCTTCGCGGCGCCGCGGCCGGTGGTGCTGGACGACGAGGATGCCGGCGGCAAACGGCAGCGGCGGCGGCAGAGCTGGACTCCGGCCGTCCTGCGCGAAGTTGCGCGCGACGCCTGACGGCCGGTTTCCCCGTCAGCCCGGCGGATCGGGCCGGGTGAACAGGAACAGCGCCACAAGCGGCAGCACCACCGCCTGGATCGCCAGCACCCGGCCTGGGGCACCCATCGCCACGGAGCCCGCGAAGGCGAGGCCCAGCATCAGCGCCGCGGTCGCCTTGGCGCGCATCGAGATCGCGCCATGCGCGCGCCAGTCGTGGATCGGCGGGCCGAGGCGGGGATGGGCCAGCAACCAGTCGTGCAGGCGGTTTGAGCCGCGCGCGAAACAGAAGGCGGCGAGCAGCAGGAAGGGCACGGTCGGCAGCAGCGGCAGAGGGATGCCGAGCAGTCCCAGGGCCAGCGCCAGCAGGCCGGCGGCGATCCAGAGCGGTTTCGTCATGCCCCCGGGCGTGCGCCTCCCTGCGGGCGCGGCGGCTCAGTCCGGCACGAAGACGTTCAGGCCGTCCTCGTGCCGGACCCGGCCCGTCGCTTCCATATAGTCGCGCGCCACCATGTCGGCCAGCAGCGCCGGATCGTCCGGCGTGTTGGCGATGAAGCGCCGCTCGTCGGCGAGCCGGCCGTACAGGATCGCGTAGCTCGGCCCCTTGCGGTCGTGCATCACGGTATAGGTCTCGATCCGGGCCGGCCCGTCCGCCGCCTCGGCCACCGCGGGGCCCTTCACGGCGTCGATCTCGCCCTGGTATTCGGCCGGGTCGCGCGGCGCGAAGGGCGCCTCGGGCGGTCGCGTCGAATAGATCCCGACGGACTGCTTGGTGACGTAGTTGCCGTTGGCGGTGACATAACCGGTGCTGCCGGGCGCGCCGCGCACCCGGTTCATCATCTCGCCGATCGAATGGGTGACGTAATTGTTGCCCGGCCCGCCGAAATAGGGGAGGCCGCCGGTCACCGTCAGGCCGCGGGGATCGTCCTCGGCGAGGCCCATTTCCTGGCAGGCCAGTTCCACCGCCGAGGGGAAGCAGGAATACAGGTCGAAATGGTCGATCGCCTCCAGGTCCAGGCCCGCCATGGCCTGGGCCTCGCGGTTGGCGATCCGCATGGCCGGCGAATGGTGGTAGTCGATGCGGTCGATCAGGTACCAGTGGTCGTAGCAGTCGGCGCAGCCGTGCAGGTGAACCCAGCGGTCTTCCGCGATGCCCAGTTCGCGCGCCTTCGCCACCGAGGTCAGGATCAGCGCCGCCGACTGGTCGATGAAGGCGTTGGAATTCATCAGCTTCGTGTAGGGAAAGCCGATGAAGGGATTGTCGGGCCCGACGGTGGCGATCTGCTCGGCGCTGAAGCCGGCGCGCCGGTCGGCCAGCGGGTTGGCGGCGGCGACCGCCGCATGCTGCGCGAACAGCCGGCCCATGGCCTGGAGATGTTCGCCGACGCTGCGGCCGCGGGCCTTGCGGATTGCGTTCTCGATCATCGGGTAGGAGAAGATCGCGCCGGCCATGCGGTGGCGGTCCTCGAGGTCGTTCCAGCCGCGGGTCTCCACGCCCCACACGGTCTCCGGCTCGCCGTTGTCCAGGCTCCAGTCGAGCGTGATTCCGGCCCGCTGGGCCGCCTTCTGGGTGGAAAGCGCTTCGCCGCCGGCGATCAGGGCGGCCGCCGTCTCGCCCCGCGTGACCTGCTCGAACAGCCGGTTGACGCACCATTGGGGCATGTTGCCGCCGGGCCAGGTGTAGATCTGCCGGCGGGCGTCGCCGGCGCCGAGGCGGCGGGCGAGTTCGCGGGGCGGGTTGGAGATCCGCCCGAACGGCGAGGTGAAGCGCCAGCTCGTGTCCGAGAAGGACCGGATCACGACAATCGTGTCGAGGGCGGCCAGCAGGGCCTGGCCGGCGCCGGAATCCGCCGCTGCCGCGCGCGCGGCGTCCTCCGTCAGGTCCATCGGACCGCGCGCCGCGGCCGGATCCTCCTCGCGCTGCGTGATCTGGCCCGCACCGACCAGGATCGGCGTTCTCGTCTCGTCCATCTGTCCCTCCCTTCGGGTCGCCTTGCGCGCGCCCCGGAGCGCAAGCGTAGCGCGAAACCGCGATCTCCCGCGATCCCGACGGCCTGTCGTGCCGGCTGTGCCATAATGAAGCAGGGCGGTGTCCGGAGCCTCCGGCGCGGCTGTGCCATATTCGGCCGCGAAGGTGTCGCGAAAAAATAAACAATGAAATCAGGTGTTTAACGTGAAGCGATGGGCCGGTCTCGGCCGGATCCCGCGATCGGGGCTGGCCCCGAACTTGCGTTGTCAGGGACGAAAGGCGGCTCCGGCCGTCGGAAAACATCGGGAAACAGAGACCGCGCCATGGTCAACTCCATCCTCAACGATCTCGCTGAAGACGCGCCGCTTGCCGGCGGTCTGTCGGGCGATCTCGTCGAGGGCACCGGCGGCGACGACACCCTGCTGGGCGGCCTGGAGGCGGATTCGCTGATCGGCGGCGACGGCGCGGACCTGCTGGCGGGCGGCGCCGGCGGCGACACGCTCGAGGGCGGCAGCGGTTTCGATACGGCCGATTACGGCACTTCGGGCAGCGGCGTGAACGTCAACCTGGCCGGCACCGCGAGCGGCGGCGACGCCGAGGGCGACGTGCTGAACGGCATCGAGGGCCTGATCGGTTCGGGTTTCGCCGACACGCTGGCCGGCGACGCGGGCAACAACCTGCTGCAGGGGGCGTTCGGCAACGACATCCTCAACGGCGGCCTCGGCGACGACTCGCTGGACGGCGGCGCCGACAATGACAGCCTCGACGGCGGCGACGGCAATGACGGCCTGCTGGGCGCGCTGGGCAACGATCTGCTGATCGGCGGCGACGGCAACGACACCATCACCGGCGGCGCCAACAACGACAGCCTGTTCGGCGGCGCCGACAACGACGAACTGGACGGCGGCGACGGCGACGATTCGCTGGACGGCGGCCTGCTGAACGACCTGCTCTCGGGCGGCGCGGGCAACGATTCGCTGCTGGGCGCTCTGGGCAACGACACGCTTTCGGGCGGCGACGACAACGACAGCCTGTGGGGTGGCGACGAGGACGACCAGCTTCGCGGCGATGCCGGCAACGACGTGCTCTACGGGGGCGGCGACGACGACTGGCTGCTGGGCGGCCTCGCCAACGACCTGCTGCATGGCGACGACGACAACGACACCCTGGAAGGCGAGAGCGGCAACGACACGCTGTATGGCGATGCCGGCAACGACAGCCTGCTCGGCGGCCTGGAAGACGATCTGCTGTATGGCGGCCTTGCCGCCGACACGCTGCTGGGCGGCGCCGACGACGACGAACTGCACGGCGGCGACAGCAACGACCTGCTGCTGGGCGGTGACGACAACGACGTGCTCTACGGCGAGGACGGCGACGACGACCTGCAGGGCGAGGACGGCGACGACAGCCTGCTGGGCGGCCTGGGCAACGATCTGCTCTATGGCGGCCTGCGCGTCGACACGCTGGACGGCGGCCTGAACAACGACAGCCTGTTCGGCGGTGACGGCAACGATGTGCTGAACGGCGGCGAGGGTGACGATTCCCTGACCGGCGACGCCGGCGACGATGCGCTGAACGGCGACGACGGCAACGACGAACTGCACGGCTCGGCCGGCAACGACGTGCTGCACGGCAACGCCAACAACGACCTGCTCTACGGCGGCGAGAACAACGACACGCTGTTCGGCGATGCCGGCGACGACGATCTGCGCGGCGAAGCCGGCGATGACAGCCTGCTGGGCGGCGCCGGCAACGACACGCTCTATGGCGGCGATCGCGACGACACGCTCTCGGGCGGCCTGAACAACGACTCCCTCTACGGCGGCGACAGCAACGACGTGCTCAACGGCGACGAGGGCGAGGACCTGCTGGACGGCGACCTGGGCGATGACTGGCTGTACGGCGCCAGCGGCAGCGACAGCCTGCGCGGCAGCGAGGGCAACGACCGGCTGTTCGGCGAAAGCGGCAACGACACGCTCGAAGGCGAAACCGGCAACGACACGCTCGACGGCGGCGCCGATCAGGACTTCCTGTTCGGCGGCCAGGACGACGATCTGCTGAACGGCGGCGCGGGCAACGACATGCTGCTGGGCGGCGAGCGCCACGACGAACTGCACGGCGGCGACGACAACGACACCCTGGTCGGCCAGGACGGCAACGACACCCTGTACGGCGACAGCGGGGACGACCAGCTGTTCGGCGGCAACGACGATGACGACGTGCAGGGCGGCCTGGGCAACGACCTCGTGTTCGGCGATTTCGGCGACGACACGCTGCGCGGGAACGAAGGCAACGACACGCTGTATGGCGGCCTGGGCGAGGATATCTTCGTGATGGCCGACGGCGACGGCCACGACGTGATCACCGATTTCGAGGCCGGGGCCGCGACCTCGGATCAGCTCGACGTCAGCGCCTTCTTCTCGAGTTTCTCCGAGGTGCTGAACGCCGCCAGCGATACCGCGGGCGGCCTGCAGATCCAGCTCGACGGCTCGGAGCGGGTGCTGCTGCAGAACGTCGCCAAGGCCGATCTCGACGCCAACGACTTCATCCTCTGAGGCTTCGGCGATGCCGTCGGCGGATCGGGCTCAGCCCCGTTTCGCCAGCTTCAGCGCCAGCAGGAAGGCCACGAGCCCGGCCAGCGCCATCGCCGCGGTGCCGGCGAGAACGGCGTCGTAGCCGCCGGCTTCCCAGATCAGCGAACCCAGGATCGGCGCCGCCGCGGCGGCCGCCGTGTAGGGCAGGGCGAGCGCGCCGGAGATCGCCCCGAACTGGTGACGTCCCAGCAGGTCGGCGGTGACGACGGGCCGGGTGATCGAGGTGACGCCGATGCCGGCGCCCTGGCCGATCACGAACAGGCCGATCAGCAGCGGCAGCCAGGCCGCGGCGAACAGGCTGCCCGAGGCGATCGCCAGGGCGACATAGCTCAGGGCGCAGACCGCGGCGGCCGAGAGCCGCTTTTCCGTCATCACCATGCCGATCCGCCCGGCCACCTGCATCGGCCCGATGCCCATGGCGGCGATCACCGCCCATTCCAGCGGCACGTGCCGGTCCTCCAGCAGCGGAAACAGGTGGGTGATGATCACGCCGTGGTTCAGCGGGATGGTGGCGAAGCCGAAGGCCAGCAGCCAGAACACCGGCCGGCCCATCGCCACTTTCAGGCCGGCCCCGTCGCTGGTCGCCGGGTTCGTCGCCGCCGGGCCAGCCGCTACAGGGCCTGCCGCCGCGGGTTTGGCAGCCACCGGGCCTGCCGCCGGAGCGTTCTCCGGATCGCCGGCGGGCGCCCGCGGGACGGTGATGCGATCGGCCGGCGAATGGGCGGTGCCGAACCACATCAGCGGCACACCCACCGCCAGCAGCAGGATGGCCGCGCCGGTGGCGCTCGCCCGCCAGCCCACGATTTCGGCGAGCCAGGTCACCAGCGGATAGGAGACGGTGCTCGCGAACCCGGCGATCAGGGTGACCGCGGTGATGATGCGCCGGGCATCGAGGCCCCGTGTATGGGTGACGAAGGCGAAGCAGGGCTCGTAGAAGGCGCCCGCGAAGGCCATCCCCATCGCCGCCCACAGCGCGAAGAACTGCCACTGCGTCTCCACGAAGACCAGCAGGCCCAGCAACAGTCCGCCGGCGAGCGCCGAGACCGTCATCATCGCCCGGCCGTGGCCGCGGTCGATGATGTGGCCGGCCAGCGGCGCGCACAGCGCGGCAACCACCAGCGCGCCCGACAGCGCCAGCGTCAGGCTGGTCTTGCTCCAGCCGAAATCCGCTTCCCAGCGGCCAAGCAGGGCGGGGAAGATGTAGTACATCGACGCATAGACCAGCGTCTCCGCGCCCGCGAGCGCGAGAACGCGCGGCTCGGTGTTGCGAAAGAAGCCGATGAATCCGTTCATTTGAATCTGTGTCCCAGGCCAGCAACCGCTATATCGTCCGGACGCGCGGGGCGCCATGCCGTCATCGCCGGGTAGACCGGCGGCCGCTTGACCCGGGAGTTTTCGGTGCTGCACGAGTTTCGCCGGTCATTGGTGCCGGCCGTCAACGAGCGTTTCTTCTATGGCTGGACCCTGGTGGGGGTGGCTTCGCTGGCGCTGTTCGCCTCGGGCCCGGGGCAGTCCCACACGTTCGGCGTGTTCTCGCCCGAGATCAGCCGCGATCTCGGCATCTCCACCACCCAGATCACGCTTGCCTACGGCCTGGCCACGCTGGTCGCCGCCTTCGCCCTGCCGCTGATGGGCCGCCTGGTCGACCGGTTCGGGCCGCGCACCATGCTGATCGCCATCGTGCTGGCGCTGGGCGCGGCCTGCCTGTTTTTCGGCGCCGCCGCCAACCTGCTGTGGCTGTCGCTCGGCTTCGCCATCCTGCGCTTCCTGGGCCAGGGGTCTCTGGCCCTGGCCTGCGCCAACATGATCTCGCAATGGTTCTCGCGCAGCCGCGGGTTCGCCATGAGCCTGATGGCGGCCGGTTTCGGCGTGTCGATCTTCGTGCATCCGCTGCTCAGCCAGACCCTGCTGGAACTGTACGACTGGCGCACCGCCTGGGTGATCCTGGGCGTGATGACCTGGGTGCTGATGCTGCCGCCGGTGCTGATCCTGGTGTTCGACAGTCCCGAACCGCTGGGCCTGCGTCCCGACGGCGAGGCGGCGCGCGACGACGATGAGGTCTCGACCGGCCGGAGGGCCGAGATCCCCGGCCTTTCGCTGCGCGAGGCGCTGCGCACCCGGACCTTCTACATCCTGACCTTCGGCTGGACCTCGATCGCCGGCCTCGTCACCCTGCTGCACTACCACCAGAAACTGCTGCTCACCCGCCAGGGCATTCCGGTTGATCTCGCGGTCTCCGCCTTCTCGATCACCGCGGTCTCGATGCTGATCGCCATGCCCTTTGTCGGCCGGCTGTTCGACCGCTTCCGCACCCGCTACGTCTATGGCGCCGCGCTGGCGCTGACGGGCTGTTCGCTGATCGCGGTAACCCAGGTGCAGGATACCGTCAGCCTGGTCGTCTACGCCGTCCTGTTCGGCGTCAACAACGCCTTCTCCATGACGGTGTTCGGCTATATCTGGCCGCGCTATTTCGGCCGCAAGCATCTCGGCAGCATTCAGGGCGTGGGCCAGATGGTCGGCGTCGTCGGCGCCTCGGTCGGCCCGCTGCCGGTCGGACTGGCGATCGATTTCGGCTGGGATCCCGCGCTGACCGTGCAGGCGCTGGCGGTCTATCCGCTGGGCGCCGCGCTGATCACGGTGCTGTTCATCCGGGCGCCTGCGGGCCTGACCGAGAGCGCTCACCTCGAGTGAACCTGCCCCCGGATGGGCCTTTCGCCCGGTTTTCGGCCCCGGAACCGCGCGTCACTTCTGTGTGAGACGGCTTGCCGGGGGGTGGCGGAGGGCCGATTTGCGGTCCTAAATCGTCCGCGTCTCGCGGCCGCCCGAGGACGACGTGAAGGGACCATGAGGTACACTGCCGGCATGGCGATAATGACGCGCGTCCTGTTCGCGCTCCTCCTGCCGTGGCTGCCGGCCACCGCCGCGGCGCAGATCGGCGACGATCCCTTCAAGCGGCGGGTCCAGGCGGACCTCGTCGCGGAGGTCGAGACGGTCGCGCCGGGCCGGCCCTTCTGGGTCGCGATGCGCCAGGTGATCGATCCCGGCTGGCATACCTACTGGTCCAACCCCGGCGATTCCGGCCAGCCCACGGAACTGGTCTGGGACCTGCCGCCGGGTTTCAGCGCGTCGGCGATTCACTGGCCGCTGCCCGAGGCGATCCCGACGGGACCGCTGGTCAATTACGGCTATTCCGACCTGGTGCTGCTGCCGGTGCGCATCACCCCGCCCGAAACCCTGCCCGCGGGTCCGATCCGGCTGGCCGCGGATGCGACCTGGCTGGTCTGCGAGGAAATCTGCATTCCCGAGGAAGGGCGGCTTGAACTCACCCTGCTGCCGGCCGCCGGCGACGCGCCGCCGCGGCCGGCCGCGGCGCTGGGCGCGATCGCCGAGGCCCGACGCCAGGTGCCGGTGGCGGGCGACTGGCCCGCCCGGATCGCGGTCACGGAAGAGCGCGTGGAACTTGCGCTGAGCGCGCCCGAGCTCACCCGCGAGCGGATCGCCGACCTGTATTTCTTCCCCGACGCCTGGGGCGCGATCGACCATGCGGCCGCGCAGGCGGTCGCATGGCGCGACGAGGGTCCGGTCCTGACCCTGCAACGCGGCGATCTCCGGGACGAGGCGATCACCCGACTGACCGGCGTCCTGGCGGTCAGCGAGCGTCTGGGTACCGGGACGGTGCGCCAGGGTTTCACGCTCGCCGCCGGAGCTTCGGACGAGACGGTCGTGGCGGCAGCGCCGGCCACCGCCGGGGGCGCCGGCACCGGCAGCACCGGCACCAGTACCGGGGGCTCCGACAGCGCCGCCGCGTCTGCGCCGGCCGGCGAAGACGGGATCGGCCTGCTGCAGGCCCTGCTCTTCGCCCTGCTGGGCGGACTGATCCTGAACCTCATGCCCTGCGTCTTTCCGGTGCTGTCGCTGAAGGCGCTGGCCATCGCCCGGCACGGCCAGGGCGAAGCCGGGGTCCGCCGCGCCCACGGGCTCGCCTATTTCGTCGGCGTGCTCGCGAGTTTCGGCGTGCTCGGCGGACTGCTGCTGGCGCTGCGCGCGGCCGGTGCCCTGCTGGGCTGGGGCTTCCAGTTCCAGGCTCCGGGCTTCGTCCTGATCATGGCCGCGCTGTTCTTCGCGCTCGGCCTGTCGCTCAGCGGCGTGTTTTCGCTGGGCGCTTCGCTGACCGGCATGGGCTCGGGCCTCGCCGCGCGGCGGGGCCTTTCGGGCTCCTTCTTCACCGGCGTGCTGGCAAGCATTGCCGCAACGCCGTGTACCGCGCCCTTCATGGGTGCGGCCATCGGCTACGCCCTGGCGCAGCCGGCGCTTACCGCCTTCCTCGTCCTGCAGGCGCTGGCCGTCGGCTTCGCCCTGCCGCTGACCCTGGTGGCGCTGTCGACGCCGCTGGCGCGGCTGCTGCCGCCGCCGGGAGCGTGGATGGAGACCCTGAAGCAGGTGCTGGCCTTCCCGCTCTATGCCTCGGCCGGCTGGATGGTCTGGGTGCTGAGCGAGCAGGTCGGCAGCGACGGGGTGCTGGCGGCGGCGGTCGCGCTGACCGTGGTCGGCTTCGCCGCCTGGCTGTATGGCCGGTCCCCCGGCAGCCTGCGCGCCGCGGGTCTGGCGCTGCTGCTCGTCGCCGCCGCGCTCGGCGGCAGCTGGCCGCTGACCGCCGTCGATCGGGCGGCGCCGGTGGCCCGGGCTGCGGCCGCGGACGATGCCAGCGAGCCCTACAGCGCGGCTCGCCTGCAGGCGCTGCGCGCGGAAGGGCGGGCGGTGTTCGTCAATTTCACGGCTGCCTGGTGCATCACCTGCAAGGTGAACGAACGCGTGGCCCTGGCCTCGCCGGCCTTCCGCGAGGCGCTGCGGCGGCACGACATCGCCTACCTGAAAGGCGACTGGACCCGGCGCGATGCCGAGATCGCGACCGTGCTGAAGCGCTACGGCCGCGCCGGCGTGCCGCTCTACCTGCTGTACCCGCCGGGCGATGCCGCCGCGCCGCCCGTCGTCCTGCCGCAATTGTTGAGCGAGGCGATGATCATCGAGCGTCTCGCCGGACTGTCGACCACCGCTAACCTGCAACCGCTCATGCCAAGGGAGAATGCCTCATGACGGCTTCCTTCGCCCGCCTGACCCGTGCCACCGCGATCGCGGCGGTCGCCTTCGCCACCCTTGCCGCCGCGCCCGCCGGCGCCGATCCCCGCGTCGGCGTGACGGCGCCCGACTTCACCGCCCGCGACAGCAACGGCCTGTCGCACACGCTCAGCCAGTATCGCGGCAAGACCGTGATCCTGGAGTGGACCAACCATGAATGTCCCTATGTCGGCAAGCATTACGGCACCGGCAACATGCAGGCCCTGCAGAAGGACAGCACGAAGGACGGTATCGTCTGGCTGTCGGTGATCTCCTCGGCGCCCGGCCGGCAGGGCTATGTCGAGGCCGCGGAAGCCAATGCGCTGACCGACAAGCGGGATGCCGCGCCCAGCGCGGTCCTGCTGGATCCCGAAGGCGCGGTCGGACGGCTCTACGACGCCCGCACCACGCCGCACATGTACATCGTCGATACCTCCGGCACCCTCGTCTACAAGGGCGCGATCGACGACATTCCCTCGGCCCGCCACAGCGATGTCGAGAAGGCGCGCAACCATATCCGCGTGGCGCTGAAGCAGATGGCGGAGGGCCAGGCGATCGACCAGTCCGCGACCCGGCCCTACGGCTGCTCGGTGAAATACGGAAGCTGACTACCTAGAGAGGAGAATTCTTCCTGCAAAATAAATGCACGATCAAAGTACAAATTTTTTCTGTAAATATATTTTTGATTGTTCTGCTACAATTTTTCAATTAATATCAGAGTTTGGAATTTTGGGAGTATAAATTTTTGGAATAAGCGCTCTTGGAGAGAATCTATGAGAAGAATGATCCTTACGTTCGTATTTTCTTTAATTGTATCGTTTGGTGTAAATGCAGAAATTCGTCCAGGAGATGAAGCTTGTTATGATCTCGATGGAGAATCGAGTAGTTGTATTCGTTGGTTGAGCAAGGAGAAGTTTGAATATTTTTCAGGTAAATTCTCTGGAGAAACAACTCAATTGGATGACTATGGGAATTATATAAGATCTCGAGGGAGAAATTATGATCCACATAGTGGTTGGTTGCCATCTGAAACTTTGAAAATAGGGGTAAAATGGAAGGTTAACTTTACAGCAGATGGAGTATATAGAGAGAGAAGTTGTAATATAATATCGGAGTCATCAATATTAATTTCGCAAAGAAAATTTCACATTTTTGAGATTCATTGCGATAATCAACGGCTGGACAGAGGCAGGCCGATGCTGGAGACAATTTTTTTCAGCGAAGAAAGGCATCTTATTGAGTATAGATCTTGGTGGAGTGCTGGAGTAGATAGAAATAGTGCTCCAGAATATTTAGTAAAAATGACATCATTTAAACCCGGTCAGTAATATTGATGGAAATTTAGACAAAAAGATTTTTGGAAGCATCGATTAATAGTAAAAAGATATTTTACAAAATTCATATTGTATGTCAATACAATACAATAATGATCAAATTTGTTCGTATTAATTGTATACATGATCAAACCAAAACCGCGATAAACACCATTCTATACTTATTGCAAGACATTCAGATGGCATATTGCTGCCATCAGGAAGTTTTCCTTTTTTGGCGTTTTCGATGTTTTTATCGATATATGTTCGGAGTTGTTTTTCTAGATTTTCTCGTTCTAATGAATTTCTCGATGCTTCACCGCTTCGTTTTATCGTCGTCCTGATCAGATATTCGTCATTGTCGGTCCTGATGCGGAGTACCTTGATGCTGCTCGGACCGGGTGACGGAAAATAGACAAGCTGGTTGTTCTCAAACCGCACGTGAACGAACTCTTCCTTGAAAATATTTGGCGTAATGAAGCGCATGGCGGCAACAGCGTCGAACGGTGGTAGACCGTCACTGCCGAGCACCGTCAATGTCCAGATCCAGTTGGCTACCGCGTCTATGAGTTCACTGTCGATGAAGGGAGCGAGATCTTCAAAAGTGAGCATGGTGGAGATGCCGGTGCTGAAGGGAACAAGTTCTACCTCCAGGCGGCCGTCCAGAATTGCCATGAACGATGCCGGATCGGTCTCGAAATTGAGATCGCGCATGGGACGGGTCATCCGGCTCAGGAAGGTGTGGTTCGGGAAGTAAAACTCCTCTCCGGGTTGACGTCCGGCAATAGCAACGATCTTTCCAACGTGTTCCCGAAGATCAGGTCGGCACGACAGCGCCTTCGACAGGTTCGTGGCCGGGCCCAGTACGAGAAAATCCAGCTCACGAGACTCCAGTGCACGGGTGATTGCAAGAACAGCATCGGCATCGCAGGAATCGATGCCTCCCCGGTGCAGTGGTGCCCACGTTATGCGTTTCCTTGCCGACTGCCAGACGGTCTCGGCGTCCTGGTTACCACCGCAGGTCGATATGCCAACAATCTGCAGGCGGGAGCGGCGCAGCAGTTCGAGCGCAATAGCATCGTCCGGGTCGGACACCAGGTCTGGAACCACGCTGATATCGGTGTCGATCCAGAGCGGACGAGTTTCTGCAACCGCTATCCGGCCAGAATGTAGTAGTGTCACAACAACTGAAAGAAACAGAAACGTTTTGATTTGCATGGCGAATCATCTCTCGAAATTCGAGATTCACGCTACGCAACGTTTTTACTTACCCGATTGAGTGTTTGATTCTGTTGCACGTACAGATAGTGGTGTCAATTATTGCGATGCCCGATAGATCGCAGAGGGGCCGGCGGAACGGCGCCGGCTCAGCCGGCGCCGTACTCGATCCAGACCAGGTTGCCCTCGCTGTCGGCGCCCCAGCCGGTGCCGCCCTCGTTGGATATTCCCTCGAACGTGCCACTGGCCGCCGCGCCGTTGCTGCAGGCGAAATGCCAGGTGCCGAGCGGATTGTCGGGGGTGGAGACGGGTCCGCCCTGCGCGCGCAGCCGGCCCTTGCAGTAGAAACTGCCGCCCTGGGCGCGGAACCGGCCGGTTTCGCCGGTGCTCGAGAGGAACATGGTGCCGGCGATCGGCGCGTCGCGGCCTTCCCAGCGGATCTGCACCGGCATCGGCGGCGGCGGCGTCGCCGGCCCGTTGCCCGCGCTGGCCCGGGTGCGATGGAACTGGCCCGGCGCCGGGGAGACGGGCTCGTAGCGGTCGCGGTAGCCGGTCGCCGAGACCAGCGCTTCGGCAAGCGCCCGCGACACCGGGGAGGCCTGGCAATAGAAGCCCAGCAGCCGGGTCTCGCCGTCCTGCGGGCTCTTCGCCGCGAACCGTACCGTCCAGGCCAGACACTGGCCGTCATGCACGGCGAACCGCCGGCTGCGCACGTGCCCGAGCGCGTTCACGCTGTGCCGTTCGGTCCCGAACTCGACCGGCACGTCGCGGTCGGCGAGAAAGTAGAGATGGGTGAGATGCTCGAGGTCGTCGTCGAAGGCCTCGCCCGACTCCTCGGCATGGCGCTCGCCGTAGAGCGACAGCCGTCCACCGGCGCCGACCCAGTGCTGCACCTCGAGTTCCCGGTTGGCATCGGTGAAGCGGCCCAGGCGCGCGCTTTTCAGCGCCAGGCCGAACCCTTCGCCGCTGAACAGCAGGGTCATGTCCGTCGCGGAAAGATCCCGGAAGAAATACTGTGCCGTCGCCGACGTCGTCGGCAACAACAGCAGCATGACCAGGATCGCGGCACGCCGCATCTCTACGCCTCTCCTTCGGATACCGACAGTATACGAGAGCAATGCCTGCTAAGGATTGATGACAGGTTGCGATCTTGCTGAATTTTTCTGAGTTTGAAAGCGGTCATCGGGGGATGCCGGCGATACGGGTGGCGCCGACCGGGCGCGTCGGGGCGGAACCGCGAACCCGGATCCGACTCAGCCGGTATTGTATTCGAACCGGATCAGCTTGCCCTCGCTGTCGGACGCCCCAGCCGGATCCCGTGCGAGGCTTGAAGCTCTCGAGAATGCCGTTGGCGGACCCGCCGTTGGTGCAGGCGTAGTGTCTGGTGACCCGCGGTCCCTCGACACCGTGCAGCGGGAAATACCCGGCGGGGTCAGCCCAGGCGGACCGCGGTGCCGTTGGCGGAGACCATCAGCATGCTTTCGCCGACCTGTTCGTAGTCGAGATCGATGCCGATGACGGCATCGGCGCCGAGTTCCTCGGCGGCCTCGATCAGGTCTTCCAGCGCGGTGTTCTTGCCGTCGCGCAGGACGCTTTCGTAGCTGCCGGAACGCCCGCCGACGATATCGCGGATCGAGGCGAACCAGTCGCGGATGAAGTTCGCGCCATACACGCATTCGCCGCTGACGATGCCCAGATAGGCGGTGATCTGGCGCCCCTCGACGCTGTCGGTCGTGGTGATGATCATCCCGGATGCTCCAGAGCGGGGCGCCGCGGCGGTCCGGGCGCGGGGTTCAGCAGATGAAGGTCCCGAACAGCCGGGTCGCGAAGCCCGAGACGATCGCATCGCGAAACAGCACTACGCCGGCCAGCAGGGCCAGCAGCGCAAGCAGCGGCACGAGCCAGAAGGCGACGGGCAGGGGCGAGGGATGGTCGGGATGCGGCAGGCCGTTCATGGCCCCAGTGTAGTCCGTCGCGGGCGCCCGGGAAACCGCGGGCGGGCCCGGAGGGCCCGGACGCCGACGCGGCTCGTCGGCGGCGCGGGTTCAGGCGGCCGCAGCGGTGCCGCCGGTGCCTCGGCGTTCCGGGCCGGCATAGTCGCGCATCTGCTTGCGCCGGCGACAGGGACCGAAATAGCTGGCGGTCTTGACGAAGGGGCGCGGCTTCTCGATCACCTTGATGATCCGGTCGTAGACGATCCGGGGAGACAGCGGCTTGGCGAGGAACTCGTTGACCCCGGCATCCCTGGCCTCCAGCAGTTCGTCGATGCCGATATGCCCGCTCATCATGATGATCGGCACGTAGGGATTGGGACTGTCCTCGCCGGCCCGGATCTGGCGGACCGCGGTCATGCCGTCGGTTCCCGGCATCAGCCAGTCGACGAAGACGATGTCCGCCTGGAAGCTCCTGAGCAGCGTCAGCATGGCTTCGCCGCCGTCGGCTTCCTTGACGTTCCGGACGCCCAGCGAGGTGAGAATCCGCCGCAACAGGACCCGCATGTGCGGGTTGTCGTCGGCCATCAGGATTCCGAGTTTCGAGAGATCGTACGCCATGAGCGATCGCGTTCCTTCTGCGTCGTCAGCTGACCGTGCGGGCCACCATGTCGTCCAGCCCGGCGACGAGCGAACGTCCGACCTCGCCGCCGTCACCCTTGATGGAGCCGATGGAGACGGCCTGGAGGGCCTTGATGTGCGCTTCCACCACCTTCTCGCCCTTGTCGTCGAGCCCGGTCGACTGGGCCTCGATGAACTTGCACAGGGTGTCGGCAAACGAGGAAATCAGGGGATAGTCGTAGGTACCGCCCTCGCAGCGCATCTCGTGCGACAGGCCGTAGAGATGTTCCAGGTCGTACTCGCCGGCCTTCTTCATCTTCTCGTAATGCATCGCCAGGCCGGCAACCTCTTCGCACAGCCGGGCCTCGTACTCTTCCTTGAGCTCGTCGACGGCCGCTTCCGCCTGCTTCAGCAGTTTCAGGTTCATGCCCCGTCCGGTGCCGACCTTGGCCTGCAGTATCGCGGGAGTCTCGATGACCTGGCAGTCACCCTGATTTCCCTCCGGATAGTGCGACGAAGGCATGTTCTTCTGAATGGTCATGCTCTTTCCTCTGGGATCGTGCGGTCCGCCGCGCCGCGGGATTGCGTGGCTGCAGTCGAGCCGGCGCCGCAAACGGCCGGATTCCGGCGTCGCGGGTGCCACGTTCGGGCACCGGCGGGCGGGTATCGGAATTCGGTCATCGGGATCATCGTGTCGCGCGGCTCGTCAATCTGCTCACATAACGCCAACCTATGTGAAGCAGGGTAAAGGCCGCGTTAACGACGCGTGCTGGGCCGGACGTCGCGAACCCGGGTGTAGAGGCCCACGGCCAGCCAGCAGGTGAGGCCGATGGCGCCAAAGGCGAGGCGGTAGGCATCGGGATCGGCAAGCCCGCCCGCCGCGCCCGCGGGCAGGGCGCCGACAATCAGCGAACTGAGCCATTGCATCGCCGCCACGCCCAGGATCGCCGCCAGGTTCAGGCTGGTATTGGCCCGGCCCACCATGGAATCGGGAAACAGCGCCCGGCAGTGCGACTGCACGACGACATAGCCGCCGAACGTCGCCGCCAGCAGACAGAGCAGGGCCAGCGTCCAGGCCAGTCCCTGCCCGGCACTCGCGGCGATCGCGATGAACAGCCCGCCCTGCAGCAGATAGGCGGCGATGGCCACGGTCTTGCGGCTGTCCAGCAGCCGGTCCAGCGGGCCCCAGAGCAGCAGGCTCAGCGCATTGATCGTCGCCAGCGCCAGCAGCACGAGGCCGCGCTGGTTGTTGTCCAGGCCGTAGGTGTCGCCGAGGAACGCGCCGCCCCACAGGCCGAGCACGGTCATCTGCGGGCCGTAGGTGACGAGGCTGAGGATCAGCAGGTAGCGCATGTCGCGATGGCGCAGGACGTCGCGCAGGCCCGAGAGGCTTTCGCGCAGGTTGGCCGGCGGCCGGCCCGATGCGCGGTAGCCCGGCGGCGCATTGCGCAGGACCAGGGCGGCGGCGACCAGAAGCACCGTGGTCAGGCCCGCGACGCCGACGAAGGTGTGCCGCCAGCCGATCTCGCCGATCAGCCAGGCCAGCGGCGCGGTGCCGCAGATGCCGCCGATCGAGCCGGCGGCCAGCAGGGCGGCGCTGACCGTGGCGAACTTCTCCTGCGGTACCCAGCGGGCGAAGATCACGAAGGCCGCCACCAGGGTGCTGGCATAGCCGGATCCGATCAGCAGCCGGCCGAGGATCAGCGCAGCGCTGCTTTCGGCGGTGGCGAAGATCACCGTGCCGGCGACCGAAACCGCCAGCAGCGCCGGCAGCACGAGGCGTACACCGAAACGGTCGAACCAGAGACCGGCGGGTATCTGCATCAGGGCGCCGGCGACATAGTAGACCGCCATCGCCGTGCCGACCGCCGCGGCGCCCAGACCCAGTTCGTGGTCGATCACCGGCGTCATGATGCTGCCGGCGACGCGATTGAACTGGCCGGCGCCGAACAGTGCGGCCAGCAGGCAGAACATCCAGACGATGCGGCCGTTCATGCGGCTGCGCCGGAACCGGAATTCGGGGAAGTGAAGGGTGGACGGTCGAGAAACACGGTCAGGTTCCGGGCACGAAGCTGCTAGATTGCGGGTCGCCGAGAATCGCGGCTCGTGCGGCCGCCGAAGAGGAAGCGACACCATGACCGAAGCCTTGATCGTGGTCGATGTGCAAAACGACTTCTGCTCCGACGGTGCGCTCGCTGTCCCGGATGGCGAGACCATCGTGCCTCTGGTGAACCGGCTGATGACGCGTTTCGAGGTGATCGTGGCGACCCAGGACTGGCATCCCGCCGATCATCTTTCCTTCGCACCGAACCACGAGGGCCGCGCGCCGTTCGAAAGCATCGAGGTCGCCTACGGCCCGCAGACCCTTTGGCCGGTGCATTGCGTACAGGGCAGCCCGGGGGCCGAGCTGCATCCCGACCTCGATGCCGAACGCTTCGAGATGATCGTGCGCAAGGGCTTCCGCGCCGACATCGATTCCTACTCCGCCTTCATGGAGAACGACCGCCGGACCAGCACCGGGCTCGCCGGCTATCTTCGCGAGCGCGGCGTCGAGCGGGTCTATCTCTGCGGCCTGGCCGGCGATGTCTGCGTCTATGCCTCGACCTGCGATGCCCAGAGCGCGGGTTTCGAGGCCCGTTTCGTCGAGGACTGTGTGCGCGACATCGATCTCGACGGCTCGATGGCCGCGACCCGCGCCGATCTCGCGGCGCGCAACATTCCCCTGGTGAACGCCGAAACCCTGCTGGCGTGAGGCTTGCGCGCCGCCTGCCTCCCGCATGGCTGCCATGCGGCGGGCAAACCGCCAAACCGGGCGCCTGCGCCTATACTCCCGGCTTTCCTGAAGGGGGATACGCCCGATGTCGGCCGTGCGGCTTCGCTTTCTGTTCCTGAATCTCGGCCATTTCGCCGACCACCTGTTCATGCTGATCTTCGCCAAGGCGGCTTTCGACGCCGGCGTTTCCTTCGGCTTCGGCAGCGAGCGCGCCTATGCCGAGATGATCCCCTACGGCACGCCGGCCGCCGTGCTGTTCGGCGCCTGCGCCCCGATCGCCGCCTGGCTGGCGGACCGCTGGGGCCGAAACGTCCTGATCGTGATCTTCTTCATCGGCATCGGCCTGGCCGCGATCGCCACCAGTTTCGCAACCTCGCCGCTGGAGATCGCCATCGGGCTGGCGGCGATCGGCGTGTTCGCTGCGATCTACCATCCCGTCGGCATCGCCATGCTGGTGCAGGGCGGCGGCAATGTCGGCTACCGCATCGGCCTGAACGGGGTCTGGGGCAACATGGGCGTCGCCGCTGCGCCGCTGCTAACCGGTTTCGTGCTGGCGCACTACGACTGGCGGCTGGCCTTCCTGCTGCCCGGAATCGTTTCCATCGCCATCGGCTTCGGCTTCTGGGCCTTCGTGCGCTCCGGCAGGGCGGTGGCGCCGGCGGGCACGGCCGCCGAGAAGGCGCTGGTCGGTTTTGCGCCGGACTGGCAGCGGGCCCTGATCGCGATCTTCCTCGTCACCCTGTCGGGCGGTTTCGTCTTCGGCGCCATGACCTTCATCGTGCCACGCCTGTTCGAAGTGCATCTGGGCGGCATTTCCACCGACGTCGCGGTGACCGGTTCGCTGGCCGCCCTGGTCTATGCGCTGTCGGCCTTCGCGCAACTGGTGATGGGCCTGCTGCTCGACCGCCATGCGGTGAAACCGCTGCTGTTCACCGTGGTCGCCGCGCAACCGGTGCTGCTCGCCGTGATGGCGCTGCTGGTGGCCGGCGGCGGCGGACAGGCGGACCTGCCGCTGTTCCTCGCGACCCTGGTGGCGATGCTGTTCATGTTCGGCCAGATCCCCGTCTCCGACACGGTAATCTCGCGCTATGTGCCCGACCAGTGGCGCACCAAGGTGCTGTCGGTGAAGTTCGCGCTCAATCTCACCGTGGGCGCCAGCGTGCTGCCGATCGCCGGCGGCATCCTGCAGGGCGGCGGCGGCTTCGAGACGGTGCTGGTGGTGCTGGCCATCGCCGCGGCCTTTGGCCTTGCCGCGGTGCTGGTGCTGCCCGGCCGGCCGGCCGCGCAGGCGGCGCCGGCGTCGGCCTGAACGCAGCCGGACCCGCCGATCAGGCGCTGCGGCGTCCGTTTCACTCCCGCCAGGTCAGCAACAGCCGCTCGGCCAGTCCGATCAGCCAGCTCACGGTCAGGCCCATGACCGAGAGGATCACCACGCCGGCGAACAGGCGTTCGAGGTCGTAGAGCGAGCCGGCTTCGAGAATGTAGGCGCCGACGCCGTACTCGGCGCCCAGCATCTCCGCGGCGATCAGCAGGATGATGGCGACCGCCAGCGCCACCCGAAGGCCGTTCAGGATCGCCGGCAGGGCGCCGGGCAGGACGATCTTGCGCACGATCGAGAACCAGGCGAGGCCGAAGCTCTGGCCCATGCGGATCAGGGTGCGGTCGACATTGTCGACGCCGCCATAGGTGGCGATCACCATCGGGGTGAACGTGCCGAAGGCGATCAGCGCGTTCTTCGAACCCTCGCCGATCCCGAACCAGATCACGAACAGCGGCAGCAGCGCGATCTTGGGAATCGGGAACAGCGCGGCGACCAGCGGCACCAGGCCGGCGCGCACCAGGCTGAACAGGCCGATGGCGATGCCGACGGCGATGCCGGCCAGCGCGCCGAGGCTGCCGCCCACCAGAAGCCGCTGCAGCGACGGCAGCAGGTGCTTCCACAGCAGTCCGCTTTCGAACAGGTCGACGAAGGTGGCCAGCACGGCCGAGGGCCGCGGCATGGT
Source organism: Alphaproteobacteria bacterium (assembly GCA_041940205.1). Classification (GTDB taxonomy): domain Bacteria; phylum Pseudomonadota; class Alphaproteobacteria; genus JBGTSP01. The sequence goes on from JBGTSP010000041.1 coordinate 20,580, forward strand.
CAGGCTGGGGATCAGGCCGCTGCGGGTGCCCGCTTCCAGCAGGCCGATCAGCAGCACGAACAGCAGCGGGCCGACCCAGACCATGCGGCGCGGTGCAAATCCGCCGCCCCGGAAGGCGACCGCGCGGTCCTCGCCCGGAACCCCGCCGGGCCGGGCCGGCTCAGGCATCGAGCAGCTCCTGGTCGGCCGCGACGGCTTCCTCGCGCATCAGTTCCCACAGGCGCTGTCGGGTCTCGCGCAGCGTCGTTTCCGAGCCGGTACGCTCGGCGAGCGGCGTCTCGATGGCGACGATGTCGCGGATCCGGCCGGGCCGGCGGGAAAGCACGACGATGCGGTGACCCAGACGGACCGCCTCGTCGAGATTGTGGGTGACGTAGACGGCGGTAAAGGGCGCGCGGGTCCACAGCGCGACCAGGTCGTCCATAAGCAGTTCGCGGGTCTGGCTGTCGAGCGCCGAGAGCGGTTCGTCCATCAGCATCACCGCCGGGCGGACCGCCAGCGCCCGGGCGATCGCCACCCGCTGCTTCATGCCGCCCGAGAGCTGACGCGGCCAGGCCTTGCGGAAGTCGGACAGCCGCGTGCGGTTCAGCACGTCGTCGATGATCGCCGCCGCCTCGTCGCCGGCAATGCGGTGATCCTCCAGGACCAGGGCGATGTTGCCCTCCACCGAGCGCCAGGGCAGCAGGGCGAAATGCTGGAAGATGAAGGTCAGCGGATTGAGGCAGTCCGCCGGCGGCGCGCCGCGCTGCAGCACCCGGCCGTGGCCCGGTTTCTCCAGCCCGCCGAGCAGGCGCAGCAGGGTCGACTTGCCGCAGCCGCTGGGACCGACGATGCAGACGATCTCGCCGCGCGGGATCGTCAGCGAGATCTCCCGCAGCACCGCGAGCGGCCCGTAGTCGTGGCCGACCTGCTCGAGATGAAGGTCCATGAGCGAACGGCGCTTCCGGCGAACGCCGGAAGCGCCGGCCCCGTCAGGCGCCGATGACCTTCACATAGGAGGTATCGAACAGGGTGTCCTGGCCGATCGTCTCCTTGACCAGTTTTTCGGCCTTGAACCAGTTGAGCTGGTCCATCGCGGAGGCGAGGTTGAGCGCCGCGCCCTCGTTGATCCGCATCGCCCCGTTGATGATCGAGCCGCGCGCCTTCTCGTAGGGCCGGTCGGCATAGACGTATTTGTGGATCAGCTTGACCATCGCCTCGGCCGCCTCGTCGCCCTGGCTGCGGTCGACCAGCGCCGCGTTGAAGTCGGCGGCGCCGCGCGAGAAGGCGCCGAGGAAGGCCTCGGTCTTGGCCCGTTCGCTGGCCGCGTTGCGGGCCGAGGTGAACACCGTGGTGACCTGGTAGTCGGGAATGTAGTCGGCCACGTCGCCGATGATCTTCCAGGCGCCGGCCTTGGCCAGCCCCTTGGCGATGTGCGGCACGATCGACCAGGCGTCGACCTGGCCCGACTTCATCGCGCCGATGATCGCGCCGACCTTCTGCAGCGGCCGGTAGCTGACCGTGACGCCCTCGGCGGCCGAGATCTTCGATCCCATATAGTGGAACGAGGAACCGCTCTGGGTGACCGCGAAGCTGCGGCCGTCGAGCTTGGAGGGCGCGGTGAGGCCGGCCTCGAAGGCCTTGTTGGAGGCCAGGATCTTCTGGCCGTCGATGCCCTTCTCTTCCTGCAGGGCGCCGCCGATGACCTTGGTCGCGCCCTTCTCGGCCAGCGAGATCAGGCCGCCGGAAATCGCGGTGACGCCGTAGTCGGCGTCGCCCGAGGCGATCGCCACCGCCATCGGCTGGGCGGCCTGGAAGAACTTGAACTCGACGTCCAGGCCGGCCTCGGCGAAGTAGCCCCGCTCGAAGGCGACGAAGCTGGCCGCGTGCGAGGTGAAGCGAAGCGCGCCGACATTGATCTTGGTGTTGGCGAACGCCGGGCGGGCAAACGCGCCCGCGGCGGCGGCGGCGCCCAGCAGGCCCAGGGCCTGGCGTCGGTTCAGGATGTTCGACATGTCTTCCTCCCGTGCGGGCAGCGCGGCTGCCGGTTGTTCCGATCGATCGCGCCCGCCGTCCGTCGGACGACGCGAAGCGGCGGGTTTGCGGTGTGCCGACTTTAGTCCGGCGGCGGCCCGGGGCAAGCGCGCGGAAGGGCGCTAGTAGGCCATTTCCTCGTAGACCGGATCGACCGACCCGTTCCAGCGGCCGTGATAGAGCGCCAGAAGCTCTTCGGCCGGCACCCGTCCGCTTTCGACCGTGCGGTGCAGCGGCTCGAGATATTCGGTCTCGTCGCCGGTATAGGTGCCGGGCATCGCCCGCTTCTTCAGGCCGGCTTCCGCGATCGCGAGCACCTCGCGGGCGACCTCGAGCAGCGGCCGGCCCTCGACCTCGGCGGCGAGCGCCTTCACCGGCGCGTCCAGGCGAAGCTGCTCGCGGGACTCCATGCTCCAGTTCCTGACCAGGTCCCAGGCGGCGTTCTGGGCGTCGTCGTCGTACAGCAGGCCGACCCAGAGCGCCGGCAGTGCGCACAGGCGGTTCCAGGGTCCGCCATCGGCGCCGCGCATCTCGAGATATTTCTTCAGCCGGACCTCGGGAAACACCGTGGTCATGTGGTCGCCCCAGTCGCGCATGCTCGGACGCTCGCCCTCGAAGCCTTCCAGCTTCCCGGCCATGAAGTCCCGGAAACTGCGGCCCGCGACATCATGATAGGTGCCCTCGCGGTAGACGAAGTACATCGGCACGTCGAGCACGTAGTCGATCCAGCGTTCGAAGCCGAAACCGTCCTCGAACACGAAGGGCAGCATGCCGCAGCGGTCGGGGTCGGTATCGGTCCAGACATGCGAGCGGAAGGACAGCATGCCGTTCGGCCTGCCCTCGGTGAACGGCGAGTT
>JBGTSP010000042.1:0-22559 GCA_041940205.1 Alphaproteobacteria bacterium
GCGCGCATAGCCCTCCGCCGCGTGCACCGCGCCGCCTTCCTGGCGCACCAGCACGTGGCGCAGCTTGTTCTGCTTGAACATGGCATCGTAGATGGGAAGGACCGCGCCGCCGGGATAGCCGAAGACGACCTCGACTCCCTGGTCGATCAGCGACTGTACGACGATCTCCGCACCGGTCATCATCCGACCGGTCTCTTCGGCGGACGCTGCGGTCTGCGGCATCTCGAATACTCCTTCCCGTGAACCGCCGGGCAGCCTAACGGCCGAACGGCGGCGGCGACATCCAGTAAATTGGTGTGCGGTTGCTAAGAAAACCGCGCCCTCCGGCCGGAACCGGCGGGCGCGAGCGGCGCAAAATAGGGAAGCCTTACCGGCGGGTCAACACGAAATTCCTTATAATCGAAAAGGATTCGTCAATCATACTTTCCGATAATTGCGAATTCATCCAGTTCCACGCACGCATCTTTCCACGAAACCAGGTCATCTGCCGTTTGGCGTAGCGGCGGGTCGCCTGCTGCGCCGCAGCAACCGCCGCCGGGCGGGTCTGCCGGCCCGTGACGACATCCGCCAGTTCGCGCACGCCGACGGCCTTCATCACCGGCAGGTCGGGGGCATAGCCCCGTGCCAGCAGGGCCGCGACCTCGTCCAGGGCGCCCCGCTCCAGCATCGTCTCGAAGCGCGCATCGCAGGCCCGGTAGAGCGCCGCCCGCGGCGGCGCCAGTAGCAGACCGCACCAGGACGAGAGCGCCGGGCGCGGCCGGTTCCGCGCCTGCCAGTCGGCCAGGCTCACGCCGGTCTGCTCGATCACCTCCCAGGCCCGCAGCAGCCGCTGGCTGTCGCCGGCCGGCAACCGCGCCGCGGCCCCGGGATCGCGGGCCGCCAGTTCGGCGTGAAAGGCCTCGGCGCCCAGCGCGGCGAGCCGGTCGCGGGCCCGGGCGCGCACCGCCGGTTCGATCGCGGGCAGGGCCGAAAGCCCCTCGGTCAGGGCCTGGAAATAGAGGCCGGTGCCGCCGACGAGGATCGGCAGCCGGTTCGCCGCCGCGGCCGCCGCGATCTCCGTACCCGCCAGCGCCGCCCAGCGTCCGGCCGAGCAGGGATCGTCGCCTGCCAGCACGCCGTAGAGCCGGTGCGGCGCGCGCGCCTCCTCGCCGGCATCGGGCCGCGCCGTCAGCACGCGCAGGTCGCGATAGACCTGCATGCTGTCGGCGTTGATCACCACGCCGTCGAAGGCCTCGGCCAGGCGCAGCGCCAGCGCCGACTTGCCGCTCGCCGTCGGCCCGGCTATCAGCACGCAGCGCGCCGTCTCGTCCTCAATGCTCACGGGTGCCCATGAAATACGTCCTGACCCTGGTCGGCAAGCCGCTGGATGAAGCGCTCGCGAACGAAACCGCCCGGGCGGTCGGCGCCGGGATGGCGCCCGACTGGCTCATGCCGGGCGAAGCCTGCGACATCGCCACGGATCTGGCGCCCGACGACGTGCGCGCCGCGCTCGCCGCCGTGCTCGCGGACGCGCCGGTGGATCACTGCCTGCAGGCCGCCGCGGGCCGCAGGAAGCGGCTGCTGATCGCCGACATGGATTCGACCATGATTACGGTGGAATGCGTCGATGCGCTGGCCGAGGCCGCCGGCGTCGGCGACGCGGTGCGCGAGATCACCGAGATCGCGATGCGCGGCGAACTCGACTTCGAGGGCGCCCTGCGCCAGCGCGTCGCCATGCTGGAGGGCCTGCCCGAGGACACGCTCGAGACCGTGTTCGAGACCGCCATCGCCTTCTCGCCGGGCGCGCGCACGCTGGTGCAGACCATGCGGGCGGGCGGCGCGCATGCCGCGCTCGTCTCCGGCGGCTTCACCTTCTTCACCGGGCGCGTCGCCGCCGCTCTCGGCTTTCACGAACATCGCGCCAACCGTCTCGAGATCGCGGCGGGCGCGCTCACCGGCCGGGTCGGCGAACCGGTGCTGGGCCGCGACGCCAAGGTCGCCGCCCTCGACGAACTCTGCCGCGCCGGCGGCTTCGATGCCGCCTCGGCCCTTTGCATCGGCGACGGGGCCAACGACATCGGCATGATCGAGGCCGCCGGGCTTGGCGTGGCCTGGCGCGGCAAGCCGGTGGTGCGCGCCGCGGCGGATGCCTGCATCGACCATGCCGACCTTTCGGCGGCGCTCTTTTTCCAGGGCTACCGCGCCGGCGACCTCGTTACCGGCTGACGGCGGTTCCCGCGACCGGGGTCACGCCGGCGCATCGCCGCGCACCGTCGCGGGATTGCCGGCGACAACGGCGTTGTCCGGGACATCGCGGGTGACGACGCTGCCGGCTCCGACCAGAGCGCCTTCGCCGATGCGTACGCCCGCGAGAATGGTGGCGTTGGATCCGATCGAGGCGCGCCGGCAGACCCGTGTCTCGATCACCTGCCAGTCCGTTTCTCCCTGCTGCGAACCGTCGGCGTTGGTGGCCCGCGGGAAGAGGTCGTTGGTGAACATCACGCCGTGACCGACGAAGACCTCGTCCTCGATCGTCACGCCTTCGCAAATGAAGCTGTGCGAGGAAATCTTGCAGCGCGCGCCGATCCGGGCGTTCTTCTGGATCTCGACGAACGAGCCGATGCCGGTCTCCTCGCCGATGGCGCAGCCGTACAGGTTGACCTGGTCGGGATGGAAGATCCGCACGTTGCGGCCCAGCGTGACATTGTCGGCGATCGGCATGGGCTCAAGCTTGCGCGCCCGGGGCGCGGGCGGCAAGCAGCTCGGCGAACAGCGCGCGATAGCGCTCGATCACAACGTCCCAGGTCAGGTGGGTTGCAACCAGCCTGCGCGCCGCAAGGCCGGCTCGGGCACGCAGGTCCGGGTCGCCGGCCAGGCGTTCGAGCGCATCGGCGATGGTTTCCGGCCGTTCCAGATCGGCGAAGAAGATGTTGCCGCCGTCCTGCAGCGGCACGTCGCCGTAGATACCGTCATAGCCGTAACAGATTGCCGGCAGGCCGGCGGCCATCGCCTCCAGCGTGGCGTTGCCCAGGCCCGGCATGAAGAACAGGTGCGCCTCCGCCTGGACGTTTGCCAGCAGATCGAGCATCTCCTGGCGCGGCAGTTCGCCATGAAAGGTGAAACAGTCGGCGACGCCCTGCTGTTCGGCGAGGCGCTCGGCCGTGCGCACCAGGCGCCGGCCGATCACCTCGAAATGCACCTTTACGCCCCGCTCGCGCAGCAGCCTGGCCGCCGCCACAAGGTCGGTGCGGTCGCGGTTCTCCGTCATATGGCCGATCGACGCCACGCGCAGCACGCCGCCCGGCCCCTCCCCGCCCGGACTGGCCTGCGGCATCGCCTCGAGAAAGTCGCGGGTCATGCTGCACAGCGGGATCGTCAGCAGTCGCCGCGCCCGGTAGGTTTCCCGGCCGTAGCGTTCGAGTTCCTGGTCCAGCGCCACCAGAGCGTCGGCCCTGTCCATGGTCCGGCGGATATAGAGCCGGTCCACGGCCTGCATCAGGGCGCTGTAGAAACGGTTGCCGGAATGCCGGATGGCGCCGTGGATCGTGTTGATCCAGGGCAGGCCGAGTTCGCGACAGAGCCTCTCGACCATGAACACGCTGTCGAGCAGATGATTGGAATGGTGCACGACCTCGGTTCCGTGCTCGCGCAGGATCTCCGCGAGCGCGCGCCGGTTGGCCCGGCTGTTCATCAGCAGGAAGCTGTCGAAGTTCATGAAGATGCCCGCTTTCGGCAGGTTGAAGACCGAGGGCAGGCGGTAGACCGGCACGCCCTCGTCCTCCTCGCGCTCGAGCACCCGGTTGCGCCCGACCGTGACAACGACGACCTCGTCGCCGGCGCGGCGATAGGCCTGCGCCAGGTTCTGCGCCCAGTAGCAGCTGCCTGTCTGGATCGGCGGGTAGAAATTGCTGACGATGGCGATACGCATGGCACGAAAATCCGGTGGAACCGCGCCGCGGCGCGAACGCGTCCCGAGCCATAGTCAGCCCCCCGCCCCCCTGTCAATTCGCGCAGATCCCGTGGCGCGACGCTTCGTGGCGCAGTGCGAATGCCGGAGAATGTGCTAAGAGCGCCGCCGAACAGCCAAACGGGTACGCGGACGGTACTGCGATGATCAGGATGGGCGTTGTCGGATTCGGCTACTGGGGGCCGAATCTCGCGCGCAATATCGCCCAGTGCGAGGAGACGGCCCTCGTCGCGATCGCCGATCTCGACGCCGGCAAACGGGACTCCGCTGCCCGTCTCTATCCCTACATTGACGCCCTGTCGGACGCCGAAGAGCTGTTCGCGCGGGACGACGTCGATGCCGTCGTGATCGCCACCCCGCTGGCCAGCCACTATGCCCTGGCGAAGGCCGCCCTCGACGCCGGCAAGCATGTCATCGTGGAGAAGCCGATGGCCGGCAGCACCGCGGAGGCTGCCGAGTTGCGACGCCTCGCGGAAGCGCGGGGCCTGGTGCTGCTCGTCGATCACACCTTCATCTATTCCGGCGCGGTCGCGAAGATGCGCGACCTGGTCGCCGGCGGCGAGCTGGGCGACCTGTTCTATTTCGATTCGACCCGGATCAATCTCGGTCTGTTCCAGCACGACACCAACGTGATCTGGGATCTCGCGGTGCATGACCTGTCGATCCTGTTCCACGTGCTCGACAGCCGCCCGATCGCGGTCTCGGCCAACGGGGTGAACCATTTCCCCGACGGGCACGAGAACATCGCCTACCTGACGCTGTTCTTTCCCGACCAGATGATCGCCCACATCAACGTGAACTGGCTGGCCCCGGTGAAGGTGCGCAAGATCCTGATCGGTGGCAGCAAGCGGATGATCGTCTTCGACGACATGGAGCCCAGCGAGAAGGTGAAGGTCTACGATCGCGGCGTCGATATCTCCGAGGCGCCGGAGGACATCTACCGCATGCTGGTGAGCTACCGCTCCGGCGACATGTGGGCGCCGAAGCTCGATCAGACCGAGGCGCTGGCGACCGAGATCCGGCACTTCGCCGCCTGCATCCGGGGCGAATCCCGACCGCTGACCGGCCCGGCCATGGGCGAGGACGTGGTGCGGGTGCTGGAAGCCGCCAGCCTGTCGATGCGTCGGCGCGGCGCGGCGGTGGAAATCGCGGGCGACGTCGCCGGCGAGGGAGCGGTGCCGGCATGAGCGAGCCGCTGCGTGTTCCCTTTCTCGATCTCGCGGCCCAGCATGAGCCCCTGCGCGCGGCGCTGCATGCCGCGCTCGACGAACTGATCGACGACAGCGCCTTCATTCTCGGACCGAAGGTGGCGGCCTTCGAAGAGGCCTTCGCCGCCCATTGCGGGGTCGCGCATGCGATCGGCGTGAGTTCCGGGACCGCCGCGCTGCAACTGGCGCTCAGGGCGCTGGATATCGGCCCGGGCGACGAGGTGATCACCGTGCCGACCACCTTCGTCGCCTCGGTGGCGGCGATCGAGTATTGCGGCGCGCGACCCGTCCTGGTCGATGTCGATCCGACCTGCTGGACGCTGGACCCCGATTTGCTGGAGGCCGCGATCACGCCCCGTACCAGGGCGATCATGCCGGTGCACCTGCACGGCCAGACCGCGGCGATGGAGCGGATCGAGGCCATCGCGCAGGCCCGCGGAATTCCCGTGATCGAGGACGCCGCCCAGGCGCACGGCGCCCGGCATAACGGCCGGGCGGCCGGCGGGCTGGGCCGCATCGCCGCCTTCAGTTTCTACCCCGGCAAGAATCTCGGCGCCTTCGGCGAAGGCGGCGCGGTCACGACCGACGATCCTGCGCTCGCCGATGCCGTACGCCGTTTGCGGAGCTGGGGGGAGAAGGAAAAATCGGTGCATGCCGAGCGGGGCTTCAACTACCGCATGGACGGTTTCCAGGGTGCCGCGCTGGGACTGAAACTCGCGCACCTGGAAGACTGGACCGAAGCGCGGCGCGCGCTGGCCCGGCGCTTCGACGCCGCGCTCGACGAACTCGGCGTGGTTCGCGCCCGGGAGGCGCCGGAGAACCGGCACGTCTACCATGTCTATGCCGTGCGGCTGCGCCAGCGCGACCGGGTGGCCGAATTCCTGCGCCGCAACGGCGTCGCTACCGGCATCCACTATCCCCGTCCCGTGCACCTGCAGCCGGCCTATCGCGATCTCGGCTACCCGCCGGGCCGCTTCCCGGTTGCCGAAGCGCTGGCAGCCGAGTTCCTGTCGCTGCCGCTGTTTCCGACCATGGACGACGAGCAGGTCGCGCTGCTGTTCGAGACCCTGAGCCGGGCGCTGCGCGGGGAAGAAGACGCCGCATGAGCGGTCCCGGGGCGATCTCCGCGGAGAACAACCGCTTCGAGCGCTGGTTTCAGGCCGCCGCGCGGCGGCGCAAGACCGTGATCGCGATCCTGCTTGGACTGCTCGTGGCGGCCGAGCTGACGGTTGCCTGGGCCTATGTCGCCAAGCGCCGGGCCGACGAGCAGCCTGTGATCGACCTGGTCGAGCGGCTGCACGTGCTGCGGCCGGTTGGCCGGCGCCTGTTCGCCGACGAGTACCGGTTTCCGGAAACGCTGATGGCGAACTATGCCGGCGACATCAATACGGCGGCGGGCCTGCGGGCGATCTACGAGGGCGACGGCCTGACCGGGCATCGGCTGCGTCCGGACACGGTGACCAGCGAGGTGATCTGGACCTGGCGCGCGACCAACGCCCAGGGCTTCGTGATCAGCGATCCCTCCGATCCGCGCAGAACGGTACTCACGCCCAAGCCCGACGACCTGTTCCGGATCGTGGTCCTCGGCGGCTCCACTGTCGAGGGCGATGGCGCCAGCGGCTCGCTCAATGCCCTGCCGGCGAAACTCTGGCGGGAACTGGACGCCCGCTACCGGCCGAGCGGCGAACCGGCGCGACGGTTCGAAGTGATCAATGCCGGCGTGGGCGCGTTCTATTCGGATCAGGAGTTCCTCTACTACTATTCCGAGCTGCAGTATCTCGAGCCCGACCTGCTGGTGATCTACAACGGCTGGAACGACCTGATGTTCCAGAACCGCGTCATCAAGGCTCTCGGGCCTCGCGGCGCATTTACCCGCCAGGGCACCTTCGAGGAAAACCGGGCAATCCTGAACGGCTATCACAACCTCGGCGCAACGACGCTGCGGCTGGGCGAACTGCTGGCCCAGCGCACGCTGGAATTTCTCGATGGCTTCGCCCTGGTCCATACCGGCACGCGGGCCTTCAACATGCTCGCACGTCGGCTGGCGAATGCGGTCGCGCCTCCCCCGGCCGAGGAGGAACCGTTCTATTCCCCGCAGTCGGTCGACCGGATGATCCGCAACATCCGCCTGATCCTGACCATCAACGCCGAGCGCGACATTCCGACGGCCTGGTTCCTGCAGCCCCTGGTCGGCCTGGGCAACAAACCGCCCCACGCTTTCCGCGAGGCCGCCTATCTCGAAGTGCGCCAGCCGTACATCCGCCGGCGCAAGAAGTTCTACGCCCGCGCCGAGGCCGCACAGCGGACGCTGGCAGCGGAAAACGCGCCGCGAATGCTCTGTGCGGCGTCCCTGACCGATGTCTTCGACGGCAACCCCGCCTCGGTCTACGAGGATTTCGGCCACCTGTTCGATATCGGCAACGAGATCGTCGCCCGCCGGCTCGCCCGCGAACTGGAACGTTGCGGGCTCGTCCGGTCCGGCGACTGATGGTGGCGGAGGACCCGATGATGCGGCCTGACCGGCCATGACCGTCCGCATCGACAGGCCCCTCGAGTCGCTTCGTCTCGCCGCCCTCGGCGAGCGTCGTCACCACATTGCCGAGGAACTCAATCGCCTGGGGGTCGTCTGCGAATCCCTGGAAGATCCCGCCGGCATCGCGGTGCATCACGATCTCGTCTTCGCCTCGGGCCTCTACCGCATTCTCCCGCAGGAGGCGCTCGAGCGGCCGCGATACGGCGTTGTCATGTTCCACGAGACCCCGTTGCCCGAGGGCCGCGGCTTCGCACCGCTGCAATGGACGATCGAGAACGCCCGGCCGAACCTGACGGTCACCGCCTTCCTGGCGGATGCCGGCACCGACAGCGGTCCGATCGTCTGTCAGCATCACGAGGCCATCGCGCCGGCCGACGGCCTTGCCGAGCTCGAGGAGAAACGGGCGCGCGGCATTCGCGCCTGCCTGGACGTGATCGTATCGGAACTGCGGCTCGGCATTCTGGTATCCAGGCCGCAGTCGGGCGCCGCCAGCCTGTCGCCGCGGCGCACACCGGCGGACTCGCGACTGGACATCACCCGCCCGCTGATCGACCTTTGGCAGCAGATCCGGATCGCGGACAATGATCGCTTTCCGGCCTTCTTCATCCACGAGGGTCGCCGGGTGACGCTGCGGTATCGCATCGAGGACATCGGCGAAGGCGAAACGGACGAGGCAGACGGACCGGATGGAGCTGAATGACAAGCGCGTCCTGGTGACCGGCGGTGCCGGCTTCATCGGTTCGCACATCATCGACCTGTTGCTCGCCGAAGGGGTCGCCGGGATCACGGCGGTCGACAACATGGTGCGCGGCCGGCACGACAATCTCGCCTCCGCCCTGCGGGCCAACCATGTCCGGCTCATCGAGGGCGACATCACGGACCGGGCGCTGCTGGATTCGCTGGTCGCAGAGGCGGACCTCGTCTTTCATCAGGCCGCCCTGCGGATCACGCAATGCGCGGACGAGCCGCGCGCGGCGATGGAAAGCATGGCGAACGCCACCTTCGACCTGCTCGAATCCTGCGTCGCGCACGAGGTCGAGAAACTGGTCTGCGCCTCCTCGGCCTCGATCTACGGCATGGCCACGAGCTTTCCGACGAGGGAAGATCATCACCCCTACGACAACCGCACGCTTTACGGGGCGCTGAAGAGCTTCAACGAAGGCTTGCTGCGCGCGTTCAACGACATGTACGGCCTCGACTATGTGGCGCTGCGCTACTTCAACGCCTACGGCACCCGCATGGACATCCACGGCCGCTATACCGAGGTGCTGGTGCGCTGGATGGACCGGATCCGCGCCGGCGAGCCGCCGATCATCTTCGGCGACGGGCATCAGACCATGGACTTCGTCAATGTCCGCGACATCGCCCGCGCCAACATCCTCGCGGCGAAAAGCGCCGAGAGCGACGCCGTCTTCAACGTTGCCTCGGGCGAGGAGACCTCGCTGCGCGGCCTCGCCGATGCCCTGCTTTCGGTGATGAATTCGGACCTTCGCCCCGAGTTCGGACCCGAGCGCGCCGTCAATCCCGTCCCCCGCCGGCTGGCCGACACGACGGCCGCCGAATCCCGCCTGGGATTTCGCGCCGGGGTCTCGCTGGAGGAAGGCCTGCGCGAACTCGTCGCCTGGTGGCAGGCCGAGCGCGCGGGCGACGCGGCAGCTTCATGAACGACCGTCCCTTCATTCCCATCGCCAGGCCGGCGCTCCTTGAAGCCGACGCCGAAGCGGTCCGCGAGGCCGTACTGTCGGGCTGGATCACCCAGGGGCCGCGGGTGGCGGAGTTCGAGGCGGCCTTCGCCGAATTCGTCGGGGCGCCGCATGCCTGTGCCGTCTCGAACTGTACCGCCGCCCTGCACCTGGCCCTGCTGGCGGTGGGCGTCGGGGCGGGCGACGAGGTGATCACCGCCTCGCACTCGTTCATCGCCACTGCGAACGCCATCCGCTATTGCGGCGCCGAGCCGGTCTTCGCCGACATCGACCCGCTGACCTTCAATCTCGATCCCGAGGACGTCGAGGCCGCCATCGGACCGCACACCCGGGCGATCCTCTGCGTGCACCAGATCGGCATGCCCTGCGACCTCGCCGCGTTGCGGGTCGTGGCCGACCGCCATGGCCTGGCGCTGATCGAGGACGCGGCCTGCGCCGTGGGCAGCGAGATCGCACTCGACGGAGACTGGCAGCGGATCGGCCGGCCTGTCGGCGACGTCGCCTGCTTCTCCTTCCATCCGCGCAAGATCCTGACCACCGGCGAAGGCGGCATGCTGACCACGGGCGATGCCGGCATCGACGCACGGCTGCGGCGATTGCGCCAGCACGGCATGAGCGTGAACGATCTTGCCCGTCACGGCGCCGGCAAGGTGGTGTTCGAAAGCTACGAGGAAACAGGCTTCAACTACCGGATGACCGACATCCAGGCGGCCCTGGGACCGCCGCAGGTCCGGCGCCTTGCGGCAACGGTTGCCCGCCGGCGGGAACTGGCGGAACGGTACCGCGATCTGCTGCAGGGGCTTGACGCGGTTGCCGCGCCGTTCGAGCCGGACTGGGCCCGCAGCAACTGGCAGAGCTACTGTGTACGGCTGGTTCCCGACCTCTCGCAGCGGGCGGTGATGCAGTCGATGCTGGAAGCGGGCATCGCCACCCGTCGCGCGGTCATGTGTGCCCATCGCGAGCCGGCCTATGCCGACGCCGCGAATGCCCGTCCCCTGCCGCAATCAGAGCAGGCCCAGGACAGGTGCATCCTGCTGCCGCTGTTCGACGACCTGGATGAAACCGGCCAGGACCGCGTCGTCGCCGCGCTCGCCGAAGCCTGCCGCGCCGACGGGCCGGCCGTTTCGGGCTGACGGCCACCCCGCCCGGGATCCCGACCGCGATGAAGGAACGACACGCCCTGCGCGCTTTCGTTCTGGTGCTGATCGAGGCCGGGCTGGTCCTCGCCGGCGTCCTGCTTCTTGCCCGCGGCTACATGCAGATCCAGCAGCCTGTCGACCTGTTCGGCGGAACGGACTGGGATGCCCTGCAGTATCTCGCCATGGCCGAGCAGGTCCGGGCGGGAGAACCGATCAGCGCCCAGGGTCCCGAGTTCCGCCGCATCGGCACCGCCATGCTCGCCGGCTGGCTGACCGCGATGTCGCCGCTGGAGGCGTTCTACCGTATCGAGGTGTTCTGCGCGGTCGTGTCCCTGATGGGGCTGCACTTGTGGGCCCGGCTGCACTGCCGCAGTCCCGAACTGGCGCTGTTCTTCACCCTGCTGGGTGCGGTCACGCTCTGGAGCCCGCTGCGCTCCTCCCTGTTTTTCGTCACCGGGATCGAGAGTTCCTCCTTCCTGCTGATCATCGCCGGATTCCTGGTCCTCGACCGCTACCAGCGCTCCCGGCACCCGGTCTGGCTGAGCCTGCTGTGCCTTCTCGGACTGATCGGCGGCATCGTGCGGGAGGCCTGCCTGTTGCCTGTCGTGGTGGCCCCGTTCATCGGCAATCCGATCGCCTGGGACCGGCTGCTCGACGCCCGTCTCTGGCGCAGCGTGCCCTGGATCTTCGCGACCTTTCTGGCACCCGGCCGATGGCTCCTGCTGCTGCCCGTGCTGTGCGCCCTCGCCGGCCTGCAGGTCGTCTCGGCGCTTTCCAGCATCAGCGATCAATGGAACTATTTCGACGCCCTCTTCCGGGGTCTCGCCAATATCGGGCCGTTGCGCTACGTCGCCGGCCTTCTGAACGCGCTGGGGCCGCTCCCCGTCATTCTTGCCCTCTGCCACGCCCCGGTCCGACAGTATTTCGCCGGGCACCAGACCCATCTCGTCCTGGTCCTGCTGTTCCTGGTCATGAGTTGGGGCGCGCATGGCGACGAGCGCTACTTCATCTGGGTGCTGCCCGTCGTGATCGCCGTTTCCAGCCGGTGCTTCGAAGCCATGCTCGACCGGCGCGCGCTCCGCCTCTTTCTCGCCTGTCTGGCGGTGCCGACCCTGATCTCGGTACGGGCATTCTTCCCCGCGCCCCTGCCCGTCTTTCCCGTCGTCCAGAAACCGATCCTCGAGGAAGCCTTCGGGCGTTACCTGCCCGAGGCCTGGCACTATTTCGACCTGATTGCCTATACCTCCGAACCCAAGACGGTCGCGGTCGTGACCGTCGTCAACCTCGTCGCGGGATGGCTCCTCTGGGTGCTGTTGCTGCGTCTGCGGCGCCATCCGGGCGCCTGAAAGCGGGAGTATCTGCCGCCTCGCTGCCGGTTGCGCGAATCGAGTGTGCAAGACAGTATTCGCCCCGGTCCTGGCCCGGCGTTTTCGGAACCCGTCGTTACCACGGCCATTAGCGCAACACGGCGCATCCGTGACGACATCCGAAGGAAGACGCATGCGGGTCACCCTGGTCAATCCCCCCGGTCTGAAGGTGTTTGCGGGACTGCAGATGCAGACCCCCAATCCCAACCTGGGGCTCGCCTACATCTCGGCGGCTGTCAAAGCCGCGGGACATGACTGCGTCACCATCGACGGGGTCGGCGAGGCGCTGGACCGGATCACGCCCTACGGCGAACGGGGCGAAGCGATCATGATCCAGGGTCTCTCGCTGGACGACATCGTCGCGCGCATTCCCGAGGACACCGAGGTCATCGGGCTGAGCTGCATGTTCAGCAACCTCTGGCCGCTCACCCGGGATCTCGCCGTTCTGATCCGCGAGCGCTTTCCCGACAGGACACTCGTCCTGGGCGGCGAACACGGCACCGCCGTGCCCGAGCACACCGTGCGCACCTCCCCGATCGACATCGTCGTCCAGGGCGAGGGGGAAGAGACCTTTACCCATCTGCTCGAAACCCTCGAGACCGGCGCGTCGCTGCATGAGGTGACGGGGATCGCCTTCCTCGACGGCGACGAGCCGGTCAATACCGGCCTGTCGAACCGCAGCCGGCAGATCGACGCCATCGCCCCGCCGGACTGGGAGAGCTGGCCGATCGAGAACTACATCGCCCGCGGACAGATCAACGGCGTCAATCTCGGCCGTTCCATCCCGATCCTCGCCACCCGCGGCTGCCCCTATGCCTGCACCTTCTGCTCCAACCCCGGCATGTGGACCCGGCGCTGGATTCCCCGGGATCCGAAGCTGCTGGTGGACGAGATGGAGCGCTACATCGAGCGCTACCAGGTCAGGAATTTCGACTTCCAGGACCTGACCTTCGTGGTGAACAAGCGCTGGACCATCGAGTTCTGCCGCGAGATCATCGACCGCAAGCTCGACATCACCTTCCAGATGCCATCGGGCACCCGCGCCGAGGCCTTCGACGAGGAGGTCGTCGACCATCTCTACCGGGCCGGCTGCCGGGTGATTGCCTTCGCGCCGGAAAGCGGCGACGACAAGGTCCGCAAGGCGGTCAAGAAACAGGTGGACATGGACCGGCTCAAGCAGGCCGTCCGGGTTTCCGTGGCGCGAGGCCTGAAGGTCTCCTGCTTCTTCGTCATCGGCTTTCCACAGGACAGCGCGTCGAGCCTGAAGACCACCCTGCGGCTGGTCCGGACCATGGCCATGCTCGGCGCCCATGACGTCTCGGTCGCCCAGTTCATTCCCTATCCGGGCTCGGACCTGTTCCGCGACCTGCAGCGCTCGGGCCGGATCTCGCTCGACGACGAGTTCTTCGTCTCGCCGCTGAATTTCTACACGGCGGACGCCGAGAGCTATTGCGAGAACCTGGGCAGCCCGGACCTGCACCGGGCCATGATCGTGATGTTCTGCAATTTCTACCTGCTGTCCTTCGCCCGCCGGCCGCTTCGCACCGCGATCATTCTCGGCAGGGCCCTGTTCACGGGCGTCGAGGAAACCCGCTTCGCCAAGTGGTTCCGCGACCGCATCGTCGTGCGCCGGCGCTGGCGGGAAAACCTGCGCAGCGGCGTGCCCTCGACAACGGGCTAGGCAACTCGCGACCCATCGCGTCGGCCCGCCCGGCGCACCGCCGCCGCCCGGACACGCCGAAGGCTAGTCGCCGACCGCCGCCTCGCGGTTCCGCTCCGCGGCAAGCGAATCCCGCAGGGCGCCGACCACCCGGTCCTGTTCCTCTTCCGACATTCCCGGAAAGAGCGGCAGCGTGATGAGTTCCCGGGTCAGGCGCTCGGTCTCCGGTAGCGGCGGTCGCCCGCCCCATCGCTCGCGATAGGCCGGCATCAGGTGCACCGGCGGATCGAAATGCACGCTGGCGCCGATCCGGCTCGCCTTGAGATCGTGCAGCAGCCGGTCTCTCAGCGTCGCCGGCACCCGGATCGTGTACATCTGCCAGACGTGTTCCGCTCCCGGCATGGTGTGGGGCAGGCGCACCTCGGGCAGGTCCGCAAGGGCTTCGTGGTAGCGCCGCGCCAGCGTCCTGCGCGCATCGTTCAGCGACTCCAGCCGTTGCAACTGGTGATAGCCCAGCGCCGCCAGGGGATTGGCCATGCGGAAGTTGTACCCCGGCTCTTCGGCGATGCGCAGCCACGGCCGCTCCGACTTCTCCCGCTGGAACGTCGTGCTGGAAATACCGTGGGCGATCAGTGTGCGCACGCGCTGGGCGATGGCGTCGTCGCTGGTGGTCAGCATGCCGCCTTCGCCGGTGGTGATGTTCTTGGTGGGAAAGAAACTGAAACAGCCGATCCCGAAACTGCCGACCTGGCGGCCTTGCCAGGTGGCGCCGATGGCTTCCGCCGAATCCTCCACCAGCAGCAGGCCGTGCCTCTCGCACAGGGCGACGATCTCGTCCATGGCGCAGGCCTGTCCGCCATAATGCACGATCATCACCGCCTCGGTGCTGGGCGTGATCAGGGGTTCGATGTTGGCCGCGGTGACGTTGCGGGTCTCCGGATCGACATCGCACAGCACCGGGGTCGCGCCCGCGGTCACGACGGCGTTGACGGAAGCCACGAAGGTGAAGCTCGGCAGGATCACCTCGCCCCGGATTCCGGCCGCCTGCAGCGCCACCTGCAGGGCCGAGGTGCAGGAATTCATCGAGATCGCGTGCGGGACGCCGATCCGTCGGGCGAAATCCTCCTCGAAACGGTGGTTCCAGGTGCCGTGCGCCAGCCAGCCGCTACGCAGCACGTCGGCGACCGCCGCGACGTCGGCCTCGTCGATGCTGGGCCGGCACAGCGGGATCGCCTCCGGTTCGGCGGCCTTGGCCGGCGGCTCGGCCGGGACGGCAGGCGGCTGGTCGTAGAACCCCCGGAAAAGCCGGGCGAAGAAGAGCAGGGATTCCGGAAAACCCGTCAGGACCTTGCGCACGGTCCGGTAGTTCGAACGTCCGAAGCGCCGGGGCAGGTGCCGCACGATCACTTCCTCCGCATTGCGGCCGCCGCGCCGCATGGCGATCAGCGGCAGGTAGCGGTGATCGTTGCGCTTCAGCGGAATGCCCTTCAGGTAGATCGAGCGGAAGGCCGCGAAGCTGGCGGCATGCGCATGCAGCGGCGTTTCCATCAGCGAAACCACCACCACCTCGAACAGGATCGAGGCAACCCGCAGCAACCGGGAATGCTTGCGCGCGTGCCGCAGTCCCAGCACCAGATCGGCACCGGCCTCGATCCGCGCGAGCAGCAACGGCAGGTCGAGGGGATCGTCCTGTCCGTCGCTGTCCATCCGGACCAGCCAGTCGCCGCGCGCCGCTTCGAACCCGGCCTGCAGCGCACCGGTCTGGCCGCCGCGTCGCGTCAGTTCGATGGTCCGGAACCGCCCGTCCCGGGCCGCCATGGCCTGCGCGACCTGCCGGCTGTCGTCGTCCGACACGTCATCCACCAGCAGCACCTCGAACGACCACGCGGTCTGCCGGTCCAACACGGCGGCAAGCGCGGGCAGGAGTTCGCGCAAGGATTCCGCCTCGTTGTGGATCGGCAGCACGATGGAGACGAGGGGTAGGTCGGACATGCCTTCGGACCGGGTCAGTGAATGTGGCGATGCAGGCTGTAGTGACTCGCGGCGATCCGGAAACCCTCGGCCTCGTAGGTGCGCAACGACGCGGTATTGTGCGCCTGGGTCCCGACCAGTCCCCGCGCATAGCCGGATCGGCGACAATGGGCAAGGAAGGCCCGGGTCAGCGCCCGTCCCAGTCCGCGCCGGCGTTGCGCCGGATCCACCCCCATCAGGTCGAGACGCCCCGTCCCCTCGCCGTTCTCCGTCCGGCTGCTTGTGCACAGCACGAAGCCGCTGGCCTCGCCCGGCGGACCCGAGACGTAGACCGCTTCGGAACGGCCCCGGCAACCGTTCGCGACCCATTCCACGCGCGAGCGGTCGGCCAGTTCCCGCGGCAGTTCCGGATCGAGATGGAAGCGGTCCAGGGCGAAGGATGTTCCGGCAATCGCCGTCAGGCGGGCGAGGTCGTCCTCGCGGAAGGCCCGGATCTCGCCGCCGGCCGCAACCTCGTCGGCAAGATCGTGCGACAGGGTCAGATAGCATTCCATCAGGCGGAAGCCGCTGTTCTGCATTGCCTCGAGCGCGTCGGTCGCCAGCGTCCCGACACGCGAGGAGATCATCACCGGCGCCAGCGGCGTCAGGATGTCCTCGACCTCCCGCAGCGCTTCCGACCAGCCGGCCGCGTCGCGATCACCCGCATCCGGCGGCCAGGCCAGCGAAAACACCTGCCGGGCGAACAGTCCTGTCTCCCAGGGTTTCACCGACAGCTCGAGCCCGGCCCGTGCCGCCCGGCCCATGGCCTGCTGCGCCAGGTCGGCCGTGCCGGTGGGATCCGTCATGGCCGCTCGGCTCAGTCGCTGCGGCTGAACAGGGGATGGTGCGACTTGACGAAGGCGACATAGGCCGCAACGCCCTCTTCCAGGCTGAAGCGCGGCTCATAGCCTAGCAGGCGGTTCGCCTTGGCGATGCTGAGCGTGCCCCGGCGGGGCCGGAAGGCGTCGCGTTCGCTGATCTTGAAATCGAGGTCGGGAAAATGGCTGCGCAGGCAGTGCACGAAGTCGAGCAGGGTATGAGCCCGGCCATAGGTGATGTTGAACACCTCGCCGACCGCTTCCGGCCGGGTCGCCGCCAGGACGAAGCCCCTTGCGATGTCCTCGACATAGGTGAAGTCGAGCGGCTCGTCGGCGCCCTGCACGTCGAGCGTCTGCCCGAGAAAGGCCTTCTCGAGAAAGATCTGGGTCACCCGGCGGTTCATGTCGGTCGGTCCATAGACCGCCGACGGCCGGACCACCGCGGTCGGGATGCCGAAGAACCGGCCCAGTCCCTGGGTGACGACCTCTCCGGCCAGTTTCATCGTGCCGTAGATCTCGATCGGCGCCAGCGGGTGGGTCTCGTCGATCTCGTCCTGCTGGAACGTGCCGTAGACCATGCTCGAGGACGCGTAGACGAACCGCTCGGGGCAATAGCCGTCTCGCGCCTTCAATTGTCCAAGCGCTTCCATGAGGTTGCTGGTCGAGACCACGGTGCCCTCGCGGGCCTCTTCGGAATTCAGGTTGTCCAGCTTGGCCAGCGGCAGGGCCGCCAGGTGAAAGACGTAGTTCGGCCGGTACTGGTCGAGAAGCCGGTTGATGACGCTGAAGAAACCGGCGTCGCCGCGCTCCACGATCACCCGGTCCTCGACGCCGCGCAGCCGCAGCTGGCGATAGTCGGTGAATTCCGGCCGGCGGAAGTCCACATAGTGGCCGAAATGATCCAGACAGACGACGCGATCCACGGTGTCGCCGGCAAGCAGCACGCGCGCGATGGTCGACCCGATGAGCCCCAGGCCACCGGTGATGAAGGCTGTACTCATGCTCTCGCGACAATAGGCTGTTTAGGGGGATTGTGGCAGCCGGCCTGCCACCGGCGAACCGGGCGGCGGAGTGTAGCGGCTTGAAAACGGACACGCAAAGAGGTTAGGACTGCCGCCCGGCCAGCGGATTTTCCTGCTCTCGAAGCGTCGCGGCGGCAACAACAGGTAGCTGATCCGATTCATGTGCGGCATCGCCGGAGAAGTCTGCCGTCGCGGTTCTGCACCACCGGATCCCGCCGTTGTCGAAGCCATGAATCGCGCCCAGGTCCATCGCGGTCCGGACGGCGAGGGCGTGTGGCGGGCAGACGGCGTGGTCTTCGGGCACCGTCGCCTCAGCATTCTCGACCTCAGCGACGACGCGGCGCAGCCGATGCGCGATGCGCCCTCCGGCGTGGTGCTGACCTACAACGGCGAGATCTACAACTACGTCGAACTGCGCGATTCGCTTCGGGCAAAGGGCCACAGCTTTCGTTCCAGCGGTGATACGGAAGTCCTGCTGAAGGCCTATCTGGAATGGGGCCTCGACATGCTGCCCCGGCTGAACGGCATGTTTGCCTTCGCCATCTTCGATCCCCGGCAGGGCTGCCTGATCCTGGCCCGCGACCAGATCGGCCAGAAGCCGCTGTTCTACTGGCAGGCGCCGGACCGCCTGGCGTTCGCGTCCGAGCTGACCGCCCTGCTTCGCCATCCCGGCATCGAGCGGACGATCGATCGCGAGGCCCTGGTCCATTACCTCGTGCACGAAGCCTATCCTGCGCCGCACACGCCCCTGCAGGGCGTGCGCAAGCTGCCGCCGCAGCATTGCCTGCGCTACGACATCGCCAGCGGCGAAGCCACGCTCAGGCGCTGGGAGGCGGCGCTGGACAAGCCGCAGCCAGCGACGCGCGAGGCGCCGACGCGCGAGGACGAGGACCGGCTGGAGGACGTTCTTCGGGAGGCCGTCGCCCGCCACCTGCGCAGCGATGTTCCGGTCGGCGTCTATCTGAGCGGCGGCGTGGATTCGAGCACGATGGCCCTGTTCGCCAGCGATGTGCTCGGTGGCGAGCGGGTCCACACCTATACCGTCGCCTCGTCGGAACCCTCGTTCGACGAATCCGACCTGGCCCGCCGGACAGCCGGAATTCTGGGCACGCGGCATCACGAAACCGTCCTGACGCCCGAACGCCTGCTGGAGACGATCCCGGGCATTCTCGCCGGCATGGACGAACCCCTCGCCGATCCCGGCCTGGTCGCGGTGCACCAGGTGGCCCGCTATGTCAGGGATCATGTGAAAGTGGTGCTGTCCGGGGACGGCGGCGACGAGTTGATGTGCGGCTATCCGCCCTTCGCCAAATGGGGCCTGGGCGATCGCCTCGCGGCACTACCGACCTCGCTGCTGCGCGGCATCGTGCAACCGCTCGCCCGTCAATTGCCGGCGCAGTACGGCTACATGGGCCTCGCGTTCAAGGCGCAGCTCTTCGCCCGCGGCCTCGACCGGCCCGCCGCCGTGCGCAACGCCGCCTGGATCGGCTCCTTCCTGCCGGAGGAAATCGCGGATCTGCTCGGTGATCCGGATGACATCAAGGCCCTTGCGCCGGACGCCAACGGCATCCCCGGGGTCTGGCAGCCGCTTGCCGATCTGCACCGGCTCGCCCGCGAGCATGATGCGCTGTCGCGCCTGGGCTACGAGTACCAGCTCAACTATCTCGCCCACTGCATCTGCGCCCACACGGACAAGGCCAACATGGCCCATTCCGTCGAAGCCCGCTCGCCGTTCCTCGATCGGCAGGTGATCCGGCACCTGCGGGCGATGCCTTCGTCCTGGAAGCTTCGCCAGGGACGAGGCAAGTGGCTGCTGCGCCGGCTCCTCGAACGCCGGATCGGGCCGCACGTCTCCGCGAAGCCGAAACAGGGCTTTACCGTACCGCTGGCGCTGTGGCTGCGGGGCCCGTTGCGGGAACTGGGCGAAAGCCTGCTGGCACCCGATCGCATCGCGTCCGCCGGCCTGTTCCGGCCGGAGGCGGTAACCCGGATGTGGGAGCGCCATCAGAACGGCCGCCAGAACCTCTACAAGCCGCTCTGGACCCTGATCGTCCTGCAGCACTGGCTGGATTCGCTCCCCGCGCCCGTCAGTGCAGCGGGAGATGCCCCGCGCTGAACGGCGGAGATGCCGGCGGGCTGGCTCAGGTGCGGACCGAAGAGGCGCCGGCCAGGCGCTCGCGCACCTGAGCACCGATTGAATCGAGGGCGCAGGCCATCAGCACCAGCAGGGCCGGATAGGTCACCGTGCGGTAGCGCCAGTCGAAGTCCAGCAGCGTGACGGCATGGAAGGCGTCATAGAGCGCGATCCAGGCGACCGCGAAGCAGCCGAGGATCTGCAGTTCGTGCGGCAACCGACGCCCGACGAAGACGGTCCAGATTCCGAAGGCGACGAGCAGGTAGAACGGCACGAAGAAGACCGCGTTCACCAGGTTGTGGCCCGAGCTGAACATTTCCGAGGT
Organism: Alphaproteobacteria bacterium; assembly: GCA_041940205.1. Taxonomy (GTDB): domain Bacteria; phylum Pseudomonadota; class Alphaproteobacteria; genus JBGTSP01. Next base: position 19,866 of record JBGTSP010000042.1, read on the forward strand.
GAAGCCGAAGAACAGGACCAGCCGGGCCGCGACGAGAACGATGTAGTCGAGATAGCCGTCCATCGAAGCCAGCTGATATTCCGGGCGCGACCACACGATGTGACCGTCTTCCGCGTAGCGGTGGTAGATCCTGAACGAGTTCTCGACGATGCCGTCGGGCAGCACCGAGGGATCGTAGAGCGGGTAGACCAGCACAGGCAGAAGCAGCGCGAGCAGGGCCAGGCCCGCCAGCGTCACCCGGCGCACCAGGCGGGACAGGGAGACCGCGTCGCGGTGCCGCGCCGCCAGCGACAGCGCCAGCACGACCGCGGCAATGGCGACGGCGACGACGGCGGTCGGTTTCCACAGGTTGGCGACAAGCAGCATCGCCAGCGCCGCAGGCAGCCAGCCCGGCCGCCCGGGAAGGGCGCGCGCCAGCAGGACGAAGGCCGCGGTGATCGCCGCGACGAACGTGCTGTCGACCTGGGTCTGCGGCACCCACTGGACGAACTCCCAGCAGGCGGCGCCCGCCAGGAAGATCACGACGGCGCCCGCCGTCGAGCCCCGCGCCCGCAGATAGACCCAGACCGTCATCGCAAGGGCGGCGACGTGGGCGACGGCGTTGCAGACGATCAGTCCCCAGTGCCAGTGGACCTCCAGCGTCGAGCGGATGCCCGCCAGCAGGGCGTGAAACAGCAGGTAGGGCAACGGCGACTGGGTATAGCCGTGCCTGTCCATCCAGGGCCGCACGTCGCCGAGGTAGCGGGCGACATCGAAATTCGCCGCCAGCAGCGCGTCGGCAAGGTACTGGTCACGCACGCCGTCCGGCGTGAACACCGGTCCGTAGGCAAGGCCGACGGCCAGGACCAGGACCAGGACGATGCCGAATACGCCAAGCAGCCACGGGCCGCTCCCGGGAGTGCCGCCCGGTGTCGTCCACTGCAGGACCCGCGCCATCGGATTGCCGCTGGAAGCGCTCATTGCACGCCTTTCAACCTCGGAAGGCCGGACTTCTAGCATCGCCCCGACATCGCACAAGGGGGCGGCGCCGGAGGGCGGTTTCGCCCGCGCCGGGCGTCAGCGCGGTTGCTCCCGCCGGCGAATGGGGCAATACGAGCGACATGCATCGCGCTCGCCGACATCGTGCCCTCCTGCTCGCATTGCTGATCGCCGTCGCGGCGATCGCCGCCCGGCTGCCGATGCTCGCCGGCGAGATCTGGTTCCAGGGCGACTCGACGACCTACGCGCGGGTCGCGGCGAACCTGCTGCAGCACGGCTGCATTTCGATCTCGCCGCCGGAAACGGGCGCCTGTGCACCGCACTGGGGTGGAAACCAGTTGCCCGGATATCCGGCTCTGATCGCCGGCGCATGGCTCTGGAGCGACGGGTCCCTGCGCGCCATCGCGATCGTGCAAAGCCTGCTGTTCGCTCTGGCGGCAGGCTATCTTGCCTGGTCCCTCTCGCATTCCGGACGGGACAGCCGCATCGTCCTGGTGAGCGGACTTGCCGTGGCGTTGTCGCCGTCCCTGCTGGGCTGGAGCCGGGTGGTCCTCACCGAAACCGCGAGCGCCGCCGCGGCGCTCTGGCTTCTGGCGGAACTGATCCGTTCCTGGCAAGACCGGCGCCTGCGCGTGCTGCCGATCGCGCTCGCCTGTATCGCCGGCTTCTGGCTGCGCTACGACTTCGCGCTGTTCGCCATCCCCGTCGCGCTTGTCGGCTTCCTGTTGCATTCCTGGCGGGCGGCGCTCGCCCGCGGGTTCGCCATCGCCCTGATCGTCTCGCTGCCATTCGCGGCATGGAGCCTGCGTTCCGGCCTGCAGGGCCTCGGCTGGCTGCCACCGATGTCCGTCACCACCGACGGCCGCCCGGTCGCCCGGGGCGTGATGTCCTGGCTGTCGACATGGGTCGAGAACCAGTACCAGCTCTCGGCCTCGGTATGGCCGCTGCTGACCGGCGACTATGCGGGAATTCGCCCGCCGGACGACGTGGCGAACCTTCCGGCCGTGCGGGACCTGCTGGACCGGCTGCAGGCCCTTCCACCGCGCGCCCCCGTGCCGGCAGCGCTCGACGAGGCCTTCGCCGGTCTCGCGCGGACGCAGCGGGAAGCGAACCCGGTCGAAGCGCACCTTTGGCTGCCCCTGCGCCGGGCGGTCGCGATGTGGGGCAACCCGCGCGTGGCGATGGGATGGCCGCCGGATATCGACGGTGCGGACAGGCAGCGAATTGCCGCCCTGGTCGGGTCCGCGCAATGGCGCGCGCTCGGCACGCAGTACGGCCCGGCGCTCGCCACGCGGGTCCTCGCCAACGGCTGGCGTCTGGCCTGTCTGGCGCTGCTCGTCGCCGGGCTCTGCCTGTGGCGTCGGCTGCCTGCCGCCGACAGGGCGGTGCTGGCCGCGGCGCTGCTGGCGCTGGCGGCCCGCACCCTGGCCTTCTCGCTCACGCCCTTCGTCGAGACGCGCTATCTCACGGCGGCACTGGGATGGGGCGATGTCGCGGCCGCCCTGGTCTGTTGCGCCCTCTGGACGATGATCCGCAGCCGGGCGACGCGCGCGAACGGGCAATCCGGCCCCCGGTCCTGACGCCGGCAAGAAAAACGGGCCGGGAGAAACCCCCGGCCCGTTGACGTCGCCTTGCGGCGCGGGATCAGTTGTCGAGGAAGCTGCGCAGTTTCCGGCTGCGGCTGGGATGCTTCAGCTTGCGCAGCGCCTTGGCCTC
>JBGTSP010000043.1:0-22353 GCA_041940205.1 Alphaproteobacteria bacterium
GAGGAGAAGGAGGACATGTCCCGCTTCATCCTGGACGTGAACGACGAGTTCGGCACCACGATCGCCCTGATCGAGCACGACATGGGCGTGGTGATGGACCTTTCGGACCGGGTCGTGGTGCTGGATCACGGCGAGAAGATCGCCGACGGCACGCCGGATGAGGTGAAGAGCAACCAGGACGTGATCGACGCCTATCTGGGCGTCTCGCACTAGGGCAGCCGATCGCCGCGCTTGCGGCGGCAGGGAGACGCAACGACATGGAATTCCTTGACCTCATCTTGTTCAGCCAGATCAGGGACTGGATCGAATATCCGGCCTTCTTCCTGGAGGTGGTGTTCGGCGGCCTGATGTCCGGCGTGATGTACTCGCTGGTGGCGCTGGGCTTCGTCCTGATCTTCAAGGCCTCGGGCGTGTTCAACTTCGCGCAGGGCGTGTTCGCGCTGTTCGCGGCGCTGACCCTGGTCGGCCTGATGACCGGCACGATGCCGTTCTCGCTCGACAAGGTGCTGCCGGAATTCCCGGCCTGGCTCGCCGTGATCGCGACCTTCGGGGTGATGATCGTCGTCGCCATCCTGGTCGAGAAGATCATGCTGCGGCCGCTGGTCAACCAGGACCAGATCATCATGTTCATGTCGACCATCGGCCTCGCCTTCGTGCTGGAAGGCCTGGGCGACACGATCTGGGGCTCGGAGGTGAAGGCGCTGGACGTCGGCATCCCGACCGGCAACTTCGATGTCAACGGCATCCAGATCCAGGTCTTCGACCTCTGGGCCGCCGGCATCGCCGCCTTCCTCGTGACCGTGCTCGCGGTGTTCTTCCAGTGGACCCGCACGGGCCGGGCGCTGCGCGCCGTGGCCGACGATCATCAGGCCGCGCTATCGGTCGGCATCCCGCTGAAGAACATCTGGATCATCGTCTGGTCGGTCGCCGGCCTGGTGGCCCTGGTCGCCGGCATCATGTGGGGTTCCAAGTCCGGCGTGCAGTTCAGCCTGTCGCTGATCGCGCTGAAGGCCCTGCCGGTGCTGATCCTGGGCGGCTTCACCTCGGTCCCGGGCGCCATCGTCGGCGGCCTGATCATCGGCGTCGGCGAGAAGGTCGCCGAGGTCTACTGGGGACCGCTGGTCAACGGCGCCATCGAGAACTGGTTTGCCTACGTGGTGGCGCTGATCTTCCTGCTGTTCCGGCCGCAGGGGCTGTTCGGCGAAAAGATCATCGAGAGGGTCTGACGACATGCTCTATCGCGAATCCGGCCAGTTCAAGGCGAGCTACGCCGCCGACCAGGCCATCTTCCCGATCATCCAGGACCGCTATGCCATCGCGGTGATGCTGGCGGTCGCCTTCCTGGTGATTCCGCTCGCCGGCACGGAATATTTCTTCCAGGCGATCATGATCCCGGTGCTGGTATTCTCGCTGGCGGCGATCGGGCTGAACATCCTCACCGGCTATTGCGGCCAGCTCTCGCTGGGAACCGGCGGCTTCATGGCGGTGGGCGCGGTGGCCTGCTACAAGCTGTCGACCGCCTTCCCGGACCTCAACTTCATCGTCATTCTGCTGGCCTCCGGCGTGATCACCGCCGGCGTCGGCCTGCTGTTCGGCATTCCCTCGCTGCGCATCAAGGGCTTCTATCTCGCCGTGGCGACGCTGGCGGCGCAGTTCTTCCTGAGCTGGCTGTTCAACAAGGTCGCCTGGTTCCAGAACTACACGCCGTCCGGCACCATCACCATGCCGCCGCGCGAGGTCTTCGGCGTGCTGGTCACCGGCGCGGAAGCCGACGCGATGCACCGATACCTGTTCTCGCTGATCTTCGTGCTGGTGCTGGCGATGGCGGCGAAGAACCTGGTGCGCGGACCGATCGGCCGCTCGTGGATGGCGATCCGCGACATGGACATCGCCGCCGAACTGATCGGCTTCAGGCCGTTCCAGACCAAGCTGCTGGCCTTCTCGGTCAGTTCCTTCTACGTCGGCGTGGCCGGCGCCATGGCCCTGTCGCTGTGGCTCGGCAGCGTCGAGACCGCCGAAGCCTTCGACATCAACGTCTCCTTCCAGGTCCTGTTCATGATCATCATCGGCGGCCTGGGATCGATGATGGGCTCGTTCCTCGGCGCCGCCTTCATCGTGCTGACCCCGATCGTGCTGACCAACATCATGGTCGGCGGGTTCGGCCTGCAGGCGGTGACGGCGAAGCATTTCGAGTTCATGTTCTTCGGCAGCCTGATCATCTTCTTCCTGATCGTGGAGCCGCTGGGCCTCGCCCGGCTGTGGCAGATCGTCAAGGAGAAGCTGCGGATGTGGCCGTTCCCCTACTAGCGGGGAGCGGTTGCTGCCGGTTGAGTGACAAGCGCAAAGCGCGTTACCATCCGGCCAGAGTAACCAACCAAAAACCGCTGTTTGCGCAGCAACTTAGGGAGGATCCCCGATGAGTATCAAGCGTCTTGGACTTGGCATGGCGGCCGCTGTCTGCCTTGCCAGCACGGTGGCGGTGGATGTCGCCGTCGCGGCGGACGAGATCTTCGTCCCCGGACTGGTCTATCGTACCGGCCCGTATGCGCCGAACGGCATTCCGTTCGCCAACGGCTTCAAGGACTACATCACCCTGATCAACGAGCGTGACGGCGGCGTCAACGGCGTCAAGCTCGTCTACGAAGAGTGCGAGACCGGCTACAACACCAAGGTCGGCGTCGAGTGCTACGAGAAGATGAAGTCCAAGAATCCGGTCGTCATCATCCCGAACTCGACGGGCATCACCTACCAGCTCATCCCGAAGACCGCCGCGGACGGCATTCCGCTGCTGACGATGGGCTACGGCCGCACCTCGGCCGCGGTCGGTTCGGTGTTCCCGTGGGTCTTCAACTTCCCGGCGACCTACTGGTCGCAGGCCACCGCCGTGGTGAACTTCATCGGCGGCAAGGAAGGCGGCCTCGACAAGCTGAAGGGCAAGAAGATCGCCCACATCTACCACAACTCCGCCTACGGCAAGGAAGCCAACCCGACCCTCGAGGCGCTGTCCAAGCAGCTCGGCTTCGACCTGCTGCTGCTGGCCGTCGACCATCCCGGTCAGGAGCAGAAGGCGACCTGGCTGCAGATCCGCCGTCAGAATCCCGACTGGATCTTCATGTCCGGCTGGGGCGTGATGAACCAGGTGGCGCTGAAGGAGGCTTCGGCCCAGGGCTTCCCGATGGATCGCTTCATCGGCAACTGGTGGTCCGGCTCCGAGAACGACGTCGCTCCCTCGGCCGAGGGTGCCAACGGCTACATCGCCGCGACGTTCCATTCGCCGGGCGGCGACACCAAGCTGCATGACGACCTGCGCAAGCATGTCTATGCCAAGGGTCTGGGTTCGGGCGAAGTCGACCGGATCGGTGAGGTGCTCTACCTGCGCGGCCTGTTCAACCATGTCATGGTGGTCGAGGCGATCCGCCGCGCCCAGGAGAAGCATGGCGTGAAGGTCCCCTCGGGCGAGCAGATGCGCCAGGCCTTCGAGAACATGCACATGACCGCGGCCGACTGGGACCGGATCGGTCTCAAGGGCTTCCCGGAAATGAAGGTCACCTGTGACGACCACGAAGGCGCCAAGGGCGTGCTGTTCCAGCAGTGGGACGCCTCCGCCAAGAAGTGGAACGTCATCAGCGACTGGGTGCCGGTCATGCGGGATCTGGTTCGTCCGATGATGGAAGCCGACGCGAAGAAGTTCGCCGAGGAAAACAACATCACGCCGGCGGCCTGCAGCTGAGTGCTGACGGCTCGTCTTGTCGGAAACTTCGTGTAACGGATGAAGAACAGTGCCTGATGTGAACGACAAGGCGAGCCTGCTGGCCGTCAACAACATCGAGGTGATCTACGACCACGTGATCCTCGTGTTGCGAGGCGTGTCGCTCGAGGTTGCCGAGGGGGGCATCGTCGCCCTCCTCGGCGCCAACGGCGCGGGCAAGACGACGACGCTGAAGGCCATCTCCAACCTGCTCGGCACCGAGCGGGGCGAGGTGACCAAGGGGTCGATCATCTACAAGGACCAGGAAATCCAGGCGCTTACGCCGAACGACCTGGTCAAGCGCGGCGTCATCCAGGTGATGGAAGGCCGCCACTGTTTCGAACACCTGACGGTCGAGGAAAACCTGCTGACCGGGGCCTATACCCGGGGCGGCGACCGGGCCGGGATCGCCCAGGACCTGGAGATGGTCTACGGCTATTTCCCCCGCCTGAAGGAACGCCACAAGTCGCTGGCCGGTTACATATCGGGCGGCGAGCAGCAGATGACCGCGATCGGTCGGGCGCTGATGGCCCGCCCGCAGCTCATGCTGCTGGACGAACCCTCGATGGGTCTGGCCCCGCAGCTTGTCGAGGAGATCTTCGAGATCGTCGCCCTGCTCAACCGCGAGCAGGGGGTCTCGATCCTGCTCGCCGAGCAGAACGCCTCGATCGCGCTGCGCTACGCCAAGAGCGGCTACATCCTCGAGAACGGCCGCGTGGTGATGGAAGGCGACGCGAAGTCGCTGGCCGAGAACGAGGACGTGAAGGAGTTCTACCTCGGCATCTCGCAGGGCGATCAGAAGAGTTTCAAGGACGTGAAGCATTACCGCCGGCGCAAGCGCTGGCTGGGGTAAGCGTACCGATACGCCGGGATCGGGGCCGCGGGTCGGAACTCGCGGCCCCGTTCGCGCCTTGGGGGGACGTCCGGCGGCGCCGGGACCGTCACCCGGGCGACGGGAAGGAACGACATGTCACGCGACGACGAATTCTACGACGATCTTGAAACCCGCGATCCCGAGCAGCGTGCGCGCGAGCAGTGGGCGCAGCTGCAGACCCAGCTCGGCCATGCCCGCGAGACCTCGGCGCGCTACCGCGAAGTGCTGGCGGACATCGCGCCCGAAGACATTCGCAGCCGGGCCGACCTGGCGAAGATTGCGACCACCCGCAAGTCGGACATGGCCGCGCTGCAGAAGGCGAACCGGCCGCTCGGCGGGATGAACGCGGTACCGCTTTCGCAGCTTCGCCACATCTTCGCCTCGCCCGGCGGCATCTACGAGCCCGACGGGCACGACAAGGATTACTGGCGCTTCGGCCGCGCGCTCTGGGCCGCCGGCCTGCGGCCCGGCATGATCGTCCACAACACCTATTCCTACCATCTGACCCCGGCCGCGATGCTGGTGGAGTCGGGCGCGCACGCGGTCGGCTGTCCGGTGTTTCCCGGCGGCACCGGCAATACCGAGCAGCAGCTCCAGGCGATCGAGGACATCCGGCCCGACGCCTATGCCGGCACGCCCTCCTTCCTGCGCATCCTGCTGGAGAAGGCGCGGGAGACCGGCAAGGACGTCTCCTCGATCAAGCGCGGCATGGTCGGCGGCGAGGCGCTGCCACCCAGTCTGCGGGCGGGCCTGAAGGAAATGGGCGTGGAGGTGCAGCAGGGCTACGGCACCGCCGACCTGGGATCGATCGCCTATGAATCGAAGGCCCTCGAGGGGATGATCATCGACGAGGGCGTACTGGTCGAAATCGTCGAGCCGCTGGGCACCGAGCCGGTCGCCGAGGGCGAGATCGGCGAGGTCGTCGTCACCACCTTCAATCCGGTCTATCCGCTGATCCGTTTCGCCACCGGCGATCTCTCGGCGGTACTGCCAGGCGCCAGCCCGTGCGGGCGCACCAACATGCGCATCCGCGGCTGGATGGGCCGGGCCGATCAGTCGACCAAGGTGAAGGGCATGTTCGTGCATCCCAGCCTGGTGATGCAGGTCGCCGGGCGGCATCCCGAGATCCGCAAGGCGCGTCTCGTGGTGACCTCGCAGGACAATGTCGACGTGATGACCCTGAAGGTCGCCGCCGAAGGCGCCGGCGAGGGCTTCGCCGCTGCGGTCGCCGAGACCATCCGCGACGTGATGAAGCTGCGCGGCGAGGTCGAGCTCACCGAGGCCGGCAACCTGCCGGACGACGGCCTGATGATCGAGGACGCCCGCACCTACGAATAGGCTTCGGGGGATGGTTGGAACGGCCGGCGGATGCCGGGTTCCGGAAAACAGAAATCCCGCCGATCGCGCGTTCAGATCTCGGCGGGATTTCCCAAGGCCAGGGATCGTGGAGCCTGGCGCCCGACTAAAGAGACGGGCATCGCTTTGGTGAGCTTGTCAGATTGTGAATCCGTCAGCATGTCCGGATCCCGGCATGCTGCAGCGGCGGATCACCGTCTATGGGACGCCCTCCTTCTGCAGTTGCAGTAGCGAACCGGAGATCCGTGCATCGGGGAAACGAACCTCCGAAACGCAGGTCCAAGTCTGCGCCCTCGGTCGGGATTATGTCAAACGATAATCGACGGAATCGACCTCAGGCGGCGCTGATATAGTCGCGCAGCGCCTTCGCCTCGGTCTCGACCTCCTTCACCCGGAACTTCACCACGTCGCCGATCGAGAGCACGCCGACCAGCGCGTCCTTGTGCATCACCGGCAGGTGGCGGATGCGGTTCTCCGTCATCACGCTCATCAGGTGGGTGACCGTGTCGTCGGGACTGCAGGTGACCACGTCGGCGGTCATCAGCAGGCGGACCGGCATGTCGAGACAGTCGTTGCCCTTCTCCGCCAGGCCCTGGACGATGTCGCGTTCCGACAGGATCCCGACCAGGGCCTTGTCGCGCATCACCAGCAGCGCGCCGATCCGGTGCATCGCCAGCAGCCGTGCGGCTTCCGCCACTTTGTCGTCGGGCTTGACCGAAAGAATGTCGTTGCCCTTGGTCTTCAGGATGGCGTTGACGTTCATGTCCGATCTCTCCCTTGCTAGACTTGAGGTATGGCAATGAATAATAGCGCCATTTGGGATTTTTCGCGAAACAATGCGGGCGGCCCGACAGCCGGTCCGTGGCGGCCGCGGGGCCGGGGAGGAAAGCCATGCATCGTCCGGCCGTGATCGCCGCCGTCCTTCCGCTGCTGGCGGCGCTGCTGCTGGCCGGCGCCGGCGAGGCCCAGCAGACCCGCTACAAGAGCTGGCGCGGCGGCGAACCGGAGCAGACGCAGGCCGACGAGCGCCTGGGCACAATGCTGCGCGAGTTGCGCGAGCTCGTGGACCAGGCCTCGCGCGACCGCGCCGCCGATCCGCGTTTTCTCGAGGATCTGCGCACGCTGGCGCGGCGTTACGACGACGGCCAGCGCCGCCGTCGCGACCGGTACGAGCCGGACCATGGCGCCGACGCCCGCCTGCACGACGACTTCAGCGACGGCGACTACACGCGCAATCCCGCCTGGCAGGTGGGACAGGGCCGCTTCTGGGTCGACCGGAACGGTCTCGCGACCCGGGTCGGCGGCGCGCCGGCGAGTGGCGGCGGATCGGGCGGCGAGGGCGATCTCGCCGCGGTGCTCCTGGGCACGGTCCTCGGCGGCGGCGCGTCCGGCGACGGTCGGGACGGCGACAGCGGGCCGGCCAGCATCTACCTGCCGCATCACGTGCCCAACGCCTTCCGCCTGGAAGCCGACCTCGGCGTGCTGGCGCCGGGCGCCGTGCAGATCGCGGTCTACCAGGGCAGCTCGCGCACCGTCGGCTACCGCCTCGCCTACAAGCAGGGGCGCGGCCTGGTGCTGCAGCGCCGCTTCGCCAATTCCGCCGACGTCATCGCCAGCGCCGATATCGGCAACCGCCTGGCCGACGGTCGCCTGCACCGCTTTGTCTGGCTGCGCGATCACAACGGAGAGATGAGCGTCTCCGTCGACGGCACCCGGGTGATGACGTTGAGAGACACCGGTTTCCGCGATCCCTTCGACGGCATCATGCTGATCAACGACGGCGGGGAATACCGCCTGAAGCAGATCGCCGTCGCCGCCTTCGAATAGCGCCCCGGCGGACCGGTCCGCCCGGCTCCGTTCAGCCGCCGTCGGGGATCGGCAGGCGCCGCTCGAGATTGTCGGAGAGCCGGTCCTGCAGGGCGGCGATGTCGATCTGGTGCACCGAACCGGCGCCGGCCAGGTCGAGAGCGTGCGCGGCGGCTGCGCCCATGGCGATGCACGGCCCCATCACCCGCACGGTGGAAAGCGCGGCGACATCGGCGTCGATGCACCGGCCGGCGGCGACGAGGTTGTCGGCCTCGCGGTGCAGCAGCGAACCCAGCGGCACCTGGTGCAGATGGTCGTCGCCGAACACCTCCCAGTAGGCGCCGTCCGCCCGGTCGTGCAGCTCGATCGGCCAGGAACAGCGCAGGATCGCGTCCTCGAAACGGCGCTCGCCGCGGATGTCCTCGATGTCGAGATGCTGCGTGCCCTCGATCCAGCGGGTCTGCCGCACACCGAGCTGGCCGTAGGCGCGGACCGAGACCGCGCCCAGCGCCTCGGGAAACTCGGCCCGCAGGAAGGTCACCACCCGGTCGGCCTGGGCCCGGCCCTCCAGGCCCTGGCGCGCGATCGCGAAGGGATCGAGCGGCGTTTCGCTGTGGGTCATGTTGACCAGGGCCCGGTCGCTGCCGGGCACCGCAAAGACGAAGCCGTCGCGCCGCGTCAGACCGTATTCCCCGGCCTTCTCCTGCAGCCGGGCCTCCACGGCCTCCCGGCTCAGCGGCGCGTTGGGATCGACCCCCTCGAGCACCATCATGTGGGTGCCGTAGAGCGGACCGTCGGCGGGCTCCCGGCAGGCCAGTCCCGCCTGCCAGGCCAGCGCCGCGTCGCCGCTGGCGTCGATGAAGCCCCGGGCCCCGACCGAGACGTCGCCGTAGCGGGTCGCCAGCTCGAGGCCGGCAAGCCGGCGGCCGTCGCGGCGCACCTCGCGCAGCACCGCGCCCAGCAGCAGGGTGATCCGCGGTTCCGCCGCGATCGTGCGCTCGATCCAGCGCTGCAGGGCGACCTCGTCATACTGCACGATGCAGGTGTTGCGGCGGCCGCGCATGAAGTGGCAGGCCCCTTCGGCCTGCAGGTGGGCCAGGATCTCGTCGGCGATTCCGCCCGTCACCTGATAGGGCTCTGGCCCGTTGGAATAGAGACCGCAGAAGGTGCCGATGATGGCGTGCACCGACTGGCCGCCAAGCGTCGGCTGACCGTCGATCAGCAGCACGCTGTTGCCCCGGCGCGCCGCCTCGAGGGCCGCGGAGATCCCGGAGATGCCGGCGCCGAGCACGCAGATGTCGGCCTCGTGCCGCCAGTCGGCGCCATCGCCGCTGCGCCGGGTGCTGCGGGTCGCGGTGGGTATCGTGCGGCGTTCGCTCATCCTGTCCTCCCGCGGTCGCCTGCGCCCGATGCCGCGGCGACCCGTTCCGCTCTGTAGACCGCCGCCGGCGGCAAATCCAGCACCGTGCCAGGTCCGGCAAGCTGTGTCGGGATGGCACAGATGGACTCCGCCGGTACGGCGCGGGACGTCCGCCGCCGGGACTCGGCTGCCCGCCGGAATTCCGAGATTGTTTATTAACCTGTTGTCTTTACACCATTTTTTCGGGCGATCTCAGGCCGGCGGAACTGGCACGAGGGTTGCTCCTGTAGGGGCAGAAGGCCGATTTCCGGCGCCACCGGTAAGAGACCTTCTACTGAGTAGCTTTCCCTTTTGCCCATCCGCTGATGCCCTCAATCGGTTGGGTAAACTTGGGGCTCCCGGCCTGGCCGGGGGCCCTTTTTCTTTTTGCATGAGAGCGCTCGCCGGCCCGACGCTGGGCAAGAGGGGCGAATCGGGGCAGGGTCGCGGGCATGCTGTTGAAGACACTGGCGGCCCTGGCGGACCAGGTCCGCAGTCTCGGCCGACCCCATCGCCCGCAGGCCGCGGCCCTGTGCTGGCGGCATGCGGCGGACGGTTCCCCCGAGATCCTTCTGGTGACGACCCGCCAGACGGGACGCTGGACTCCGCCCAAGGGGAACCTTCTGCCCGACCGCTCGGCGGCCGAAAGCGCGGCCCTCGAAGCCTGGGAAGAGGCGGGCGTCCGCGGCACCATCGCGGCGGAACCCCTTGGTCGCTATTGCGGCGTGAAGCGGCTCGAGGGGGATGTCGTCCGGCGCACGATCATCGACCTGTATCCCCTGCAGGTGACCTCCCGCGATTCGAAGTTTCCCGAACGTCGACAGCGGCGGCGGCGCTGGTTCACGCGCGAGGAAGCGGCCGGTCTCGTGGACGAGGCCGATCTTGCCGGCCTGATCCGCCGTTTCGAGCCGCCGCCGCCGTCCTGACCTTTCCAACGCCGCCAGAGTCCGTTACGTGACGGTCGTACGACAGTTCTGTGACAGGTTTCCGGTGCGCCATCGCCCGTCACGTCAGATCGGGGGGAACGGCGATGCACGATAGCCGCGCGCCACTCGTCAAGCCGACGCTGGACAAGGACCTTGCCAAGATCGGCAAGCTGGAAACGGCGTCCGCCTTCGTTTCGCGGGGCTTTGCCGGCCAGAGCATCGCTCTCGTCTTCCTGGTCCTGGTCGCGGTGCTCGCGGCCCTGCTGACCGGCGGCTATTCGGACTCCGTCTTCATCGTCGCCGCCGCGGTTCTCGGCGGCTACATGGCGCTCAACATCGGCGCCAACGACGTCGCCAACAATGTCGGTCCCGCCGTCGGGGCCAATGCCATGACGATGGTGATGGCGCTGATCGTCGCCGCGGTGTGCGAAAGCGCGGGCGCCCTGATCGCCGGCGGCGACGTCGTCGGGACGATCTCCAAGGGCATCGTCGATCCGGCCGCCGTCGCGTCCACCGACATCTTCATCTGGGCGATGCTGGCGGCGCTGATTTCCTCCGCCCTGTGGGTCAATCTCGCGACCTGGATCGGCGCTCCGGTGTCGACGACGCATTCGGTGGTCGGCGGCGTGATGGGCGCAGGCATCGCGGCCGCGGGCATGGCGGCGGTGAACTGGCCGACAATGGGCAAGATCGCGGCGAGCTGGGTGATCTCGCCGCTGCTGGGCGGCCTGATCGCCGCCGGGTTCCTGTTCTTCATCAAGCATTTCATCATCTACCGGCCCGACAAGATCGCCGCCGCCCGCCGCTGGGTGCCGCTGCTGATCGCCGTGATGGCCGGCGCCTTCACGACCTATCTGGCGATCAAGGGCCTGAAGCGGATCGTCGACATCGATCTCGCCACCGCCGCGATGCTCGGTGTCGCCATGGCGGCCGTCTTCTATGCCGGAACCCGGCCGCTGATCCGCCGGCAGTCCGCCGGGCTGGAAAACCGGAACCAGAGCCTGCGCAAGCTGTTCCGGCTGCCGCTGATCTTCTCCGCCGCCCTGCTCAGCTTCGCGCACGGCGCCAACGACGTGGCCAACGCGGTGGGACCCCTGGCCGCGATCGTGCACGCGGTGGAGGCCGGCGAGGTCGCCGTGAAGGTCAGCATCCCCATCTGGGTGATGGTCATCGGCGCCTTCGGCATTTCCTTCGGCCTGCTGCTGTTCGGTCCCAAGCTCATCCGCATGGTCGGCGAGCAGATCACCCGGCTCAATCCGATGCGGGCCTACTGCGTGGCGCTCGCCGCCGCGATCACCGTGATCGTGGCCAGCGCGCTGGGCCTGCCGGTGTCCTCCACCCACATCGCCGTCGGCGGCGTCTTCGGCGTGGGCTTCTTCCGCGAGTGGTACACGAGGAACTCGCGGCGGCGCCTGCTGTATGCCGGACCGCACGCCGCCGCGCCCCGCAAGCCCCTGCCGGTCGAGGAAGTGCGCTACCGCAAGCTGGTGCGCCGCTCCCACTTCCTGACGATCGCGGCGGCCTGGCTGATCACGGTGCCCGCCTCGGCCCTGCTCTCGGCGCTGATCTTTCTCGGCCTCCGCTACCTGTTCTAGGCCCGGTCGATGCGCGCGGCGAAGCAGCCCGGCGCGGCGTAGTGGGCGTGCAGGAAGGCGATGCCGGAAATCGCGAGCAACCGTGCGATCGCAGCCGCCGAATCCGTGCCCTCGACCAGTTCGGCCGCGCGCAGCATGCCGTTCCCATCGAAGCCGCGCAGCGCGAGCTGCCGGCCGGCGAACACCGGCGGCAGGCTGTCGACGGCGTCGAAGGCCCGCGTCGCCCGACGGTTCACGTAGATCGCGTGCCTGGCCCGGTAGGGCGAGGCGACGGGCAGATGCTCGAAGTTGAGCAGCAGCATCTCGTCGCCGGGCCTGCCGTCTTCCAGCCCGACCCGGCAGGGCGTGCTGTTGGGCTCGCGGACGGTGACGCGCCGGATCTGGCGGGCCGCCAGCGCGTCGTCGTCGAGGTCGAAGAGGGGGGCGAAAGGCTCGGGGTCGAGGCCGGTGATACGGTAGGTCATGGAACGCGTCCCTTGTTGCGGTGTGCGCGTTCCTTCTGACCGATCCGGCCGCGATCCGCCTTCCGGATCATGTGGGCGAAGTCCCTTCGCCGGACGCGGCCGGTTGCGACCGCGCGGTTCAGGCCTCGCTGTCCTCCGCCTCGCGCGCCGCGCGCCGGGCGGCGGCGATGTCGCTGGCTTCCCAGACCGTGCGCGATCCGGGTTCCTGTCCCAGCAGTTCGATCGGGTCGCGGTTGTCGATATGGCCGAACTGGCCGCGATAGATGCCGTAGCCGCAGAGCTCCTGCAGGCGTCGGGGAAATCGCCGCGCGGTCTCGCGCGGGATGCCGAGCTGCAGGTTCTCCTGCTGGCGCATCCAGCCGCAGCAATAGGCGCAGGAGAAGGCGGGCCGTTCCTCGGCGCTGCGGTTGGCGCCGCCACCGTGCCACAGGGCGCTGTCGAACAGCATGATGCTGCCGGCCGGCATCGTCGCCACCTCGGTGTCGTAGTCCGTGCCGTAGGCGGGCGCGGCCTCGAAGCGATGGCTGCCGGGCACGATGCGGGTGGCGCCGTTCTCCTCCGTGAACGGGCCCAGCGCCCAGATCGCGTTGATCGTGATCGGCATGTGCGGCCGCGGCAGGGGAATGAGCTGGGTGTCCTCGTGCACCGGCTGGGCCTCCTGGCCGGGCCCCAGGATCAGCGAGCAGAACGAGGTGAGCAGCAGTTCGGGATCGAGCAGGCGCTCGGCGATCGCCAGCGCGTCGGGATGCAGCGGCACCTGCCAGAAGGTCTCGTCATAGGCCAGCAGATTGTTGATCCGGACGGTGCGGTAGCCCTCGAAGCGGGTTCGCGCCGGGCCCAGGTCGTGATCGGCGCGGATCCGCTCGAGCGCGGCAATCAGCGCCAGGCGGTCGCTCTCGGCGATCGCGCCTTCCAGCACGCTGTAGCCATCGCGGCGGATGCGTTCGGCATGGCGGTCGCGTTCGCTCTCGCTCAGCATCGCGCTCTCCTGCGGAAACCGACCGGCGCGGCGATCAGCGGAAGGCGGCCTTGCCGCCCAGCTCGCTGCCGCGCCACAGATACAGGGCCATCATCGGGCCCGAGAGCGTGCGCATGGCATGCGGCGTCTGCGGCGGATGGTGGATGACCGCGCCGGGCCGCAGCGGCGCGAAATCGCCGTCGGCGCGCTGCCACAGGGAGGTGCCGGCCAGCGGCAGATAGACTTCCTCGGCCTCGTGCCGGTGGCTGGGATAGTTCAGCGACGGGCCGAACATCAGAATCCCCATGGCGAACCCCTCGCTGGGAATCGGTCCGGTCGGGCCGACCAGTTCCGACCAGCCGTACTGCTTGAGGAAATCGCCGGAGACTTCCTCCTCGTCGTAGCTCTGGTTCCAGGCCATGCGGTCGGCCAGCGCCGCCACGCCCTCGACGATCGGTCGCGAACGGAAACTGGCGGCCGCGCTCAGGTCGTCGAGCCAGGACAGGACCGGCAATCGGCCCGGCGTGACGTCGCGGCTCGCGGGTCCCTCGGGCACGAGATCGATGAACTCGCGCAGTTCCCAGGGCAGGGTCTTGTCGAGAAGGGTGCGGGCATCGTCGCGAAGCGCCTCGAAGCTCGGCTCGCGATCGGGTTCAGGCTGGTTCAAGGGGGGCGCTCAATCTGGTGTCGGGGCAGATGATACCGCCGCGATCGCCCACCGTCACGCTGCCGTAGCGGTCGGCGAAACTCTCGGGCAGGGGGCGTCCGTCGGGCGGGCAGAGCCATAGCCGGAACAGGTAGCGCTTGCGCTCGGGCTCGGGCCAGTCCTCGTAGTCGCAGCGGCCGTGCAGGACGTCATGGTTCGACAGGAACTGCATGTCGCCCTGGCGGAAGACCATCTCGTGGCGCACGCCCGGCTCCTCGGCGACGGCCTCGACCAGGTCCAGCATCTCTTCCTGCGCCCGACTCAGCCGCGGCACCCCCTCGAAGCGCTGGGCCGAGCGGATGTAGAGGCCGGAAAAATGGCAGTGCAGCCGGCCGTTCCGCCATTGCAGCACCGGCATCACCCACCAGGGCGGCTTGCCGGCCGGTACCTCGCCGCGCCGGTCCCGCCAGATCGGCCGGAACAGTTCGGCGGCCAGGTCCGGACGGCGTTCGAGAATCCGGTTGTAGAGCGCGGCCACGGAAACGAGGCGGCTTTCGCCCCCGCGCCGGGCGGCGCGCCAGCAGAACAGGCCGACAATGTCGACGGAATCGGTATGGAAGTTCATCCGGCCGGCGCCGCGATAGGCCCGCGTGTCGGGATTGCTGCGGGCGTCGTCGCCGAGATCGCAGACATGCCCCAGCAGGTGGCCGCGGGCATTCTGCGAGCGCGGGCTGCCCAGATGCGCGCCCACCCCCATGAAGGCACAGGCCGCGTCGCGCTTCTCCCAGCCGGTGATGTCCAGGCCGCGCAGCAGGGCGAAGCCGCGGCCGTCGATCAGGGTGCGGCGCAGTTCGGCGAGGCGCGGCGCCAGCCGCGGCAGGACGAAGCGGTCCGCCGTCAAATCCTCGAGCGCGAGGCCCCGCGCCCGCGCCTTCGCGACCGCGTCGGCGATCTCCGCCGTCTCGTCCGCCGACAGGTGCACGATCCAGTCCTCGTGCCCGGCCAGTTCGGCCCCGGTCCAGACGCAGGCATGGGCGATCGGGCCGTCCGGCATCGCCGGCGGATCGGCAGGTTCGGGAGCGGGTTCATCCGCGATGAGGGGCTCGCTTTGCATCGCGATCACTATAGACCGTGGGGCAGACGTCGACAGCCGCCTTCGCACGGCGGGCGCGGGCGGGGAACGCCGCGCGGTCCGCTACTGCTGCTGCAGGCGGCCGATGGCCTCCTCGACCCGGACGCGCGCGGGATCGCCGGCCTCGAGACCGTCGCGCAGGCGCTGCCAGAAACCGAGCGCGACCATCTGCCGGCCGGCGGCCGCCGCCGACTGGCCGGCGAGCCAGAGGATCTCGGGATCCTCGGGCCTGAGGGCCTGGGCGCGGGCATAGGCGTCCGCCGCCCTGTCGCGATCCTCCAGCACCCCGTAGGAGCGGCCCAGCCGCAGCCAGCCCTCGACATCGTCCGGGTTTTCCTCCAGCCGGGCGGCAAGCCGGCCGACCATCGAGCGGATGAAGGCGCCGCGATCCTCGGCCGACATCGCGCCGGCCGCCGCCATCTGCTCGCGCGTCGGGCCCGGCGCGGCCGACGCCGGACCGGTTGGCGCGCGGCCAGCGGGGCTGCCGTCCGCCGGCGCCGTCACCGGGCCTGCCGGCGCCGGGGCGGGCAGGCCGCCGCCGCCCGCGACCCGCAGGTTCTCCGGCAGGTCTGCCGTCAGGTCGCGGCCCAGCTGCGTGGCCGCGTCGCCCAGCCGGCGCAACAGCAGGCCCAGGCCGCCGCTGTTCGCGGGCAGGTCCGCCGCCAGCGCCAGCCAGCGGTCGTAGGCTTCCTGCACCCGACCGGCGCGGAAGTCGGCCTCGGCCAGATAGAAACGCGGTGCATCGGCCGAAGGATCGACCTCGCTGGCCTTGCGGAAAGCGGCCTGCGCGGCGGGAATGAGCTGGCCGCGCGCGGCGAACATCAGCGCCTCGCCATAGGCCACCTGCAGATTGGCGTCATCGGGATCCAGCGCCACGGCATTTGCGTAGGCCGCGGCGGCATCGGCATGGCGCTGCAGTTCCCAGTAGGTCCGGCCCAGCAGGATCCAGCCCTGCCGGTCCTGCGGGTTTTCCTTCAGCTTTGCCGCCAGCCGGCCGGCCAGGTCGTCGATGCTGCTGCCGTCGGCGGCCGTGTCGCCGCCGGACCGCGCTTCGCCTCCCGCCGGCGCGGGCGCGGTCCCGGCCACGGCCCGGGCGGCGCCGGCATCGGCGCGGGCGGCGATCGGCTGGTCGCCGGCATCGGGATGACCGATCTGCAGGTACAGCGCCACGGCGGCCGCCGGCACCAGCACGATCAGCAGCAGGGCCGGCGCCAGGCTGCCGCCGGCGGCCAGCGGCTGGCGCGCATCGCCCTGTTCGGCGGCCCGCAGGATGCGCCGCTCGATTTCGCGGCGGGCGGCGCCGGCGTCGGTTTCGGCGATCTCGCCCCGCGCCAGCTCCGCCTCAAGCTCCTTGAGCTGGTCGCGGTAGACTTCGAGGTCGTGCTCGATCCGCGCCTCGCGGCCGGCCCGCGCGCTCAGAAGCGGCCACAGCAGCGCCGCCAGCACGATCAGCGTGAGCAGGCCGAAGACGATCCAGCTCATTCCGGCGGGTTCTCCTTCATCAGGGCGTCGAGTCGCCGCCGTTCGCTCTCGCTCAGGTCCGCAGCGGTGGCGGGCGCACCGCGACCGCCGGCGCGCAGCCAGAAGAAGGCGCCCAGCGCGGCGGCCAGAAGCAGGACGACCGGCGCGGCCCACAACAGCACGGTGGAGCCCTTCAGGGGCGGCTGCAGCAGCACCCAGTCGCCGTAGCGGGCGACGACGAAGTCCAGCACCGCCGCATCGCTGTCGCCGGCGGCGACGCGCTCGCGCACCAGCACCCGGAGATCGCGGGCGAGCGCGGCGTTGGAATCCTCGATCGACTGGTTCTGGCAGACCAGGCAGCGCAACTGCTTGTGCAGCTCGCGGGCCCGGGCTTCCAGCGCCGGGTCCGCCAGCGGCGGGTCCACGGCCACCGCGAAGACGCCCGTCACCGGTCCCAGCCACAGGACGAGCAACAGGGCGACCAGCCGGACCAGGGGGAGGCGGGAAGCGGTGCAGGACATGGCGCGCACCATCGCGGGGCGCGGGCATCGATTCAAGTGCCGGATTGCCGCCCTTCGACCGGCGATGTTCCGGCGGGCAACGGGGCGGCCCAGCTCTCGAGCGGCACGCCCGCGCCGTTCGCGAGGTAGGCGATCGCCCGGTACCAGCCGGCCAGCAGCAGGATCTCGAGAATGGCGTTCTCCTCGTAGTGGGTGGCCAGCGCCCGCCAGGTCGTCTCGTCCAGGCGGGCGCGATCCTCCAACTCGTCTACGGCGGCCAGCAGGGCCCGGTCCCGCGCCGACCAGTCGGCATCGTCCTTCCGGCCCGCCAGCGCGGCGATCTGCTCGGGCGTGAGAGATGCCGGACCGGCAAACAGCGTGATGTGGACGCCCCATTCGTAGGCGCAGCCGGCCCGGGCCGTGACCCGGCCGATCACGAGTTCGCGGCTGCGCAGGTCCAGCAGGCTGCCGCGCTCGCGACGGCGAGAGACGAAGAAACTGCCGAAGCCGAAGAAGGCCGCGGCCAGCGCCTCGTGGCGCACCAGCGTGCGGAACAGGGCCAGCGGTTTCTCGCCGGGCCAGTCGGGCGGCACGGTGCGCGCCAGCATGCTCTCGGCGTCGGCGGTGTACGGGGCTTCGAGCGGGAGGATGCGGTTCTCGGGCATGGTCGGTCTCCGGATTGGCGGGATAGCCAGGATCAGCGCTTCTAAATTCGAAGCGATCGTCGGCTTCATGCCATGTTTTGCGCTTCGAATAAAGAAGCAAATGCGGGCGCGTCGCCATGGCCGGCGCAGGGCGGTTCGGCTCGCCGCGATTCTGCGCGCGCGCGAATCGGTCTAGGCTCGCGACATGCCAGGTCAGAAAAAGGACGGCACGGCCACCGCCACCCCGCTTCCCGGGCGTCCCGTACGCGGTTCCGGCAGCGGCAGGCCCGTCATGGCCCTGCTCGACCTGCTGGGACGCCGCTGGGCGTTGCGGATCCTGTGGGAGTTGCGGGATGCGCCGATGGGTTTCCGCGCCCTGCAGGCGGTCTGCGACGGCATGTCGGCGAGCGTGCTGGCGACCCGGCTGCGCGAAATGGAGGAGGCGGCGCTGGTGGCGCGGGGCGACGGCGCCACCTGGGGCCTGACGCCGGCGGGCCGCGACCTGTTGCGGCTGCTGATGCCGCTGGAACGCTGGTCGCGGGACTGGGCGGGTTCCCTGGAGCGGAGCGCCGATCGCCGGCAGCAATCCTGATCCGCACGCCCCCGGGCGGAATCGCGGAACGGACAACGGGAGGGAGCGGACATGAGCATCGAGGCGTGGCTCGTCTTTGTCGGAATCTGGACCCTGGCGGGGCTGCCGCTTGGTCCCAACGCCCTGAACTGCATCGCGGTCTCGGCCGAGGCCGGCTTCGTCCGGGCGCTCTGGGCGGTCGTCGGGATCCTGCTGGCCGCGCTCTGCCACATGGCGGCGGTGATTTTCGGCCTGGCCGCGCTGCTGCTCGCCAGCGCGGAGGCCTTTGCGGTCCTGAAGCTCGCCGGGGCGGCCTATCTGGTCTGGATGGGCGTGACGACCTGGCGCCGCGCGGGCCTGCCGCCGCGTCCGGCGGGCTCCGGCGACCGCACGGCCTGGCGGATCGTGCGCCGGGCCTTCCTGATCTCGATGAGCAATCCCAAGGCCGTGCTGTCCTATTTCGCGGTGTTCGCCCAGTTCGTGACCCCGGCCGAAGCGGGCACCGGCGCGCTGGCGATCCTGGTGACGACCGCGCTTGCGGTCACCGCGGCGATTTATCTCGGATATTGCCTGCTGGGCCGGGCGGTCGGCCGGCTGCTGCGTCAGGCCGCCAGACTGCGCCTGTTCAACCGCGCGATCGGGGCGTTCTATGTCGTCGCCGGGGTCCTGCTGGCCGTCGCCGATTTCTCGCCGGCCGGTCGCCGGGCCGCCACCGCCACGCCGGCCTGATCGCGATCGCGACCGGTCGGAACGGCCTCAAGCGCTAGCCCGGATCGGGAATCAGCACGCGGTGCAGGTCGAGAACGGGCCCCGCCGCGCCGGCCTGGGTGAGCATCGCGTGCACCTGGCCGCGATGATGGGTCTGGTGGTTGAACAGGTGGACGAGCAGTACCGGCAGCGGGTCCGAGAACCGGCGGCCCTCGTTGTTGACATAGTCCACCCGTCGCGCGAGATCGCCGCTCTCCAGGGTGCCGACGAAGCGGGCGATGCGCTCATCCTCGGCCTCCCGGGCCGCGCGCAGCGCCGCGAACGCGGCATACAGTTCCGCATCGAGCCCGGTGGATGGCGCGCTGCCGCCCTCGAACCGCGTCATCCAGATGCGGTCGCCCAGCAGGATGTGGTTCAGGGTGGCGTGGATCGAGCCGAAAAACGCGCCCCGGTCGGCCCGCCGCGCGGCATCGGTGAGGTCCGCGCAGGCGGCATAGAGCCGCCGGTTGGCACCTTCGTTGTAGCGGGCGAGATCGCGGTAGAGGGCGAGGGCGTCGGTCATCGGGGCGCGCGCTCAGCCGGCGCGCCGGCGGGACCGCCGGCGGTGGCGATAGGTCAGGGCGAGGGCGATGCAATGGCCCAGCGCCTCTTCCGGCAGCGGCTCGTCGACGGGCAGCAACAGCGCCCTGCGGCCCTCGTAGGCGAAGCGGTCGCCGTATTGCGTGCGGAACTCGTCGATCAGGCCGGTCTGGCAATGCACGAAAAGCCCGATCCGGTCCGGGCGGTCCTTGACGGCGTCGAGCCGCAGCATGCTGCCCGAGCGGCTGGCCTCGGTCAGGTAGGTCGGCTGGCCCCAGCGCAGCACCTCGCTCAGCGGGCCCACGCCCTCGGTCGCCCGGGCGGTCCGGAAGACCAGCGCCCGCAGGGCCAGCAGCGGCATCCGTTGCGTCGCGGGCCGGGCGGCGAAGGCCGCGGCGACGGTCTCGTCGCGGAACGGGGGATCGGGGTTCGCAGGCGACATGGCGCTCGGGCGGGTCCGGTCGGTGGCGTTGCGGGAGGGCGTTCGGAATTTCTCCGGATTCGTGAACAAAGTGTGACCGCTGTCAATCGCGCCCGGCCGAAAACGGGCCCATCTGTCCCCCAGAGGCAATGGACTGGGTTGGCGAGATGGCGCGGATGCCGGAGCCGGGGCTGCACCTCGGCCTGATCGGAGAGCTGATGGGGGATCTCGAGCGGATCGAGACCAGGCTGGAGGCGCTGGGCGTCCTGCTGTCCCGGCTCGCCGTTCCCGGCGCCGCCCCGGTCCTGTTCGAGCGCGAGGGCGATCCGCGACCCGGCGGCGGAGGCGCGGCGGAGGCCGCCGCCCCGCCCGTCCCGTCCTGAGGGTTCAGTCCGCGAAGCCCAGTTCCCGGCGCAGCGCGGCCGGCGTGTGGCCCTGACGGCGAAGCTCCTCGAGCGAGGTCGGATCCTGCCGCTTGGCGAGGCGCTGGCCGAAGGCGTCGCGCAGCAGGCGATGGTGGCGGTAGCGTGGCGGCTCGTAGCCGAGCAGCGCCTGGATCACCCGGTGCACGTGCGTGACGTGGAACAGGTCCTCGCCGCGAATGACGTCGGTGACGCCCTGCAGATGGTCGTCCACGCAGACCGCAAGGTGATAGCTCGTGGCGATGTCCTTGCGCGCCACCACCACGTCGCCGTTCAGCAGCGGCTCGCAGGCGATCGGCGGCCGCCCGGCCTCGTGCCAGTGCAGCGGGCCGGCGATCGCCGCCGCCTTCTCCATGTCCAGCCGGATCGCGTGGGGCACGCCGTCGCGCAGCCGTGCGGCGCGCTCGGCGGGGTCGAGACGCCGGCAGGTGCCGGGATAGAGCGCGCCGTCGGGACCGTGCGGCGCGCTGGCGCTGCGCAGGATCTCGGCGGCGATGTCGCGGCGGGTGCAGAAGCAGGGATAGGTGACCTCCAGCGCCTCCAACCGCGCCAGCGCCCCGGCATAGTCGGCCATGTGCTCGCTCTGCCGGCGGACCGGCCCGTCCCAGCGGAAGCCGACCCAGGTGAGGTCGTCGCGGATCAGCGTTTCGAATTCCGGCTTGCAGCGGCCAACATCGATGTCCTCGATGCGCAGCCATACCCGGCCGCCGGCCCGCTTCGCCGCGTCCTCGACGCAAAGCGCCGAGAACAGGTTGCCCAGATGCATCCGGCCCGTGGGACTGGGCGCGAAGCGGGTCACGAAGCTCGGGCTGGCGATCATCCGGCGGGCGTCATCTCGCGTAGAACGGCTTCGGACGGGATACGCGGAAAATGCCGGCGATGCACGCGCTAACGCTGTCCCGTGCTATGGGGGAGCCGGAAGGGGAGACCGCATGACCTACGACATTCTTGTTGCCGGCTCGGGCGTGATGGGCCGGGGCATCGCCGCCAGTTTCGCCGCCGGCGGCGCCCGCACCGCCGTGCTGAGCCGCAATCCCGACGCGCTGGGCGACCTGCCCGCCGGCGTCGAGGCCCTGGGCGATCTGCCCGACGCGCCGCCGTCGCTGATCGTCGAGACCATCCCGGAAAAGGCCGACCTCAAGCGCGACCTGTATGCCCGCCTCGAGGCGCGCTGGCAGGACGACGCCCCGGTGATCGGCTCGAACACGTCCTCGCTGCCGCTGCAGGATCTCGCCGACGGCCTCACGCGCCCGGAGCGCTTCTGCGGCATCCACTATTTCCAGCCCGCGGACATCGCCCCGGTGGTGGAACTCGCGCGGGTGCGCCAGAGCAGCGAGGAGACCATCGCCCGGGCCGCGGACTGGCTCGGCCGCGCGGGCAAGCAGGTCCTGCTGCTGAACGAGCCGATCGACGGCCTGCTGATCAACCGCCTGCAGCACGCCATCCTGCACGAGGCCTATCACCTGATCGAGCGTGGCATCTGCACCGCCGCCGACGTCGACAAGGCGGCGAAGGAGTTGCTGGGACCGCGCATGAGCGTGACCGGGCTGATCGAGCAGAAGGACCTGTCCGGCCTGGACACCCATGCGCTGGCCCAGGCCGAGCTGGTGCCGCGGCTGCATCACGGCAGCGAACCCAGCACCATCGTGCAGACCGCCTATCGCGAGAACCGGCTGGGCACCAAGACCGGCACCGGTTTCTACGACTGGCGCGAACAGGACGTGGCCGCCTACCGCGCCGCCACCGGCGGGCTGCTGACCGCGATCAACGACATGCTGGCGGCCGGACGGCCCGTGGCGCCGCCGCTTGCCGACGGGGCCAAGGAGGCGGACGGCTCGTGATCGTCGTTCATCACCTGAACAAGTCCCGCTCGCAGCGCGTCCTCTGGCTGCTCGAGGAGATCGGGCTCGACTACGAGGTGCGGCGCTACGAGCGCGATTCCCAGACCATGCTGGCGCCGCCGGAACTGAAGGCGGTGCATCCGCTGGGCAAGTCTCCCGTGGTCGAGCTGGAAGGCGCGGTGCTGGCCGAGACCGGGGCGATCGTCGAGGAACTGGTCGAGCGCTTCGCGCCGGCCCTGGCGCCGGCGCGGGAGACGCCGGAATACCGGCGCTACCGCTACTGGCTGCACTACGCGGAGGGT
>JBGTSP010000044.1:0-22214 GCA_041940205.1 Alphaproteobacteria bacterium
CCCTCGCCACCGGGACCCAGAGGTAACACGACAGGCCGGCTACCTGTGCGCTCCGCGATGCTCTGGACCTTCCTCGTGTCGAAATAGCTGGCGGCCAGTAGGACCCGGACCTTCTGGTCGCGAATCTGGGAGAGGAGTTCGTGGACGTGTCGGGCGGACGGCGGGATTCCGGGCTTGGGCTCCACGTAGTCGACGACCTCGAGTCCGAAGTCCTCCGGCAGTTCGGAGAGCACGGCCGCGGCGTGTTCGGGCCGGATCTTGGAGAGCACGACGGCAACGGTCTGCGGGTATTCGTTCTTCAGGAAATTGGCGAGAACGACCTCGTTCACGTTGCCCAGCTTGTCCCACATGGTGCGGCCGGCGGGCCCGCGGATTTCCTCCATGATCGAGGACAGGCGGTCGTCGGGCAGGAATTTCTTGAGCAGCCGCTCGGTCGAATCCGTGGTGCCGACCAGCGCGCCGGTGGTCGACATCTGGTTGACGAAGTCGATCACCAGGTTCTCGGTGATCGACGGATCGATCTTGCCCAGATTGGACATCGCCACGGAGACCTCGCGGATCTCCTCGTTGTCCATCAGTTCCCAGAGCCGCGAGGAATGTTCCTCGCCGAGCGCCAGCATCAGCACCGCCGCCTTGTCGGGGCCGCTGAGACGGCTGGCCAGTCCTTTTGCCGGGGGCATCTCGTTACCTCACGCGTTCTCGTGCAGCCAGCCGCGCATGATCGACACCGCCTCTTCGGGGTGCTTCTCCACGAGCTCGCCGATCTTCCTCAGGGCGCCGCCCTTGAGCTGGCCCTCGACCATCTCAAGGTCGAACAGGTCCTCGGCCGCCGCCGCCTGCTCGCTGTCCTGGCTGCCGATCGCCTCGGCCTGGATCGCCTCCTCGGGCCCGCTGAGCGCCGCCACGGCGCCTTCGGGGCCGGCGAGCGCGGGCGTGGCGCCGGCGCCGGCCGACGCGGGCTCCGGTCCCAGCGCGCGGCCCAGCAGCGGACGGATCACCAGCAGCAGGGTCAGCAGGCCGACGATGACGAAGGCGGCGATCTCGCCGATGCGGAAATAGTCGTCCTTGCCGAGACCCATGAAGCCCTGCTCGACCGGCTCGTCCTCGACGAATTGCGGCCGGGCGAACTGCAGGTTCGAGACCTCCAGGCTGTCGCCCCGGTCCTCGTCGAAGCCGATCGCCGAGCGCACCAGGGCGGTGATCTTCTGCATCTCCTCGTCGCTGCGCGGCACGTAGGTCGCGGCGCCGTTCTCGCCCGACTGGTAGCTGCCGTCGATCATCACCGCGACCGACAGGCGGTTGACCTGGCCGGTCTCGCGCACCTTGGTGCGCACGGTGCGGGAGATCTCGTAGTTCACGGTCTCCTCGGTGCGATTGGACGAGGAGGCGATCTTCGGCCCGCTCGGCTCGGCGGCCGGCGCCTCGCCCTCCTCGCCCTCGGGCAGGTTGTTGAGCACCGAGACGGTCTTCTGGTCCGCGCCTTCGGAATTGGCGGAGGATTCCTCCACCGTCTGGGTCGAGCGGGCGACCTGGCTGTCGGGGTCGTACTGTTCGGTATTCTCGGTGATCCGGTCGAAATTCATCTCCGCGGTCACCTGGGCGCGCACGCGTCCGGGGCCGACCATCTGTTCGACCAGGCGCTCGATCGCCTTCTTCAGGCGCTGTTCGTGGGCGATTCGCAGTTCGGTGACCACGCCGTTCTGGCCGTCCTCGGCGCCGTCGGCCCGGGTGAGCAGGGTGCCGGCGCCGTCGATGATCGAGACCGATCCGGTGTCCAGCCGCGGCACGGCGGAGGCGACAAGGTTCTGGATCGCCCGGACCTGGCCGCGCGTCAGGCTGGCGCCGTTCAGGTCGAGCACGATCGAGGCCGAAGGCGGCTGGGTCTCGCGGGCGAACAGTTCGCGCTTGGGCAGCACCAGGTGCACCCGCGCCTTGCGGACCATGGCGAGGGAGGAGATCGTGCGCGAGAGTTCGCCTTCGAGGGCGCGCAGGTGGTTGATGTTCTGCAGGAAGCTGGTCGAGCTCAGGCCGTCGGTCGAATCGAACAGTTCCCAGCCGACCCGGCCGCCGTTCGGCAGGCCCTGTTCGGCCAGCGCCATGCGCATGCGCGCGACCTGGTCCTTCGGCACGTAGATCAGGCTGCCGTTGCCGCGCAGCTCGTAGGGCACGTTGCGGGCCTCGAGCTGGCTGACGATCTCGCCGGATTCCTCGATGGCGAGATCGCCGTACAGCACGGCGAGCTCGGGCTGGGTCAGGCGATAGGAGAGCAGGCCGAAGCCTGTCAGCAGCGCCGCGGCGATCGAGCCCATCACGATCAGGCGTGTGGGGCCCAGCGCGCGAAGTGTGTTCAACAAACCCTGCACCGAAACGTTCTCCTGACGACTGCGTGACGCGATGGGCGTCGCGGGCAGGGGGATCATTTCGCCAGCGCGGTAAAAGCGGAGTTAACGCTGGGCAGAAAATGCCGGGTCGGCAGAAATTTCCGTGCCCGCCCGAAAACGAGAAAGGCCGCGACGCTTGCGTCGCGGCCCTTCTCGTGGCGTGCCGCGGACGCGGCGCCGCGCGGAACTCAGGCGCTGGCCGGCGATTCCAGTTCGTCGTCGGTGTCGCGATAGATCTGGATGCGCGTGGTGCGCAGGCCCGGCATGCCGTGCTTCTCGATCGCCCGCTGCCAGGAGAGGAATTCCTCGACCGACAGGCTGTAGCGCCGGCAGGCGTCCTCCAGGCTGATCAGGCCGCCGCGGACGGCGGCCACGACCTGCGCCTTGCGGCGGATCACCCACCGGTCGGTATCCGGTGGCGGCAGGGTCTCGAGGGTCAGGGGTTCTCCCAGGGGCCCGATGACTCGGGGCGACTTGTACATGTTCATGGTTGCGTTTCTCTGCTCTGCCCGAACGCGGTGCAGTCTGCCGGTGCCGTCTTAAACCGCCGCTAAAGGACGTGGTTAAACACCGCTAACCATAGGAAGCATCAGCGCTTCAGGCGGATCAGCTCCTCCAGCATGTCGTCGCTCGTGGTGATGATCCGCGAGGCCGCGGAATAGGCCCGCTGGGTCGTGATCATCGTGGTGAATTCCTCGCCCAGGTCGACGTTGGAGGCTTCCAGCGAGGCCGGCGAGATGCTGCCGGCGCCCGACGTGTCGGCCTGTTTCAGGGTGTATTCCCCGGACGTCGTGGTCGCGGTCCAGGCATTGCCGCTCTGGGAGGAGAGACCGTTGGGATTGGAGAAGGTGGCGACGGGGATCTGGTAGATGTCCTCGCGCGAGCCGTTGTCGAACAGCGCGGTGACGACGCCGTTCTGATCGACATTCACCCCGCTCAGCGCGCCGAACACCGCGCCGTTCACCGAGGAGGAGATCAGCTCGGAAGCCGAGGCGAACTGGGTGAAGCCGTCGGCGTTGCCGTCGGTGCCGATGTTCAGCGCGATCGAGCTGTTGGCGAGGCCCAGCGCGGCGGCCCAGGTGGTGATGTTGAGCGTGGTCGACAGCGTGGTGTTGGTGGTGTCCAGCGTGCCGTTGGTGTTGAAGGCGACGACGCCGCTGCTCACCAGGCCGTTGGCGCTGGTCACGTCGGTGGCCGGTCGCACGTAGATCTCGGCCTGCCACTGGTTCGCCGGCAGGGCGGAGTCGCGATAGAAGCCGAAATTGACGGACCGCGTGCCGCCCTTCGAATCGAAGATCTCGATCGAGCGTTCGAGATGCGGCGTGTGCGTGCCGGCCGACATGCCGCCGGCGACATAGGCCGCCGCCGTCTGTTCGGCGTTCAGGTTCAGCGCCAGGTCCATCGTCGTGGTCGAGGAGGCGGTGCCCGTCAGGTTGGCGACGTTGACGGTCTCGAGCGCCGTGACGTTCGAGGTGTTGGTCGGCAGCGCGCCGTTGGTCAGCGGCCAGGCCTGCAGGTAGAGGCCGGCGGCGTTGCGCAGGTAGCCGTCATCGTCGGTGGTGAAGGAACCGGCGCGGGTGAAGGCGTAGGCGCCCGAGGTCGCGGTCGGCTGCTGCACCGTGTTGACCACGAAGAAGCCGTCGCCGGAAATGCCGATGTCGGTATCGGAGGCCGAGGCCTGCAGCAGGCCGGGACGATCGATCAGGGCCGACGGACTGGAGGTGACGCCGCCGGGGGAATATTTCGTGACCGTCGGCGAATTGGTCACCAGGGTCGAGAAGTTCGCCTGGCTTCGCTTGTAGCCCACGGTGTTCACGTTGGTGATGTTGTCCGCGATCATGCCCATGGCCTGGCTCTGCGCGCTCAGGCCGGACACGCCGGAGAAAAGGGCACCGTAGAGACTCATGACTTACCTCGTTGTCACTGGGTTACTGTGGATCCGGGCGCGGGCGTTCTACGCAGTGCCGGCTTGAGAGATGGTGACCACGCTGAGGACCGGCACCTTCATCTGGCCGATCGTCAGTTGCGGTCCGGCTTCGGTATTCTCGACGCCGTCGACGGTTCCCGTCGTGTAGGTGGTGGTTGAGATGCTTTCGCCGGCGCTGTCGACGGCGTTGACGGTGATGGAATACAGGCCCTCGGGCTCCTGGGCGCCGAACTGGTTCTCGCCGTCCCAGGTGAAGCTGTGGCTGCCTGCGGCGGTCTCGCCCGAGGCCGAGTAGACGACGTTGCCGTCGGCGTCGGCGACCTGGATCTCCACCGCGGCGGCGGCGCCGGCGAGGTCGTATTCCCAGGTGGCCTTGCCGTCCTTCAGCTCGCCGACCTCGCTCTTGGCCGTCACCTTCTGGCCGATATAGCCGACCGCCGAGGCGGTCTGCTGCGCCAGTTGCAGGGACAGGAGCTGCTCAAGATTGGTGTTGGTCGCGATCGACTGCTCGACACCGGTGAACTGCACGAGCTGCTGGGTGAACTCGGCCGAGTCCATCGGCTCCAGCGGATCCTGGTTCTTCAGCTGCGTGGTCAGCAGGCTGAGAAAGGTGTCGAAGGTCTCCGCCAGCGAGGCGGAGGACTTGGCGGCGGAACCGCCGCCGCTCGCACCGGTCAGGGCTGAGATGTCCATGATGGCGGGCCTTTCCGGTCTCAGATGCGGATATCGAGGGTGCCGTCGGCGGCAATGCGGATCGGCGCTGCCGGCGTGGCGGCCTCGCCCTCGCCGTCGAAGCCGGCGTCACCGCCGGTCTCGCCGTCGCCACCCGCGAACTGCTGGCGTTCATCCTGTTCGCCCTGGTCGAGCAGGAAGGTGAAGCCGTCGGCGTCGGGGTCCATGCCGGCATCCTGCAGGGCCTTTTCCAGGCCGCGCTGGTCGCGCTGCAGCAGGTCCAGGGTCTCGGCCCGTTCCGCGGCGACGATCGTCATCACCTTGCCGTCGGCAGCGACTTCAAGGCGGACATCGACCCGGCCGAGTTCGGCCGGCTGCAACTGGATGCTCATCCGGTTCTGCCCGTCGGCGGCGGCCCGCGAGAGCTGCAGCGCGATCTGGGCGGTGGGCGGCGTGTTCTGGGCGGCCATGCGCAGTCCGGGCTGGCTGGCGTTCGGCGCGGTCAGCTTGCCCAGCGCCTCCTTGCCCGTGGCGCCCTGGCCGGCACTCGCGGTCAGGCTGCCGTCGCTGCCGCCCGACAGGAGGCCCGGATCGGTCTGGGCCTGGGGCAGGCTGACGGACTGCGCCAGCAGGGCCTTCTGGGCCTGCGGCTGGGCGCCGCCGGCTTCCAGCGTCATCGAGAGCTGCGGCAGGGCGGCCTTGAAGGGATCGTTCCCGGCGCCGGCCGTTCCGGCGGCACCGGTCGGTGCGCCGGTGCTTGCGGTCCTGGCCGTCGCGGCACCGTCGCCGGCGGGTTTCGCCGCGCCGGCGGTGGCCACTTGCGCGCCGGCGTCGCGGGCGCCGGTCATCTGGGCCGCCACCTTGCCGGCGGTGGCGTTCGGCACGGTGATCAGGTCGGGCAGCAGGTCGGCATCCTCGGCGGCCGCGAACGGGGTCATGGCCACGGACGTGACCTCGCCCGCGCGGGCCGCCTGGCCCTGGGCGGGGGTCGTGGCGGTCTGCGTCGCCGGCTCACCGGCGCCCGGCTTGCCGGTCGCGGCGGCGATCCTGGCGGGCTCCTTGCCGGCGCCCTGATTCTTCGCCGGCGTGGCTGCCGCGGCGCCGGCGGCCGCAGCCGACGCGGCCTGAACCGCGGCGCCCTGGTTCTTGAGAATCTGCGTTTCCGTTCCGGCGGCCTGGGCGGCCCCGGCGGCGGCGTCCGGTCCCGCGTCTGCGTCCGGCGTCGCGGTGGGCGACGGGTCTTCGGCGGCCTCCGCGCCCTGCGCGGGCTGGCGGCTCTCGCCGTCGCGCGTCGCCGTCTCGACGGTTTCCCGCGCGCCGGTCGTTGCGGCATCCTCGTTACGCTCGACCGTATCGGCCGGCCGCGCCGCGCCGTCGTTCTCGAGCGCGCGAGGCTCCTCCCGCGATGCCTGGCCGACGCTCTCGCGGACGTCGCGGGCTTCGCGGGCATTGCGGGCCGGTTCGCTTCTCTCGGGGCGCCGGTCATCCAGATGGTCGGCGAAACGCTCGGCGGGTTCGGCGTCCGGGCGCTCGGCGCGGCGTGCGAAGGAATCGCGGCTCTGCAGGGGATCGTTGGCGATCGGGGGCAGGGAAGTCGGAAAGGCTGAATTCACGGGTCCGGTCCGTTACTGGTGGCCAGGGGTCTGGCGGTCTCGCCGGAGGTCCGCAAGGATCGGACCAGTCGGAACGGCCTTTCCGTTTGCTTCAAAAATCAATGAAATCAACGACTTGTCGAAACGCATCGATTCGCGGAGGCGGCCGCCCGGCAATTTCGACCGGGCAGCCCTGCAACCTGTGCCCGGTCGGATCGGCCCGTTAACCAACGGTTAGCCATAAGCTGGGATGGTGCCGCCATCGTCGGGTGCGGTGCGCGCCCGGAAGCGAAAGGAAGTGCAGCTATGTCGACCTATGAAGAGGGCGTGCGGGCCTTGAACGAAGGCAATCTCGACGCCGCGCTTGAGATCTGGCGACCGCTCGCCGAGGCGGGCGACATCGAGTCCGCGTTCCATATCGGCCTGATCCTGTCCAATGGCAGCGGCGGCCGGCAGGATTTCGTGGAGGCCGCGAAATATCTTGAGATCGCCGCCGAGGAAGGCCATACCGAGGCGGAATACAGCCTTGGCGTGCTGCATCACGTCGGCCTCGGCGTGACGCAGGACAGCGCCGAGGGCGCCTACTGGTATGCCCGCGCGGCCGAGAAGAGCCACGCCGCGGCGCAGTGCAATCTCGCGGGCCTGTATGAACAGGGCGAAGGCGTTACCCAGGACTACCTGAAGGCCTTCAACCTGTATTCGGATGCGGCCTCCAACGGTCACCTGATCGCGATCTTCAATCTCGGCGTGATGTGGGAGAACGGCATCGGGCTGGAAGAGAACGCGCAGCGCGCCTGCGAGCTCTATCGCCTGGCCGCGAATGCGGGCCTGCCCGCCGCCCAGCACAATCTCGGCGTCATGCTGCTCAGCGGCGTGGGCACGCCGGAAAACGCGGAAGAGGCGGTGAAGTGGTTCCAGCGCGCGGCGGATTCCGGCTACGAGCCGTCGGTGCGCAATCTAGAAGTCCTGAACGAGGCCGCCTGAGGCCGAAGGTTGCGGTGGTGTTCCGAATGGTCCCGGCATTGCAATACAGCCATCACGCATCGCGTCGTGATGCGCCGTTCGGGAACGAAGAGTATGATGACAGTTCGGAACATACCGCAGAAAACCGGGCTTTCGAGCGCCCCGGCACCGGAAGGCGCCGTGGCGCCGGCCACCGGGAAGAGCTTGCCGGGCGGTAGCGCCGACCCGGCAGAATTTGACGGGCGGCGCCACCGGGCGCCGGTGGCGGTCTCCGATCTGCGGGAGGCCCTGGCATGTCGCTGAGCGCCGTCATGCAGACCGCGATCAGCGGTCTCAACACCCAGCAGCGGGCGATCGACGTCGTCGCCAACAACATCACCAACGTCAACAACGACGGCTATGCCCGGCGCGAGCTGGAGTTCGCGACCCAGAACGTCGCCGGCCGCGGCGCCGGCGTCACCATCGCCGAGGTCCGCCGCGTCGTGGACCGTTTCCTCGAGGCCGAGTTCGTCTCCACGGCAGGCCAGGCGGGCTATTTCTCCGCCCAGTCGGAAGTCCACGACAAGCTGCAGGCGATGTTCGGGCCGCCCGATTCCGAGGGCTCGCTGACTTCCCGGCTCGACGGCATCTATGCCGCCTTCGGCGAACTGGCCGTCGATCCCTCCGACGCGGTCCGCCGGCTGACGGCGATCGAGGACATCCGCGTGTTCGGCGCCGAGGTCGACCGCATGGCCCGCGAGGTCCAGAGCCTGCGCGCCAATGTCGACAAGCGCATCGTCGACCATGTCAACACGATCAACGACGCGCTGGCCCGGATCCATGCGCTCAATGCCGAGATCTCGCGCGACCAGGCCGTCCAGGCCGATGTCAGCGGCCTGCAGGAGAAACGCGCCCAGGCAATCGATTCCATCGCCGACCTGATCGACATCCGGGTCAACACCCAGTCCAACGGCTACGCCTACCTGACCACCACGTCGGGCCAGGTGCTGCTCGACGGCCGCGGTCATGAACTGGTCTATTCCGGCGCCGGCGTCGCCGAGACCACGGCCAGCTTCGCGCAGATCCAGGTGCACGCGCTCGACAAGACCGGCGCCCTGTCCTCGTCCAGCCAGGCGCTCGAGCCCGGCCTGCGTTCCGGCGAGCTCAAGGGCCTGCTGGACATGCGCGATACCGAGCTGCCGAACATCGCGCGCAACCTGGGCCAGCTCGCCGCCGGCTTCGCCGACCAGATGAACGCGGTGCACAACCAGCATTCCGCGGTGCCGCCGCCGAACACGCTGACCGGCGTGAACACCGGCGCGCTGGCGACCGATCCGCACGGTTTCGCGGGCATCGCCACCTTCGCCGTGCTCGATTCCAACAACGAGATCAGCTCCTCCGTCACCATCGACTTCACCACCGGCGGCTATGCCAACCTCGGCGCCGCCATCGCCGCGGTGAATGCCGGCCTGACCGGCGGCACCCTGTCGCTGACCAACGGGGTGATGAGCTTCGATGCCACCGGCGCCAGCGACGGAGTCGCGATCCTGCCGGACGCGACCACGCCCGCGCTGCGCGGTGGCCGGGGCTTCTCGCACTTCTTTGGCCTGAACAATCTCATCGAGGCGCGCGGCGCCGCGCATGCCGATACCGGCCTGGCGAGCGGCGACACCCACGGCTTCGGCGCCACCGGGACCGTGGACATGGAACTGATCGGCCCCGACGGCGCCCGCTCGGTGTCCTTCACCCTCGATTTCTCCACCGCCGGCACGAGCGTCGGCGGCCTGGTGACGGCGCTCAACACCGGCTTCGGCGCCACCGGCAGTTTCGCCCTGGATGCGAACGGCCGCCTGGCCTTCACGCCGGCCAGCGGCTTCGGCGAGCACGCGCTCTACGTCACCAACGACACCAGCGCCCGCGGCACCACGACGATCGGCTTCTCCGAGTTCTTCCAGGTCGGCTCCAACCACGAGATGGATCCCGCCTTCGATCTCGACGTCGCTTCCGCGATCGTCGCCGATCCCAACCTTCTGGCCACCGCCACCCTCGACCTGGGCGCCGCCGCCGGCGTTCCGGCGCTGAATGTCGGCGACAACAGCGGCGTCAGCGCGATCAACGCCCTCGTGCACACGACCCGCGCCTTCCGGGCGAACGGCGACCTGCCCGCCAGCACCACCACGGTCAGCAGCTATGCCGGCCAGATCCTCTCGCGCACCGCGCTGGACGCGGCGCAGATCGACAATCGCGAACAGGATGCGATCGCGATCAAGGATTCGGTGAAGGACCGCCGGGCGGCCGCCTCGGGGGTCAATCTCGACGAGGAACTCTCCAAGCTCGTGATCTACGAAAACGCCTACAACGCCGCAGCCCGCCTGATCACGGCGGCGAACGACATGTTCGACACGCTGCTCGGCGTGGCCGCCTGACGGCCGGGAGCAGAACCATGGTGACGCGCGTCTCGTCCTTCGGCCAGAACCAGACCCTGGTCAACTACATGATGCAGCGCCAGCGCGATCTCGCGACGGCGCAGCTGCAGGTGTCCTCCGGCAAGGTCTCGCAGACCTATTCCGGCATCGCCCGCGACGCCAACGCGCTGACCGACGCCAAGAGCGCGCAGTCGAAGCTGGAGGGATATCTCGCCAGCAACATGGAGCTGGATCGCAAGCTCGAACTGTACAATTCCTCGATCGGCGCGGTCGCCGACATCGCCGAGGAAGTCCGCCAGGACATGATCAAGGCGGTCAACCTGAGTTCCGGCTCGGGCCTGTTCGAGAAGATGCGCGGCCATCTCGAGCAGCTTTCCAGCCTGCTGCAGACCCGCGACGGCGACGACTTCATCTTCGGCGGTACCCGCGAGGATACGGCGCCGACCAATGTGGGCACGGTCGCCGAACTGCTTGCGCTGGCCGCGCCGGGCGATGCCTTCCAGAACAGCCAGACCAAGCAGGCGCAGAACATCTCCGACGACCGCAGCATGGAATACGGCGTGCTCGCCGACGATCTCGCCGGCGACCTGATGAACGTGCTCTACCGGGTGCACCAGTTCAACGCCGGCACCCTGCCCAGCGGCGCCGGCGCCTTCGCGCCGGCCGGCGCCTTCACCGATCCGCTGAGCGAGAACCAGCGCGACTTCCTGGTTTCGGAATTCACCAACGCCCTGACGGCGGTGAACTCGGTGCGCACCGAGGAGGCCCGCAACGGCGTCAACATGGCCACGCTCGACCGCCAGGTCGAACTGCACAAGACCCAGCGCAACTACGCCGAGATCTTCGTCACCGACATCGAGGACGTGGACCTCTCGGAAGCGATCAACCGGCTGAACGCCGACCAGACCGCGCTGGAGACGACGATGGCGGTCCTCGCGCGGCTCAACCGCAACACCCTGCTCAATTTCATCTAGGACCCGCGCGCCCGCGCGGCTGAAACGGAGAATCCGTGATGGCGAACAAACTGGACCTGGCCCCCGACGGCCTCGACGTGGTGACCGGCGGCGCCGGCTTCATCGGCTCGCACCTGGTGGACCGGCTGCTCGCCGAGGGACGGCGGATCCGCGTGCTCGACAATTTCCACACCGGCGGCCCGCACAACCTGGCCCATCGCCGCGACGACGATCGCCTCGAGGTGATCGAGGGCGACATCCGCGACCGCGCCGGCACCCGCGCGGCGCTCGCGGGCGCGGAACGGGTCTTCCACCTGGCGGCGATGGCCGACATCGTGCCCTCGATCCAGAACCCCGAGCTCTATTACGACACCAACGTGACCGGCACCTTCAACGTGCTGCAGGCGACCCGCGAGGCCGGCGCCCGCCGGCTCGTCTATGCCGCCTCGTCGTCCTGCTACGGCATTCCCGATGCCTATCCGACCGCCGAGAGCGCCGAGATCCGTCCCGAATATCCCTATGCCGAAACCAAGTATCTGGGCGAAAGCCTGGTGCTGCACTGGGCCCAGGTCTATGGGCTGTCCGCGGCCTCGCTGCGCTTCTTCAACGTCTACGGACCGCGCTCGCGCACGTCCGGCGCCTATGGCGCGGTGTTCGGCGTGTTCCTCGCCCAGCTTCTCGCCGGCAAGCCGCTGACCGTGGTCGGCGACGGCGAGCAGACCCGCGATTTCACCTATGTCGGCGACATCGCCGATGCCGTCGCCACCGCCGGCGGTCTCGACGTCTCCGGCGAGGTCTTCAATGTCGGCACCGGCCGCGACGTCAGCGTCAACCGCCTGGTCGAGCTGCTGGGCGCGAAGGAGGTCACCAACCTGCCCAAGCGGCCGGGCGAGCCGGACTGCACGCTCGCCGACGTCAGCCGGATCGCCGAGGTGATGGGCTGGCGGGCCACGACGCCGATCGAGGACGGCGTGCAGATCATGCTGGAGAACATCGACTACTGGCGCGAGGCGCCGGTCTGGACGCCCGAGGCGATCGGCGAGGCGACCGCGGACTGGTTCCGCTACCTCTCACGCTGACGGCTTGCCGGCGGCCCGCCTTCAGAGCCGCCGCGCCGCGGCGGTCAGCAGGCCGGCGCCGATCAGGAAACTGCCGCCCACCCGGTTGAGCCGGCGCAGCAGCCGCGGTTCGGCGAAATGGCGCCGGAACTGGCCGGCCAGGACGGCCCACAGCGCGACATTGGCGGCGGCCAGGGTGAGGAAGATCGCCTCCAGGGCGATGAACTGCGGCAGCGCCGGCAGCGCCGGATCGACGAATTGCGGCACGAAGGCCACGAAGAAGACGATGCCCTTCGGGTTGAGCGCCGTCACCACGTAGCAGTTCCAGAACATCCGCCCGCGGCTGCCGGCAAGCCCGCCCTCGGGCCGCGCCGCCTCGGGGTCTGCCCGCCAGAGCTGCACGCCCAGCCAGACGAGATAGGCGGCGCCCGCCAGCTTCAGGACGGTGAACAGGGTCGCCGAGGCCGCCAGCACCGCCCCGGCGCCGGCGAGCGAGACCGTCATCGCCGTGAAGTCGCCCAGCGTTACCGCCGGTACCGTGATCCAGCCGCTCGCGCGGCCCCGGCCCAGCGCATAGCTCACCACCACCAGCACGGTGGGGCCGGGGATGATCAGCAGGGCGAGGCTGGCGACGGCGAAGGCGGCGAGAAGGTCGTAGGGCATGGGGCGGGCTCTCGGGCGGAACGGATCTCTTTCTCCCTAAAGACAGAAGCGGTGCCCGATGGCAAGCGCCGGCTCGGCCGGGCCCGGCCGTTCAGGCGATCTCGACGGCCAGATCCTCGACGATCTCGCAGCCGGCCAGGCCGCGGAAGATCGCCGGATCGATGCGGATCTTGCTGTCCCGGCCGCCCCCGCCCAGGATCACGTGATCGAGTGCCATGATCCGCCGGTCGACCCACAGCGGCAGGTCGGGCGGCAGGCCCAGCGGCGTCACCCCGCCGATTTCCATGCCGGTCAGGTCACGGGTCTCCTCGGCGCTGGCAAACGAGGCCTTGCGCGCTTCCAGCCGCTTGCGCACCACCTTGTTGACGTCCAGCCGGCAGGTCGCCAGCACCAGGCAGGCGGCGTAGCGGATCTCGCCGGTCTTCGAGCGGACGACGATGGTGTTCGCCGAATGCGCCGGGGATACGCCGTAATGGGCGCAGAAGGTGGCGGTATCGGCGAGCGCGGGGTCGCAGGGCATGATCTCGTAGGCGACGCCGCCGGCATCGAGAGCGGCGGCGATGCGGTTGCGGGCCGCCGCGCCGGGATCGCTGTCTCGGTCGGTGTCCATCGCGCCAGTCTGCGGGCCGCGCCCGCGGCGGGCAAGCCTCGGGCCGTCAGCCGGCGATCGCGCGCGGCGCCTCCGCCCGAGCGGCGCCCAGTGCGCCGTAGAAGCCGATCAGGTCGTGGATGTGCCGTTCCATGCTGTGGCGCTCGGCATAGTCGCGGACATTGTCGGCGGTCTTCTCCCAGTCGAGCGCCCGGGCGCGTTCCGGCGTGCTTTCCAGCTCGGCGGTGGCGATGGCGAGGCCGATGCCGTTCTCCTCGACGATCCGCGCCATGTATTCCATCTCCGCGCTGACCAGGATCGGCAGGCCCGCCTCGATGAAGGCGAAGAACTTGTTCGCGGTCTGCAGTGCCAGTTTCTCCGGCCGGACGCGGAGCGTGGCGAGATCGAGATGGAACAGGATCACGCCGAAATCGTAGCGCCGCAGGCGTTCGGAGAGCCGGTGCGGCGGCAGGCCGTGCCGCAGGCGGAAGTGCCGGTACCGCTTCGAGATGTCGTGCCAGGGCTGCATGCGCGGATCGAGCACGTCGATCGGCTTGGAGGGATCGACCAGCACCTCCAGACCCATGCCGCCGGCGCACAGGATCTGCGCGCTCTGGTAGAGCCCGCGCGAGGGATAGAGCGTGGCGGGATGGGTCTCCGAGATCGACGGCGTGTTGCCGGGGAAGACACAGCGCAGCACCCCGTCCTTGAGGCTCAGGCGGTGCTCGCGGGCATGGTCGGAGAATTCCGGACAGGGCCAGGGCTGGAACTGCATCGCCGGGGGCAGGGCGCCGTGCCGGTCGCGCAGCACGCCCTGCACGCCATCGTCGAACTGGTAGATCAGGCCGTCGGCATGGTGGCAGATATAGCGCTCCATGGCGTAGTCCAGCCCGGCCTCCTCGGCGGAGGTCACCTCGGCCAGCACCTCGGGCGTGCCGTAGCAGGTGGTGATGTCGCTCAGTTCGCAGACGCAGATCGCCTCGCCCCTGGCCTCGATCACGGCGCGGCCCAGGTCGTATTCGAACATGTTGCAATGCACATGCAGCACGTCGGTGCGCAGGCGGGAGACGAGCTGCTGCAGGATCGCGTGGTTGCGCGGCAGCTGCACCACGGCATCGAAGATCCCCGGGAACACCGCGCGCACTTCGGGAGCGAGATCGCGCAACGAGATGAAGAAGGTGTGCCAGCCGTTCTTCTTCAGATAGAGCGCGGCCCGCAGGATCTTGCCGTTCCATTCCGAGGCCACGAAGGTGACGCTGCGCGGCGCGGCGTTGATTTGCTCGATGAAGTCCGTGTGCGTGTCGCCGGCATAGCGCACCGCGAAGTTTTCCAGCACCGGATCGCCGCCATGCAGCTTCAGCTCGCCGACGATGTGGGCGAAATGCGGGGCCAGGGATTCCATCGGCAGGGCGTAGGCGGCTTCGGCCAGCAGGTCGCGCAGGGCGTCCGGGCGGTCGGTAGGGAAGTTCTCGCCGAGCTGGCGCACCCGGTACATCCGCTCGAGCTGCGCGTCGCTGAAGTCGGTCATGCGTTCATGCTCCCGTACGCGTTGACGGCCGCGGCCACCCTGTCGATCTCCGCGTTCTCCAGATACTGGTGGATCGGCAGCGACAGGATCTCGCCGGCCAGCCGCTCGGTGACCGGGAAATCGCCCTCGCCGTGGCCGAGGCTGCGGCCGATCGGCTGCAGGTGGATCGGCACCGGGTAGTGGATCTTGGCGGCGATTCCCTGTCCGGCGAGCCAGGCCTTCAGGCCGTCGCGCTCGCCGCAGCGCAGGATGTAGCTGTTGTAGATGTGGTGCTCGCCGGCCTTGAGCGGCGGTGTCGCCACGGGCGCGTCGGCAAGCGCGGCGTCGTAGCGCGCGGCGTGCCGGCGCCGGGTTTCGATATGCGCCTCCAGTCGCGGCAGGCGATGGCCCAGGATCGCGGCCTGCAGGCCGTCCATGCGCGCCGCCCGGCCCCAGAGCACGGCGGTGTCGCGATCGCGCAGGCCCTGGTTGCGCAGCATGGCGATGCGTTCGGCCAGCACCCGGTCGTCGGTCGCCAGCCAGCCGGCATCGCCGGTGGCGTTCAGGATCTTCAGGGGGTGCGCGGAGAAACAGCCCAGCCGGCCGAAGGTGCCGGCCAGCCGGTCGTCGCGGCGCGCGCCCATCGCCTGGGCGGCGTCCTCGACGATCTCCAGCCCGTGCCGGGCGGCGATGTCGAGCAGGGCGGTCATATCGCAGACCCGGCCGGCCAGGTGGACCGGCATGATCGCCCGCGTGCGCGGCGTGATCGCGGCCTCGACGCGTCCGGGATCGAGATTGAGGTCGTCGCCGACATCCGCGAAGACCGGGCGCGCGCCGGTCCGCGCGATCGCCGCAGCGCTGGCGATGAAGGAATTGGGCGCGGTGATCACCTCGTCGCCGGGACCGATGCCCAGAGCCTCCAGGGCAAGCAGCAGGGCGTCGGTGCCGGAGCCCAGGGTGATCACCCGGTTGACCCC
The DNA here is from genome assembly GCA_041940205.1 of Alphaproteobacteria bacterium. GTDB lineage: Bacteria > Pseudomonadota > Alphaproteobacteria > JBGTSP01. The sequence goes on from JBGTSP010000044.1 coordinate 15,688, forward strand.
CAGCCAGCGGGCAAGGTCGTCTTCCAGGCTTTCGGTCACGGCCGGGCCCACCAGGCGGCCGCCGGCCAGAACCTCGTCGATCAGCGGCAGCAAGTCGTCGCGTTCGGCGGCGTACTGCCGGGCAAGGTCGATATAGGGAATGTCGGGACGCTCGCCGCTCCCGCCGCGTTCCCTGCCGGCGGGGAAGGGCAGGACCGACGCGTCGGCGCCGCTCATGCCGCCCGGTCCGCGGCCGCAGCGGCCTTCTCGCCATAGCCGTAATGCGCGGCCTCGGCGGCGGCGACGGCGTGGAGCCGCTCGCGCACGCCGTCGGCCAGCAGCGGGCTCAGGTCGCGATCGCGGTTGCGCCCGTGATACTCGTCGATGCCGGCCTCGCAGGCCGGATCTTCCGGCAGGCCCAGCCAGTCCAGCAGCCCGGCGAGCGCGCCGCGCGGCTCCCGGCACAGATCCTCGTAGCGCAGCACGCGGTAGCGCTGCGGCCCCAGCGGGGCGGCGCTGGCGCGGATCCAGGCGTTGAAGCCGCTCCACAGGCCGGCGACGCGCTCGGGCGAGCCGTCCAGCTCGGCCCGGCTGGCGAACGAGGGAAAGCAGCCCTCGGGGGTCCGCACGAGGTGCACGATCTTCAGCCGCGGCATCAGTTCGGCGAGCAGGGGCATGTCGAGAAAGCCGATGTCGCTGCCGCAGGGCAGCACCCCGCCATGCACGGCCCGCGGCGAGGCGGCCTGCATGCTCTCGCGCTTGGCCGCGAGATAGCGGGCGATTCCGGCGCGCCGGCCCTCCTCCACGGCGTCGCGCACCATGGCGAATTCGCCGGCAAGTTCGGGCAGCGAACGGGCCTTGTGCACCTGGGTGGTGGAATCCGTCTTCAGCACGTCGTCGGTACTGCGGTGCAGGAAGGGGCAGAAGAACTCGCCCATGGCCAGGTCCGGATGGCGTTTCAGCAGGCCCCGGGCAAGCCAGCGGCAGCCGGAATGGGGGAACCAGGCGATCAGGAAGAGCGGCCAGTCGGCGATGATCTCGCGGTCTCTCATGGCGGTCTCAGATCAGGGCATGGTGCAGCGCGGGCGCCGGCTCGGCGAGCTGCTGCAGGATCAGGTTGGTCTGGTCGAGGAAGCAGCCGGCGGGGCAGCGGTCGAGGTCGATGCTCTCGATCACGGCGCGACGGCGTTCCGAGACCCAGATCGTCTCGATCGGATCGTCGTAGATGTTGCCGATCACGAAATCCGCATCGCCGCCGTGATCGACGCACAGATAGACATTGCCGTCGGGCTCGATCATCGGCGTCAGGGGATGCGCCCGGCAGCGGGGATAGCGGCTGCCCGAGTTGCTGGCATGCACGTAGGCCTGCTCGATCTGGTCGACCTTCACGTGCACGCGGAAACGCTCGCTGTCGTAGCGCCGGCGGATATCCTCCAGCGTTTCCAGCATCGCCCGGGCCTGGGCCGCCCGCGCCTCCGCGTCGGCGTGCAGGTCGCGCGCCGACAGGCTGATGTCGAAATTGGCGGGATTGCCCTGCAGCGACTTGTAGACCACGTAGTCGACCCCGACCTCGCGGAACAGGCGGGCGAACGCCTCGAAGTCCGGCTCGGTCAGGCTGCTGGCGATCATCTGGCAGCCGATATGCGGCAGTTCGAGCCCGCGCCGGCGTTTCTCCTCGCACAGCAGGGCGATGTTGCCGAGGACGCGCTCCCAGTTGGCGCTGCCGCGGCCGCTGGCGTTTTCGGCGGCATGCCAGCGCCGGTGCATGGCCGCGCTGGCGGCGTCGACCGAGAAGCGCACGGCGATGGTCGAGGCGAACATGGCGTCGTGGAAGCGCCGGCCCATGCGCTCGCCGTTGGAGAAGATCATGGTGCGCAGGCCGGCCTCGGCCGCGGCCTCCAGCATCTCCGCCGCCTTCGGATGCAGCAGCGGCTCGCCCTGGCCGGCGATGATCAGGCCGCTGGTGCCGTTGGCGGCCAGCGTGCGGGCGGTGGCGATCCACAGTTCAGGATCGATGATCAGCCGGTTGCGCTCCTTCAGGGAGGGATCGACCCGGGTGGTGTAGGCCGTCGAGCACCAGGCGCAGCTGTGGTTGCAATAGGTGGTGAAGCCGGTGTTCACCGTGACCGGCCAGGTATCCCCGGTCTCCAGCAGGTCCGCGATCGCGCGGGGATGGTAGAGCACCTTCCGGCGGTCGTAGCGGTCGTCGCAGAAGAGCGAGGCGGGCTGGGCGGCGGTCATGTCGGTCGGACGTCCCCATGCTGCGGAGCGGCGGCGGCCACGGGCGAATTCCGCGCCCGCTTCACCGGCCATTAACCATGGCGTGGGAGGGTGAAGGAACGCTTAACGGAGACGCTCGTGTCGCGCTTTCGCATGCTCGCCCCCGGGCCGGACTGGCAGGCCTGGTACGACGCCCGGTCCGCTCCCCGGCCCGGCTTCGATCCGGCCTATGTCGCCGCCGCGGCGGCGCTGGAGACCGGCGGCGAGGCCCGCCTCGCGCTCTGGCGCGACGAGACCGGCGGCGAGGCGGCGATGGCCTGGGTGCTGCGGGCGATCCCCGGCGACAGCGACGGCCGCGACCTGATCACGCCGTTCGAGTTCGGCGCGCTGGAGGCCCGCGATCGCGCCGCCGGCGGCGACGATGAGGGAACCGGGGCCGCGGCGGCGCTGGGCGACGCGCTCGCCGCCTGGTGTCGCGCGGAAGGCGTGGTCAGCGCCTTCGTGCGCGGCAATCCGCTGGATCCGGCCATGCGGGCGCGGATGGCGGCGATGGGCTTCGAGGCCGGCCGGCCGATCGATCATGTCGTGATCGATCTGACTTGCGGACAGGAGGCCCTGCGCGCCGGCTACCGCCCGTCCCGGCGGCGCCAGGTCCGCCGCGGCAGCGACCGGCACGGCCTGGTGCTGCGGGAATCCCGCGATGTCGCGGCGATGACCGCCGTCTATCACGGCAATCTCGACCGCCTGTCGGCCGATCCCTACTACTATTTCCCGGCGTCCTACCTGGAGGCCGCCGCGCCGCATCTCATCCTGCTGGAGGCCCGCCTGCCGGACGGACGGCTGGCGGCCATGCATGCCTACCTGCGGGACGGCCGGGACGCCTTCGCCCTGCTGCCGCATCACGTGGTCGGCATGGAGGCGCTCAGGCCCAACGATTTCCTCTACGACGCGGCCTTCGGCTGGTTCGCCGAACGCGGCTTTCGTCGGCTGCACCTGGGGGGCGGCCGCGACAGCCTGGTGCGCTACAAGCAGTCCTTCTCGGGCCTGCTGGCCGACTATCCCACCGGCCGGCGGATCTTCCTGCCCGAACGCTACGCCGCGCTGGCCGCGGCGCGGCGCCGGCAGGGACCGCTGAAGGCGCGCTTCTTTCCGCTCTACCGGGCGCCGCGGCTCGGGCTTTCCGACGCCGCCTGACGTCCGCCAGCCGGGCGGTCTTCGCTCACGCCGCGAGATCGATGCAGGCCGGGGGCAGGCCGCGGGCCAGGCGGTCCGCGGCGGCTTCATAGCCGCGCTCGAGGTCGCGCACGAACCGCTCCAGGTCGAACAGCGGGGCCTGGTCGCGCTGCGCCAGGAGCCTCGCGCGCAGCGCCGCGCGCTGTTCGGGGGCATGCGCCAGCCGGATCGCGCGGTCGACATAATCGTCCAGGTCCCGGCACAGCAGCTCGGGCGCGCCGGCGGCGGCGCACAGGGTCTCGCCCAGCCGGCCGCCGGGCTTGTCGCCCTGCAGGGTGATGAGCGGCAGGCCGACCCACAGCGCGTCGACCGTGGTCACGCCGCCGCCGTGATGCAGGTTGTCGAGCGCCAGGTCGGCGAGCGCGAGGCGGGCGAGGTGGCGGTCGTGCCGGACGATGCGGGCGAAGATCAGCCGTTCGGGATCGATCCCGTGCGCCTGCGCGGCGCGGCGCAGGTTGTTCTGCACCGCCGGCAGCCAGGCGCCGAACCACAGCACGCTGCCGGGCACCGCCTGCAGGATCTTCATCCAGGCGGCGAAGATCACCGGCTCGAACTTGCAGGGGTGGTTGAAGTTGGCGAAGACGACGGCGTCCTCGGGCAGGTCGAAATCCGCCCGGCATACCGGTTCCCGGCTCTCGATCGGCCTGACCGTCGGCATGAAGGTGTGCGGCATGTAGAGCATCGCCTCGCTGCTCGCCTCGGCCCAGTCGTCGGGCACGTAGTGCCGGTCGGTCACCAGGTAGTCGATATAGTCGGCGCCGGTGGTGATCGAGTAGCCGAAGGCGTGCATCTGCACCGGCGCCGGCCGGTGCGCCATGATCGCCAAGCAGTTCTGGCCGGTCAGGCCGGTGGTGTCGATCAGCAGGTCGAGGCCGTCGGCGGCGATCCGCTCGGCCGCCGCGCCGGCGGGATCGCGCGGCACGTCGCAAAAGCGGTCGAAGGCGCCGCGATAGGCGCGCGAGAAGTCCGTGCCGTCGCAGGGGTTGATCGAATAGCCGAACAGCTCGAAGCGCTGCCGGTCGTGGCGTTCGACCACCTCCTTCAGCACCATCGGCAGGGAATGGAAATGGGTGTAGGCAAGCGCGTAGCCCAGCCGGATCGGCCGTCCGTCGAGCGGCGGCCGCTCGGGCCGGGGGACCGGGCGGGCCCGTACCCGCCGGGCGATGGAGGCGGCGGCGCGCCGCGCGTTGGCGGCGATGAAGCCGTAGTCCACCGGCATCGCTTGCAGGTTGAAGACGTCGATGTCGACCCGCTGGCCGGTCTCGATCGCCTTGCGCAGGGTCGAGACATGGCGCGCGACCTGGGCGTCGTAGTCGCGCCAGTCGCACAGCGAGAGTTCCAGGTCGAACAGCCGGGCGGCCGCCCGCGTGTTGACCGGGTCGAGTTTCAGCACCCGGCGGTACAGGCCGACCGCGGCGTCCTGCAGGCGTTCGGCCTCGAAAAGGTCGCCCAGCCGCAGCAGCAGGTCGACATTCTCGTGCGCCAGGTCGAGGGCGCGCATGGCGAAACGCGCGGTCTCCGCGCTGTCGCTCTCCGAGACGGCCCGCACGAACCAGGCCTCGGGATTCTCCGGCGCCAGGCGCAGCGCCGCCTCGGCGGCCGCGACGGCCTCGTCTTCCCGCTCCAGGTGGAGCAGCGAGGCGACGGCATGGATGCGGGCCTCGACGGCGTCGGGTTCGCGCGCGATCACCCGGTGCAGCAGGGTGACGGCGCGCTCGTGCCCGCCCTGGTGCTGGTGCTTGCTGGCGCTCTCGATCAGCACCGCGGTCGTTGCCTCGGGATCCTCGGCCAGCCGGTCGAACTCGGCCAGCGCCGGCGCGATCTCGCCGGCCCGTTCCAGGCAGCGCGCCAGGCACAGCCGGGCCTCGGCGAATCCCGGCTCGAGCGCCAGCGCGGCGCGGAAATGCGGCATGGCGTGGCTCCAGTGCCGGCCGTGCATCTCGATCGTGCCCGCGGTGTGCTGGACCAGCACGTTGTCGGCATGGATCCGCGCGATCTCGCGGGCGGCGGCGCGGGCCTCGCTCATCCGCTCCAGCGCCAGCAGGGCGTTCGCCAGGTTGACGCCGGCCGCGGCATCGCGGCTTTCGCTCCAGGCCGCCCGGTAATGCGGTTCTGCCGCGGCCAGGTTGCCGTCGGCTTCTTCCAGCCGGCCCAGCTCGAACCGGCCCAGCGCCAGCGTCGGGACGACCTCGCACACGGCCTCGAGGAAGGGCCGGGCCTCGGCCCGCTCGCCCAGCGCCAGGAGGGCGCGGCCCAGGCCCAGCACGGCGGCCAGCCGGGCGGGATCGTGATCGAGGATCGCCTGGTAGCGGGCCGCCGCCTCCAGCGCCGCGCCGCTCTCCAGCAGCGCATCGGCTTCCAGCCGGAGGGCCTCCAGCGGGTCCGCGCCCGGGTCCGCGCCCGGGGCGGGCGCGGCGGCAGACGCGGTATGGGCGGTCGGGACGGGGGACATGCGCGCTCCGGCAGTGCCCCGCATCCTCCGGCGGGGCAGTCCGGGCCAGCTTGCGCCCGCATGCTTAACAAGCGGTTGAGGACGGGCGGTAGCGGCGCCGGGGATTTGCGGGCGGGCGACAGCGCGCGTATAGGGGCGCCATGTTCGACGCCGAGACCTTCCGCATCGCCCTCGACGGGGTCGCCCCCGGCGGCCGCGTGGTCGTGGCCATGTCCGGCGGCGTCGATTCCTCGGTCTGCGCCGCGCTCTGCCAGGCCGCGGGCTACGAGACCGTGGGCGTCACCCTGCAGCTCTACGATCACGGCCAGGCGCTGGCCCGTGCCGGGGCCTGCTGCGCCGGCGCCGACATCCGCGATGCCCGCACCGTCGCCGAGCGGCTCGGCATCGCCCATTTCGTGCTGGACTACGAAAGCCGCTTCCGCGAGAGCGTGATCGACGATTTCGTCGACACCTATCTGGCGGGCGCGACGCCGATCCCCTGCGTGCGCTGCAACCAGACGGTGAAGTTCACCGACCTGCTGGCGACCGCGCGGGACCTCGGCGCCGAAGCGCTCGTCACCGGGCACTATGTCCGCCGCGTCGCGGGCCCGGGCGGCGCGGAGTTGCACGCGGCCGCCGATCCGGCGCGCGACCAGAGCTATTT
>JBGTSP010000045.1:0-21926 GCA_041940205.1 Alphaproteobacteria bacterium
GCCGAACAGGATGTCGGCCCGGCTGCCCACCGCTTCGCGGACGGCCAGCACCATCGCCCGCGAGCGCTCGATCGCCGCCAGCTCGGGTTGCCTTCCGTCGAACACCGTGTAGGGGCCGGCCGGGTCGAACTTCACCGCGGTGAAGCCGGCGGCAACCTCTTCCGCCGCCCGCGCCGCTGCCCGCTCCGGGCTGGTGTAGACATTATCGTCCCCGGCCTCGTCGGGCTGGGCCGAGCCGCCGTCGGGATAGAGATAGGTATAGGTGCGCAGCCGTTCGTGCACCCGGCCGCCCAGCAGTTCGTAGACCGGCTTGCCGGCGGCCTTGCCGACGATATCCCAGCAGGCCATTTCCAGGCCGCTCAGCACCCCCATCAGCGAGATGTCCGGGCGCAGCGCGTAGCCCGAGCCGTAGACCCGCCGCCACATCGCCTCGATATGATGCGGATCGCGGTCCAGCAGGTGGCGCTCGAACACGTCCGCGATCATCGCCGCCACCGTGTGCGGCCCGAAGGTCGCGGCATAGACCTCGCCGACGCCGGTGATGCCGTCGTCGGTCGTCAGCGTGAGGAAGATGAAGTAGCGACCGCCCTGTTCGGGCGGCGGGTTGCCGACCACGAAGGTCTTCAGTTCGCGCAGCTTCATGCCGTTCTCCTTCCTGCCGAACGAAACCCCGCCGTTCAGAACAGGATGACGTTGCGTACCGTCTGCGGTCGCTCGGCGTCGGCGATCGCCTCGTTGATCCGTTCCAGCGGGTAGCGGCCCGAGATCAGTTCGTCCAGCTTCAGTCCGCCGTTCCGGTAGTGCTCGACGATGCGCGGGATGTCGCGATCGATGCGGGCCGAGCCCATCTTGCTGCCCAGCACCCTGATGTCGAAGGCGGTGAACAGGTTCGGGTCGATCGGCACGGTCACGCCGTCGGCCGGCATGCCGACAAGCACCGCGGTGCCGCTGCGCGCCAGCATCGCGAAGGCCTGGCTCATCGCCTGCGCCGCGCCGACGGTGACGAAGACGAAATCGGCGCCCCGGCCCCCGGTGAGGCCGCGCACCGCCTCGACCGGATCGCTCCCCGTCGCGTTGACGACGTCGCCGGCGCCAAACCGGCGGGCGACGGCGAGCTTTTCATCGTCGATGTCGACGGCGATCAGCCGGTGCGGGTCGGCAAGCGCGGCGGCCTGCAGGCTGTTCAGGCCGACCCCGCCGGTGCCGATCACCACCACCTGCTTGCCGGCCGGCAGGCGGGCGGTGTTCCAGACCGCGCCGGCGCCGGTGACCACGGCGCAGGCGATCACCGAGGCGCTCGCGACTGGCAGGTCGGCGGGCACGGCGACGGCCTGCGAGGCGTGCACCGTCACCCGCTCGGCGAAGCCGCCGGTGCGCAGGCCATGGCCGATCACCGCGCCGGCTTCGGTGCGCAGCGGGCTGGTCTCGTCCAGCGGGAACCGGGTCTCGCACATCACGGCCGTGCCCTGGGTGCAGTGCCCGCAGGTCCCGCAGGTGCGCACCAGGGTGACCACCGCCCGCTCGCCCTCGCGCAGATGGGACACCCCGTCGCCGACGGCTTCCACGGTGCCGGCGACCTCGTGGCCGAACACGCTGGGCGGAAAGTCGCCCCACAGGCCCCGGGCATAGGCGATGTCGCTGTGACAGATCGCCGAGGCCTCGACCCGGACCTGGATCTCGCCGGGGCCGGGTGCCGCGAGATCGAGGCTCTCGATGACGAGGGGCTGGCCGGCCCCGTGACAGACGGCTGCGCGCATGGTCGGGAATCCTGTCGCGGGAGGAACGGGAATCGCGGCATTCTGCGCGCCCGTCGCGGCGCTGTCATACGCGCGGCGACACTGGCTGGCCGATCCGCGCCGGTCGGTTCTCTTCGGGGCAGGCGCCGCCGGCCGTCCGCGACAGGGGCATCGCCGGACCGGCCGCGATCTCGTACATGTGGCCATCGACGGTCGGCTGCCGGTATCCCCGTCGCCAGGGTCTGACGGCGTCGAACGGGCTGACATTTGTCCATCAGGTGTCAAGGTGTGAAAGTGTCGGGAATGGATGGCGGTCATGCGTGAGAGGGACAGGCGGTTCGTCGAGGTCGCGATCGCCGTGATCACGCGCTACGGCGTGCGCCGCGCCACGATGGCCGACATCGCCCGCGAGGCCGGCGTCTCGAGGCAGACCCTGTATTCCGCCTTCGCCAACAAGGACGAGATCGTCGCGGCGTCGATGCGCCTGATCGGCGAAAGCATCCTCGCCCGGCTCGAGGAGGCCTGGCGCGAGGAGGGCGCGCTGCGCGATCGTCTGGACGCCTTCTTCCGCTTCGCCGTGGTCGAGATGTTCGACCAGTTGCAGGCGATGCCGGATGCGGAGGACCTGGTGACCGGTTACAGCGATGCCGCCCGGGAAGCCGCCACGGCAGCCACCGACGAAATCCGCGCGGCGCTGGAAGCAATGCTGACGGCGCACGATGCGGCTTTCCGGCATCGCGGCACGAGTGCCGCCGCGGTCGCCGACCTGGTGCTGAGTGCCGGGCACGCGCTGAAATACAGGGCAGCCGATCGCGACCACCTGCTCTCCCTGCTGGACACCATGAAGACGGCCGTGCTCGAGCTCGCGGGCGAGGGGGGCGCACTGTCCTGAAACGGACGGCGCGGTCAGGAAGCCGTGCCGGGCGCCTGTCGTTTCGCGATGGCCTCGTCCAGCAGCGTCCAGGCGCTGTCGCGATCGGTGACGCGATGGAGTTCGGCCGAGAGATCGCGCATCTCGGCATGCGTCCTGCCCAGGCGAACGATCGCATCATATCCCGGGTCTTCGGAAATCGTGACGCCGAAGAAATGCGCGATACCCGAACCGATCAGGATCTCGTCGAGCACCCTGATGCCCTCGAGGTCGAGTTCGTTCTCGTGATTGTCGCTGTTGTCGAGGATGCAGTAGTAGTCGGTATCTTTGTGAAAGCTGATCGTTGTTTTGTACAGGGGAATTCTTTCTTCAAGATTGATGGGGCCGTTCACCTTGATGTCGTGGACAAGGCAGGATCTGTAAAGGACGGTCTCGAGAAGATAGCGGCCGATGGTGCCGTAGCAGACCGTGTGCGTCGCCCCGGATCCGGCGCGTTTCCGGGTCAGGAAACCGGCATAGTCGCTCTCGTCGAGCACGAAGCAATGGTCGCGGAAGGTTTCCGAGAGGAAGCCGTGAAACTCGGCAATAAAGGTCTCGATAGACATGTCGGGCGGCGACGACAGGGTCGCGATGGACACCGGAAAGCCGGACTCGCGGTCGATCTTCCGCAGAAAATCGAAAAACACCTCGGCGACCGCCCGGTTGTTCGCGGCGTCGCAGAAGTTGAAGACAACGAAGACGGAGTCGGGTTTTCCCGCGTCGGCAATCGCAGCGAATAGCCCGGTTGCGCCGTTCTCGAAGAGCCGGCCGCCATCGCGCAGCTCGCGGTCGCCATTCCTGTCCGAAAACACGTGGATCATTTGGGGGTGCGCAGAATTCCCTGCAATCCGTTCCGGCCGCTCTGTATCGAAGGGCCGGTGGCGGAACAAGGCCGTCACGTCGATGTGACCGCGGGACCGGATTTCCCCGGCAGTCCCGCCCGGACCGGAACGCTTGCGGCACCGGTCGGGCCGCCGGACGGGATCCGGCCGCGGCGGCGTGCGTCTACTCCGCGGCGGCGGCCGCCGCCGCGGCCGGCGGTTCCGGCATCTTTCTCGGCAGCAGCGTGACCGCGCCCAGGATCACCAGGGCGGCCAGGCTGAGGATGTAGAACAGCGTGTCGAAACCCCAGTTCTGGTAGACGAAGGCGATCAGCGGCAGCGAGGCGGCCAGCACGGTGAAGCTGACGACGTAGCGGATGCCGTAGATGCGGGCGCGATGCGGGCCGCTGGCGCTCTTGCCGATCATGAAGTCGTTGATCGGGATCTGTCCGAAGGCGCCCAGCATGAAGCCCAGCGCGACCGCCAGCGCGATGCCGTCGGTCAGGCCCGGCATCGCCGCGAAGAAGACGAGCTGGATCGCGGCGACCGTCATGAACACGGCGCGCGGACCGTAGCGGTCCAGCAGGGCGCCGACGACGAGCTGCGCGGCCGAGGCGATGGCGAACGTCAGGAAGGCAAGCGCGCCGACCATGGTGGCCGTGCCGTCGCCGCGCATCACCGCAGAAAACGCCGTCGTCAGGCTCTCGGCCAGGCCCTGAAGGCGTTCGTCGAAGATCTTCGGCAGGGCGAAGGTCGTCGACTGGAAGATGATCGAGGAGACCGCCGTCGTCAGGAAGACGATCGCCGAAACCCGGATCAGCAGGGCGCGGTATTCCGGGGTGCTGACCCCGGCGCTGCCGCCGGCGGCCTTCTTCGAGGCCTCGTCCTGGCGGTTGAGGAAGTCGCGGCGCAGCAGGGCGTAGGCGATGCCGAAGCCGATCGAGGCCACGCCCGGCAGGATGAAGGCCATGCGCCAGCCGCCATGGTCGATCAGGAAGCCGGTAACCAGCGCCGCCGAGGCCACGCCCAGGTTGCCCCACACCCCGTTGGCGGCGATCCGCATGCCCATGTTGCGCCAGCGCGCGGTGACGATGGCCAGGCCGACGGGATGGTAGATCGCCGCGAACATGCCGATCACGAACAGGCCCGCGCCGATCTGCAGCGGCGTCTGGCTGAAGCCGGTGACGATCGAGGCGAGCCCGATGCCGACGAAGAACACCACCATCATGCCGTCGCGGCTCCACTTGTCGGCGATCCAGCCCGCCGGCAGCGAGAACAGGCCGAAGGCGAAGAAGCCCGGCGTGGCGTAGGCCAGCAGCGCGGCGTAGCCGACGTCCCATTCCCGGTACAGCGCCAGGGCGGCCACCGTGGCGAAGATCAGGGTGAACAGGTGGTCCATGAAATGGCCGATGTTGAGCAGCAGGAAAAAGGTGCGGTCCCGATCCATGGCGGCGACTCCCGATCTCGTCTCGCGCCAGAATAGCGTTGGCGGATTGTCGATGTCGTGCCAATTATCATCGCGAATCCGACAAGCGAGCGGGAGCCGGACGATCGATGGCGCGACATGCGAACAACCGGCGGGGGGCGAGCCGCAGCACCGATCCCGGCGACTACCAGGACCTGCCGCAACCGATCGGCGCGATGGCCAAGCACTTCGCCGACGGTCACGAGATTCCGCTGCACAGCCATGCCCGCGATCAGCTTCTGCACGCCGCGCGGGGGGTGATGCGCCTGCGCACCGAGCGCGAGACCTGGATCGTGCCGCCGGCCAGCGCCGTCTACCTGCCGGCCGGCCTGCCGCACGCCGTCGCCATGCATGGCGCCGTGGAGATGCGCACGCTCTACATCGATACCGCGGCGGCGTCCGCGATTGGCGCCGCCACCCCGTCCCGGCCGCGGGTGGTCGCGGTGACGCCGCTGCTGCGGGAACTGATCCTGGCGCTCTGCGACGAGCCGGTCGATTACACGGCCGACAGCCGCGGCGGCCTGATCGCCCGGCTGATCGACGGCGAGATCGCCCGCGCGCGCGAACTCGAGACCGGCGTGCCGCTGCCGCGCGATCCGCGCCTGCAACGCCTGTGCGCCGGCCTGCTGGCCGACCCCGCCGACCGGCGCACGCTGGAGGACTGGTCGGCGGCGGTCGGTGCCTCCTCGCGCACCCTGGCCCGGTTGTTCCGGCAGGATCTGGGCATGGGCTTCACCGCCTGGCGACAGCGCGTCCGGTTCCACCAGGCGCTGGAAGCGCTCTCGGCCGGCGAGACGGTGGCCCGGGTCGCCGACCGGCACGGCTATGCCAGCGCCAGCGCCTTCACCGCCGCCTTCGTCCGGGTGATGGGCATGCCGCCGTCGCGGGCGGCCGGGCCGGCGGACGCGGCGGGTTAATCCCCTACAAGGGGCGTCGTCACCAGTTCGATCCGGCTGACGCGCAGTTCCGCCAGCAAGTCGAGCAGCGAGACCAGGTCCAGGGCCTCCGCGCCCTCGTCGACCTTCAGCCAGAGCCGGCGCGGTTCCGCCGTCCCTGTTTCCGACGCTGCCGTTCGCGCTGCCCGGGCCGGGGTTTGCGGACCGTTGCCGGCATCGCCCCCGAGCGCATCGATCAGGCCGGCCTTGTCGAGGCGCACGCCGTCGAGCGCCAGCGCGCCGTCCCGGCCGAGCAGCAGCAGATGTTCGCGCGGCGCCGGCGCGTCCCGGCTGGCCGAGCGGACCGGTTCGAGCGGAAACGGGTCCGCGTCCTCCAGCCGGCCGGCCAGCATGAAGAAGATCAGCAGCAGGAAGACGATGTTGACCAGCGGCAGCACGCCGACCTCGCCGCCGCGCTTTCCGGGTCGCGAGAACCGCATCGCCCCTCAGTCCGGCAACGGCGACAGCGACAGGCGGCGGACGCCGCGGGCCGCGAGCGCGTCGAGCAGGCCGACCACGTCCTGCACCACCACGCCCCTCGCGGGTCGGATCACGACGGCCTGCGCAGGATGTCGGGCGAGCCGAACCGCCACGCGATCGAGCAGGGCGGCGCGGCCGATCGGCCGGCCGGCGAGCCGCAGCCCGTCGGGACGGATCGCGACCAGCATCGTCTCGCCCGCGCCCGACGGACTTGTCGCGGCCGGCGCGGGCGGATCGAGCCGAATCCGCCGCCAGTCGTGAAAGCTGGACGCCAGCATGAAGAAGACCAGCAGGATGAAGATGATGTCGATCAGCGGCGTCAGGCTGATCGGCGTGCGTCGCCGCGCCCGGCGATCGAAGGCGAAGCCCGGCGCGTCGGCGGGGCTCATCGCCCGTCCGCGGTTTCTGAGAGATCGACGGTGAAGACCTGGGTCACCAGGCTCTCGAGGTCTGCGGCCACCCGGTCGACCCGGCCGTCGAGCCAGTTCAGCAGGGCGACGCAGGGAATGGCGACCGCGAGGCCGACCGCGGTGGTCAGCAGGGCCTCCCAGATGCCGCCCGAGAGGATCGAGGGATCGACCTGCCGGCCGGCTTCCGAGAGCTGACGGAACGCCTCGATCATCCCCAGCACGGTGCCGAACAGGCCCAGCAGCGGCGCCAGCGCGGCGATCACCTCGAGCGGCCGGTGCAGGGCCCGCAACTGGTCGAGCGCCTCGTTGCCCAGCCGCAGCACCTCCTCGCGCACCCGGGCTTCCTCGAGGCCGCGCGCCTGTCCGCGCAGCGCGCCCGCCAGCGCCCGGGCCACCGGATTGGGATCGCCCGCCAGCAGGGCGAGGGCGTCCTGCGTGCGCGCCTCGCGGTGCAGGCGCAGGGCGTCGCGCGCGCGGCGCCGGTCGCCCAGCCGGGCGCGCCGGAATTGCCACAGCTTGAGCAGCACGATCGCCGTCGCGATCACCGACAGGACGAGCAGGATCGCCACCACCGGGCCGCCGGCTTCCAGCAGGCCCTGCAGCCCGGCAAGCGTCTCGCCCGGCAGTCCGGGTTCGCCGCCGGCGACATCGCTCGCGGGGGCGAGGCCGGCATCCGCGCCCGCCCGGCCTGTCGCGGTCTCGCTCATTCGGAGACGGCGGCGAGCGGCCGTCCGGCCGGGCGCCAGGACAGGCGCCAGGACAGGCGCCAGGACAGGCGCCAGGACAGGCGGTGGTCGCGGTCGATGGCCACGCGGCGGTGTCCCGGTCGCCGCAGGGCGCCGAGAGAGGTGGCGGCGCTCCAGAGAAATTCCGCCACCTGGGCCGCCTTCAGCGAGAAGGTCTCGTCTTCCTGTGGCGCCGGCTCTGTCGCCGCATCGCCCGCGGGTTGCCGAACATCGCTCATGGCCGCACCGCGGAAGGCGACAGGCCGAACTGGCGCTTGAAGGCGGTCGAGAAGCTCGCCGGGCTGGCGTAGCCCGCGCGGAATGCGGCCTCGGCGATGCTGATGGTCTCGGCTTCCAGGGCGAGCCGCGCGTCCTGCAGGCGCAGCGCGCGATGGAACTCGCCGACCGTGCTGCGATAGGCGGCCTTGAAGGCCTCCTGCATCGAGCCGACGCTCATGCCCAGGCTGCGGGACATCTCGTCCAGCGACAGCGCGGTCCGCCGGTTGGCCAGCAGGTACTGGCGAATGCGGTAGGCGCGGCCGGCCTCGCGCACCGGCAGGGCGGGTTCTTCCCGCGCCGCCGGGGCCGCGATCTGCGACAGGGCCTCGCGCAAGATCTCGATGGCCCGGCTCTCGATCGCGAGGTGCGCCATCGCCACCGGGCCGGGCGAAAGAATGCGTTCGGCCAGCGCCACGGCGTGGGCCGAAGGCCGCCAGCGCTCCAGGCCGCCGTGCCGGTCGACGAAGCGCTGCAGCGATGGGCCTGTCGTCGGCGGTGCCGGCAGGAGCAGCGGGATTCGTTCCCGCGGCAGGCTGATCACCACCTTGCGGACCCGCATGCCCCGCCGGCTGCGCCGGCGCACCGTGACGTCGCGGGTCAGCGACCAGGCCTGGCCGACCGGGCCGGTGCCGCCGCCGATCTGCACCGGGCAATTGTCGAACTGCACGTCGAGCAGGCCCTCCAGGACGACCGCGACGTTGAGCGAGGCCGGCATCCGCCAGTGCACGTCCAGATTGTGCGCCTCCATCGTCTCGGTCGCGTGTACCTGCAGGCCGGACAGGCCCGCGACATTGCTGAACCGGCCCAGGATCGCGGTGTCGTCCTCGGCCAGCCGCGGCGCCGCGATCCGGATCCGCGGTCCGGCATGCGGTCCGCGCTGCTCCTGCAGGGCCCGTCGGGAGACGGGCCCCCGGCATTCGGTTGCGCCCGCAGGGGCAAGGGGAGAGGCGACGGTGTGGGACATGGCATCCGCGGATCGGGGGCAGGGCTCGCTGCCGGTGCTGGGTGCCAGAATAGATGCGAGTGATAATCATTCGCAATACAGGCCCCTGTGAGGGATCGTCAGAAGAGGGTTCGGTTTCCATGGCGGCCGGCCGAAGCCTGTCGGCCCGCGACGTCGCCATCCTGCCGGCGAACCCGGCGGGTTGCGAGCGGCCCTGCGATTTCTCGAAACGGATTTGCGATTTCGGACATGCCTTGGCGATGGCCGAAGCCCCTGTGCCCTCTGTACTTAAGAACCGTTCGCAATAAGCGCCGTTCCCTGGTTGGCCGGCGCCTGCCTTGTTGGGGAGTTGGGGCCATGAAATCGGGTGAACGCGCCGCTGTGCCGGCGAAGAGGCATCGTGTCGGGATGCGCCTGGGCGGCGCGGTGCTGGCCGCGGCCATGCCGGTCGCCGGCGGCGCGATGGCGCAGAGCGGCAGCGGTTCCGCCGTCGTTCTCGATCCGATCGCGGTGACGGCGCCGGAAGTCGCGCCGGGCGGCGTGCAGATCCGCGAGGAACAGATCGAACGGCGCAACGCCCAGTCGATCAAGGACGTGTTCGCCGGCGAGGCGGCGGTCAATGTCGGCGGCGGCTCCAACGTGGCGCGCAAGTCCTATGTCAACGGCATCGAGGACACCAACCTCAACGTCAAGATCGACGGCGCCCGCCAGATCAACTCGGCCTTCCACCATCTCGGCACGGCGATCGTCGATCCCGGCATGCTGAAGGCGGTGCGGGTGGAAACCGGCGTCGGGCCGGCCGATGTCGGCCCGGGCGCGCTGGGCGGCTCGATCGCTTACGAAACCAAGGACGCGCGCGATCTTGTCGGTCCCGGCGTGCCGTTCGGCGGCTACGGCAGGCTGACCTACGATTCCAACGCGCACGGCCTGTCCGAAGTGCTGGCGGTGGCCGGCCGCTGGGACGGTTTCGAAGCCCTGCTCTATGGCTCAGACGACAACGGCGGCAACTACGATGACGGCGGCGGTCGCGAAATCGCGGGCACCGCGCCCGACCTGCAGAACGCGATCGCCAAGCTGGCCTGGAACGGCAAGGACGGCGGCCGGATCGAACTGCAGACCTCCTATCTCTCCGACAAGGGCGTGCGTCCCAACCGCGCCAATTTCGGCGCCCTCGTCAACGGCGCGCCGCCGACCTTCCAGACCTACGCGCGCCGGGCCTACAGCGTCTCCTATGTGGACGAGAACCCGACCGAGACGGTCAACCCGGAAGTGGTGTTCAGCTACAACCGCTCGGCCCTGTTCATCGACGAGCTGGCCTTCGGTCCCTTCACCTTCGATCTGAGTTCCGAGACCACCAGCTACAACGGCAAGCTCGCCAACACCTTCACCACCGATCTCGGCCTGTTCAACACCTCCACGATCACCGTGGGCGTCGACTTCTACCGCGATGTCGGCAAGGGCCATATCGAGGGCGGCTTCGGCGGCGCGATCCCGACGCGCAACCGCGAGACCTCGCGCAACGGCGGCGCCTTCGTGCAGGCCCGCCTCAACGTCTCGCCGCGCTTCCGGGTCTCGCTCGGCGGCCGTTTCGACGTCCAGGACTTCGAGGGCATCGACGATACCGATGTGAGCGGCAGCGGGCCGAGCGGCAGCGTCAACCTCGAATACGACATCCGCCCGGGGATCACGCCCTATGCCGGCGCCGGTTCGACCTATGGCGGCATCCCGCTGGGGGAATCGGCGATCTACAACTTCGCCCGGCAGTGGACCTATGACGGCCTGACCTCGTCGCGCTCGGCCAACTACAAGGCCGGCATCAAGGGCGAGCGGGGCGCCTTCTCGGGCGACATCAACTACTACTACAACAAGCTCCTCGACACCCACGACCGGGGTACCGCGGAACGCAACACCACCCGCGACCTGCGCTCGCACGGCGTCAACGTGACCGGCCGCTACGACTGGGGGGCGGGCGCGGTGCGGGCGACATACTCGCACAACCGCTTCCGCTCCAACGGCGCGCCGCTGGCCAGCGGCGTGGCCTCCTTCCACGGCCTGCAGACCGGCGACCTCTACACGCTGGAGGCCTGGCACGACGTCGAGACCGCCGACCTGCGGCTCGGCGCCTCGCTGGAGGGCGCGCTGGAGGACGACACGCTGTCGAAGGCCACGCCGAACAAGAGCTACAACATCGTCAATCTCTACGGCGAGTGGACGCCGAAACGGTTCGACGCACTCACCCTGCGGGCGGACGTGAAGAACCTGTTCGACAAGACCTATGTCGACCGCCTGACCTCCGGCGTCGACAACGCCCAGGCGATACCGTTCAACGAACCCGGGCGCACCCTGCTGCTGTCCGCCCGGGTCAGCTTCTGAGCGCGCGAACGGCGGCGCGGCGGGCCCGGGTCCGCCGCGCCGACTTTCCCGTCCCTCGAGTCGCAGCAGGGAAACGTCCCATGATCCGCATCGTCCTCGCCGCCGTTCTCGCGGCAATCGCCCTTCATGTCGCCGGCCCCGTCCCGGCCCAGGCCGAAGACACCGTCACTCTCACCGATCTTGCCGGCCGCGAGGTCCGGGTCCGGGTGCCGGTCGGGAAGATGATCCTGGGCGAGGGCCGCTTCCTGCCCAGCCTCGCCATTCTCGAGCCAGAAGCGCCCGAGCGGCGCGTCGCCGGCATGATGGGCGAGTTCGCGCGCTACGATCCCGCGACCTACGCGCAATATCTGAAGGCCTTTCCGGCGATTGCCGACATTCCTGTCCTCGGCCGCGGCAGCACCGCCTCCTTCAGCCTGGAGGCCGCGATCGACGCCGCGCCGGACGTGGCGATCTTCTCCCTCGGCGGCGTGCACGGTCCCGGACCGCACGACGAGGACATCGTCGGGCGGCTGCAGGCCGCCGGCATTCCCGTGCTGTTCATCGACTTCCGCATCGACCCGCTGGTGAACACGCCGCGCAGCATCGAGCTTCTGGCCCGGCTGCTGGGCCGCGAGGCGCGCGGACGGGATTTCCTCGCCTTCTACGCGCAGAACCTGCAGCGGGTGCGGGCCGGGCTCGACGGTCTCGAGGCCCGGCCGAGCGTCTTCATGGAAATCCGCGTGGGCCTGCGGCAGGACTGCTGCGAGGCCATGGGCCGGCAGATGATGGGCCGGTTCATCGACTGGGCCGGCGGCCGCAACCATGTCGGCGAGAAGATTCCCGGCACCCACGGCATGGTCAGCCTGGAATATCTGCTGACCCGTCAGCCCGACCATTATGTCGGCACCGCGATCGGCAACGCCGGTGGCCGCACCGCGCCCGGGCGGATCGTGCTGGGTGCCGGCGCCGGCGAGGACGAAGCGCGTTCCAGCCTGGCGGCGGCGTTGACCCGTCCCGGCTTCGGCGAACTGGATGCCGTGAAGAGGGGCCGGGCCTTCGCCCTCTGGCACCATTTCTACAACACGCCGCTGAATGTCGTGGCGGTCCAGGCGCTGGCGAAACAGCTTCATCCCGAACGGTTTCGCGATCTCGATCCCCGCGCCACGCTTGAAGCCTTCTTTGCGCGCTTCCAGCCGTTCCCGGTCGACGGCACCTATTGGGTGGCGTTGACGCCCGACGCCGCAGGATGAGTTCGCTCGTGGGCGACGCTCCGCCGGCCGGGGCGGATGCTCCGACCGGGGGACTGGCTGTGGCCTACCGGCGCTTCGTGCGCTGGCGCGGCCTGCTGCTCCTCGCCTTCGCCGCGCTGCTGGCCGCCAGCATGCTCCTCAACGTGGCGCTCGGCCCCGCCGGCCTGCCGCTCGCCCGGATCGTCTCCGGCCTGCTCGATCCCGATATCCTGACGACCGCGGAGCGGCTGATCCTGTTCGAGGTGCGGTTGCCCTACGCGGTGCTCGCCGTGCTGGTCGGCGCCTGCCTCGGTCTCGCCGGCGCGGAGATGCAGACCGTGCTGAACAATCCGCTGGCCAGCCCCTCGACGCTGGGCGTCATGTACGCCGCCACGCTCGGCGCCTCGGTCGCCATCCTCGTTGGACCGGAACAGGCGATCGGCGTGCCCGCCCTGCTGACGGTGCCGGCCGCCGCCTTCGTCGGCGCGCTGCTCGCGACCCTGCTGATCGTCGCGCTGTCCCGCTGGTACGGCGCGACGGTGGAGAACGTGGTGCTGTTCGGCATCGCCCTCGTCTTCGCGCTGGATGCCCTGATCTCGCTGGTGCAGTTCGTCGCCGACAGCGACAGCCTGCAGCAGATCGTGTTCTGGACCATGGGCAGTCTCGCCCGCGCGCGCTGGGACAAGGTGGCGGTGCTGGGGGTGACCCTGGCGATCTGCCTGCCGCTTTCGTTGCGCCATGTCTGGCAGCTCACCGCGCTGCGTGGCGGCGAGCAGTATGCCCGCAGTTTCGGCATCGCCGTCGAGCGCCTCCGGCTGGTGGTGCTGATCCGGGCCTGCGTGCTGACCGCCGTGGCGGTGGCCTTCACCGGGGTGATCGGATTCGTCGGCCTGGTCGGCCCGCACATCGCCCGCCTCGCGCTGGGCGAGGATCACCGCTTCTTCCTGCCGGGCAGCGCGCTTGCCGGCGCGCTGATCCTCTCGGGCGCTTCGATCGCCAGCAAGTCGATCATTCCGGGCATCCTCATCCCCGACGGCATCGTCACGGCGCTGATCGGCGTGCCGCTGCTGATCGGCCTGCTGCTCTCGCGGCGGCGGCCGCGATGAGCCTGCTCGAGATCGAGGCGGTGGCCGTCGCCTACGGCGGCCGGCCGGTGCTGCGCGGCGTCAGCCTGCCGCCGCTCGGGTCGGGATCGCTGGTCGGCATCCTCGGACCCAACGGCGTCGGCAAGTCGACCCTGTTGCGGGCGATCGCCGGCCTGCAGGCCTTCGAGGGCCGGGTCCGCCTCGACGGCGGGGCGCTTGCGCGCCTGAGCCAGGCGGATCGCGCCCGCCAGGTCGGCTACCTGCCCCAGGACCTGCCCCAGCCCAGCCGGCTGATCGTCTACGAGGCGGTCTACAGCGCCTGCCGGGCGGTCCGGCCGGACCTGCCCGCGCCCGCGATCGAGGCGGCCTGCGAACGTGTCTTCGCGGCGCTCGATCTCGGGGAACTGGCGCTGCGGCCGCTGGAGCGGCTGTCCGGCGGCGAGCGCCAGATGGTCGGCCTGGCCCAGATCATGGTGCGCGCGCCGCGCCTCTTCCTGCTGGACGAGCCGACCAGCTCGCTCGACCTGCGCCGGCAGATCGGCGTGCTCGAAAGCGTGCGCCGGGCCGTGCGCGCGGATGGCGGGCTCTGCCTCGCCGCCGTGCACGACATCAACCTGGCGCTGCGCCACTGCGATGCCATCGCCCTGCTTTCGGGCGGTCGCATGGTCGCCTGCGGTCCGCCGCGCGAGGCGCTGACGGTGGAGACGCTGGCCCGCGTCTTCGGCATCGCCGGCCGGATCGAGACCTGCTCCCGGGGCCGGCCCTTCGTCATCGTCGACGATGTCGCGGACGCCGCCGACCCCCATCCGAAATCCCACTGAACATGCGCGAGGAGAGGACATGGTGGACTGTCACGGCGTCGCCGGTACCGACAAGGCGAGCCGGTACCTGCAGCAGCTCTGCAAGCATTTCGCCCACAAGGTCACGGTCGAGTTCGACAGGCGAACCGGCCGCGTCGCCTTTCCGACGGGCCTGTGCCTGATGACGGCGGACGAGCAGGAGCTGGTCTTCTATTGCCGGGCGGAGCAGCCGCTCGGCCTGCAGATCATGCAGGGGATCATCGACAATCACCTGGGTCGCTTTGCCTGGCGCGAGAAGCTTCGGGCGGACTGGAACCAGGGCCTGCCCGACAGTCTGCCGCCCTTCGTGGCCGACGGGCTCGCGAGGGATGGCGACGGCGCCGGCTGAAGCCGGCGCGACCGTCCGGCGACCGGGATGGGCGACGAGGCAGCGATGGTGCCGATCGCGCCGCGGCACTGGCTGGTCGCCGGTCTGCTGGCGTTCGCGCTGCATGCCGGCATCGCCGCCCTGCTGTTGCACGACTCCCGGGAGCGCGAGGCGGGCGGATCGCCCGGCGGCGCGGCCTATGCCCTGAGCATTGCCGGTGGTGGTCCCGCCGGCGACGCCAATGATTCCCGGGTGCCGGCCGCCGCGGAGGCGCCCCCGCCACCGCCCCCGGCGTCCCCCCTGAGGCCGCGGGAGACGGCGCGCGTGGAGGCGTCGCCGGAAATAAAGGTGCCGACAAGCGACGCCGAACGCCCGGCGCCGTTCCCGGAGCAGACGCGGCAGGCTGAAGTCCCCGACGCCGATATCGTGCCCGAGACGGTCATCGCGATCTTCGACGTCTCCGGCGTGGCGCCGGATCGCCCGCAACCGGCCGCGACGCCGGAGCCTGCGGCCGACGCCCCGCTTCCGCTCGAGGTCGCGATCCGGTCCCCCGAGGCGCGCCCGCCCGAAACGCCGCCGCGCCCCGCGCCCGCGACGCCACCGCAGCCGGTGGCTCCTGTCGTCGAGCCGCCGAGATCCGTTCCGCCACCACCCGCGGCGCGTCCGCCCCGGCCGGAACGCAGAACCGCTGAGCCACCGGTCGCCCGGTCGCCCACGACGCCGGAACCGGTCCCGACGCCGCCCGTGGTTTCGCCGGTGACCGCGCGGGCCGGCACGGGCGCGCAGCCGGTCACGGATACCGAAGCGGTGCGCGCTCCGGCCGCCGCCGGCGCCCGCGTCGCCGCCACCGCGCCGGGGCCCGGCCCCGCGCCCGCTGCCTCGGCGGCTTCGGCCGCGGCCGCACCCGGCGGCGCGGCGGCGCTGCTGGCGCAGGGACCGGTGGGTCGCCTGGAACCGGACTACGTGCGCCGGCTGCGCTTCTGGCTGGATCGCAACAAGTCCTACCCGCGCGAGGCCCGGCGCAAGCGCATGCAGGGCGTCGTGCATCTGGGCTTCCGGGTGTTCCGCGACGGGAGGGTGGCGGCGGTGAGCGTCCGCGAAGGGTTCGGGTTCGCCCTGCTCGATGCCGAGGCGCGCGAGATGCTGCGCCGGGCCGAGCCGCTGCCGGCCTTTCCCGACGACATGGCGGGCGGCTATCTCGACATCACCGTGCCGGTCTCGTTCTCGCTGCGCGGCAACCGCTGAGAGCGCCCGCGCCCGCGGCCATACCCGTGCGCGCGCCCGGCCGCCGCCCGCGCGGGCTCGCGGCCTTCAGTCGCCGGCCGCGGCGTCCCCGCGCTTCTCGATGGCGTCGAACTTCGCCCGCTTCACCGAGGCCTTGACCACCGGGACCTCTTCCGGCGCCAGCGGCTGCATCTTCGGCTTGCGGGCCAGCGCGGCCGCGATGAAGGGCGCCAGCTCCTCGGCCTTGCGGGCCTCGCGGGCTTCGACGTCCTTCGAGAATTCCGGCATCACCGTGTCGGCAAAGAGCTGCAGGGATTCGCAGATGTTGCGGTTGGAATTGCGACCGGCCTGCTGCAGCAGGATCACCTGGTCGACACCCGCCTCCTGCATGCTGGCGAGGTGCCGGCGCATGTCCTCGGGCGTGCCGATGCCGGCGCCGTCATATTCCGCCCGCGCCATCGCCGCCTGGATCAGCTGGTCGGAGGCGTCGCCCCGCGCGGCCAGGAACTCCTCCCACATGTTGGAGCAGCCGGGCACGAAGTCCTCGGCCACCAGCTTCTGCTGCGAATAGCGGAAGAACTCGAAATTGTCCTGGCCCCGGCGGATCGCCTCGGCCCGGTCCTCGTGCATCGAGAAGGCCGAGACCATTGCCAGGTTGGCGTTCACCGACCAGCCCAGCGGCACGCAGTCCTCGCTCTTGATGATGTCGTAGTAGATCTCGGACCAGGTGCGCGCCTCGTCGGGGTCGAGGAAGGAGAAGGCCAGCGCGCCGATGCCGTTCTGCGCCGCGATCTTGATCGTGTCGCGGTTGGTGCAGGCCATCCACAGCGGCGGGTGCGGCTTCTGCAGCGGCTTCGGCAGGACGTTGCGGCAGGGCATCGAGAAGCCCTTGCCCTCGAAACCCGGATAGGGCGTCAGCACCATCATGTTGCAGATCTGCTCGGCGCTCTCCAGCGCCATCGCCCGCTTCTCCTTGGCCGGGATGCCGAAGGCGCCCAGCTCCAGCCGGGTCGCGCCCTCGCCGATGCCGAACTCCACCCGACCGTCCGACATCAGGTCGAGCGTCGCCAGGCATTCCGCGCTGCGCGCGGGATGGTTGTAGTTCGGGATCACCTGCTTGATGCCGTGGCCCAGCCGGATGTTGCGAGTCAGCCCGGCGGCCGTCGCCAGGAACACTTCCGGCGCCGAGGAATGCGAATACTCGTCCAGGAAATGGTGTTCGACCTCCCAGGCGTAGTCGAAGCCCAGCCTGTCGGCGAGGACGATCTGCTCCAGCGCCTCCTTGAACAGACGGTGTTCGTCTCCCTCGTTCCAGGGGCGCGGCAGTTGCAGTTCGTAAAAGACGCCGAAGCGCATGATCGATCCCTCCCGTGATCGCGGCCGCCCGGCGGTGCCGGCAGCCGATGCGCGGCAGGCTCCCATGGGCGTGCGGCGGCGGTCAAATCGGCCGCCCGGCGGGAGGCGGACCGGCCTGGCAGGCCGGCCTTCAGGCGCGCCAGTGCGTCCGCGGCCCCTCGGCAGGAAACAGGATCGCCTCGCGGATGCCCAGACCCGGGGCGGCGGCGGGCACGGCGGGGCGCGACATGGCCAGCAGGGCGGTCGACAGGGCGTCGGCGTCGATCGCCTGCGCCGCGATCACGCTGGCCCGGGCAAGCGGTGCGTTCGCCGCGTCGCGCGTCGGCGAAAGCACGTGCCCCGGCCCGAGGGGGCCGCCGATCCGGCTGCCGGTGCTGGCGGATGTGGCGATCGCGGCGTCCGCCAGCGGCAGGACGATCCGCGCGCCGGGTCCGTCGGCGCCGCCGGAATCGAGACCGACCCGAAAGGGCGCACCGTCGGGTCGCGCCCCCAGCGCGCGGATCTCGCCCAGGTCGATCAGGACATGGTTCAGGCCCCGCCGGCGCAGCAGCGTGGCGATGCGGTCGGTGATCGCGCCCTGGGCGATGCCGTTCAGGGTAAGCGCCATGCCCGGGATCTCGAGGCGGATGGCGTCGGGTTCGACGGAAACGGCGCGCCAGTCGATCAGCGCCCGCGCCGCGGCGACCGCGTCGGCGGCCGGGCCCGCGGGATCGGCGTCGGCCTGCATGAAATGATCCCGGTAGAGCGCCCAGAGCGGCTGCACGGTGACATCGAAGGCGCCGCCGGTGGCTGCGCTCCAGACCCGGGCGCGGGCCAGCACCTGCAGCAGCTCGAACGGCGGGGCTTCCAGGCGGCCGGTCCGGTTGAGCCGGACCAGCGCACTGTCGGCGCGATAGAGCGAGAAGATCGGCTCCAGCCGGGCGAGTTCGGCGGTGACCGCGGCGATGGCCTGCCGCGCCTCGGACTCGGGCAGGCCATGCAGGATCATCTGCGCCTCGGCGCCAAGCGCCCGACCGCGCCAGCGTACGACCGGCAGATCCGTTGTGCCCGCGCGCGCGCCGGTCGGCAGCAGGACGGTCGCGGCCGCGATCTGCAACAGCCGCCGGCGCCCGGGCGAGGCGGGAGCGTGGATCATTGCGTGCGCTCTGTTTGCGGGCCGGCGCTGGTGTGTCCGGCATGCACGTGCGCGGGCTCTTCTGAGGGCGTGGCGTCGCCCAGGACGTAGCCATGCGGGATCTCGGCAAAGGCGACGACATGGCCGCCGTGCCGCCGGGCGAACGCCTCGGCCGCCAGCCGGTCGGCGAACGGCACCGTCTCCGGTGCGCCCATGCCGCCGCGGCGGTCGCTGCCGATCACGTAGAGCGCCTCGCGCGCGTCGATCCAGGTGCCGGGCTCGGGGCGGTCCCAGTCGGCACGACCGGCGTCGGTGACATACATCGCGGCGATGTTGCGCGGCTCGTCGGGCAGCATGCTGAAGGCCACCAGGTCGCGGACCGAGGTGAAGAAGTGCGGCGCCTCGCGGCCGGCCAGATGCACCTGCGCCTTGGGACCCGGATGATCGACCACGATCATGCTGCAGTAATAGCCGATCGCTTCCCGGGTGAGTTCGACCGGTGGCGGCAGGACGGCGATCTCGGCGGCCTCGTCGCAGGCCGCGAGTGGCAGGATCGGCAGCAGGGCCACTAGGATCGCGGACAGGTGCTTCATAATTCCCTCCGGTTGAACTGCCAGAGCGACAGGGCGAATGGCGCCGCGACCCAGAATGCCAGCGAGGCAAGCGCCGCGGGCGCGGCGGCCAGCCGGTCGGCGGCGAGGCCCGCCAGGCCGGCCGCCGTGCGCACGTCCCCGATCGCGGTCAGGTTGAGAATGCGGAAGGCATCCGTCGGATTGACCAGCATGGCGGCGGCGAACAGATCCTCGCCCAGCGCCTGCCGGCTGTCGGCCAGCAGCAGGCCGAGCAGGGCGAGGTCGTAGAGCACCACGAACAGCAGCCAGAGGGCGATCGCGAATCCCGCCGCCTTGGCCCGCTCCTCGACCGCGGTGCTGACCGCGTAGCCGACCGCCAGGAAGACCGCGCCGAGTCCGATCGCGCTGGTGCACAGCAGGGCGAAGGCGCGCCAGCCGGCATTGCCGGTCCCGCCGTCCGCGGCATGCACCAGCGCGGCCACCCCGAAACCGGCCAGGATCGCCACGCCGAGCAGGCAAAGGTGTCCCAGCAGCTTGCCGAGCACGATCTGCCAGCGCGCCACCGGATAGCTCAGCAGCAGCAGCAGGGTGCCGCGCTCCAGTTCGCCGGCAAAGGCGTCGTGCGCCAGCAACAGCGCGATCAGCGGCAGCAGGTAGACCGACAGGCTCGACAGGCTGACCACCGTCAGGGCCAGCGGGTCGGCGTCCGCCCCGCCGCCGCCGGGCCCCTGGCCGATGGCGACCAGCAACAGGCTCAGCGTTGCCAGCAGCCCGATCGTCGCGGCCACCCAGCGGTTGCGCAGGCCATCGCGAAACTCCTTCAGGGCAAGCCGCAGGATGGTGTTCATGGCGCCGCCTCCCCGGCCATGAAGTGGCGATAGATCTCGTTCAGCCGTGGCGGCAGGATGTCGACGTCCTGCACCGCGCCGTTGAGGCTGGCGACCTTGCGGACGATCTGCATCTTGTCGTCCGTGGCGCAGGTGAACTCGATCGCGCCGTGCTCGACATGCGCCACCCGATAGGCGCTGCCCATCTCCTCGGTGACCGCGCCCGCCGCCTCGGGGTCCACCGCGAAGCGCAGGCGGTAGGGCAGGTTGGAACGCCGGCGCAGGGATTCCAGGCTGCCGAAGGCGGCGAGCCGGCCCTGCCGCAGGATGGCGATCCGGTCCGCCCGGGCCTCGATTTCGGTCAGGATGTGCGAGGAGATCACCGCCGTGGCCTCGTGCCGCGTCAGCTCCGAGACGATGTCGTAGAACTGCTGGCGCAGCGGCGGATCGAGACCGTTGGTCGGCTCGTCGAGAAACAGCAGGCGGGGCGCGCCCAGCAGTGCCTGCGCCAGGCCGAGGCGCTGGCGCATGCCCTTGGAATAGGTCGCGAGCCGGCGGTCGGCCGCATCCTCGAGGCCGACCAGCGCCAGCAGCGCCGCCACCTGCCCGCCGGGCGCGGCCTTCAGGCCGGCGTAGAAGCCGAGCAGTTCGCGGCCGCTCAGCGTGCCCTGGAAGGCGAGGTTTTCCGGCAGGTATCCGATCCGGCGGCGCAGGTCCGGTCCGTCGCGGCCGGCCGGGTCCTTCCCGAAGACCCGCGCCGTTCCGGCGCTGGGCCGGGTCAGGCCGAGCAGCAGCTTGATCAGCGTGGTCTTGCCGGCGCCATTGTGCCCGAGCAGCGCCACGGTCTGTCCCGGCTCGAGTGCGAGCGCGATGCCGTCGAGCGCGGCCTGTCCGCCGTAGCGCTTGCCCAGGTCCCGGGTCTCGATCAGCGCGGCCATGTTCAGCTCCCCGCCTGTGCGGGAGCGGCCGGCGGGACCATCTGCGGCCGGCTGTCCTGCACACCGCCCGGGTGCAGCGCCGGAAAGTTCGACTGCGCCCAGCGCAGCACCTGCACCGCCGGGCTGGAGAGCAGCAGCTTGGCCATCGGGTGGCGCCAGACGATCTGGTCGACCAGGCCGTTGGGGCGGTAGGGCAGGTCGGCGATGCCGTCGCCGTTCAGATCAAAGGCAAGATTGTCGGACCAGTAGTTGCCGCGCCCCTCGTGCGACCATTCGATCTGCCGGGTGCCGACATATTTCACCTGGGTGCGGTTGTCCGCGAAGCTGTTGTCCCAGATCCGGTTGCGTTCCGAGCCGGCGGTGAAGTGCACGCCGATCTCGCAGCCTTCGAAGCGGTTGCCGTGAACGTCATTGCGGTTGGCGTTGTAGATGAACACGCATTTCTCGGACGGCCCGCTGATCCGGTTGCCCGCGATCTCGGCCCGGTTGGCGTAGTTCAGCAGCAGGCCCCGCGCCCGGTCGCCCTCGGAGACATTGTCGAGCACCCGGATGGCGCGCGAGTACATGATCGCGTAGCCGATGGTGTTGCCGCGCGAGCGGTTGCCGATGACCGTGCTGCGGTTGGTGTACATGTAGTGCACGGCGAAGCGCAGGTCGGCGAACCGGTTGCGCGCGAAGCGGTTGTGCGCGCTGGTGGTGACGAAGATGCCGTCGCGCCCGTGGCGGATTTCGTTGTCGGCGACGACCGCGCCCCTGGCGTTCCAGATCTGCACGCCGTTGCCGCGCTCGTTCACCCGTAGGTCGCGCCGGCCGAGGATGGTGTTGCCACGGATCTCCGCGCGCGCCGAACCCTTGAGATAGATGCCGATCAGGTTGTCTTCCAGCCGGTTGTCCTCGATCCGCGCGTCCTGCGCCCGGGCGGTCAGGAAGATGCCGGAATCCTCGCGCGACAGGTCCAGGCCCGAGCCCGTGACTGTCAGGCCGGCGACGCGCACGCCCGGCGCGTCGAGCGTGAGCACGCGGCCCGTCCCGTCGCCGGTCAGCCGCGCGCCGGGCCGGCCGGTCAGGTGCACGCTCCTGTCGATCACGATGTTGCCGCGATGCTCGCCCGGGGCGAGCGAAAGGGTGTCGCCGGGCCGGGCGGCGTCGAGCGCCCGCTCGAGCGCGCCCGCCTCGGCCGGGACGGGCAGCACGTCCGCCCGTCCCGGCAACGGGGCGGCGAGCAGCGACAGCAGAACCAGGCCGACCGCGGCATGCGGCCGGCCTGGATTCCTCTGTCGGCTTCCCGCCATCAGGCGCTCCGCGGCTCGACCATCATGCGCCCGCGCATTTCCATGTGCAGGGCATGGCAGAACCAC
>JBGTSP010000046.1:0-21878 GCA_041940205.1 Alphaproteobacteria bacterium
TGCCCGAACCGGAGCCGCTCTTGCCGCTGCCGGAACCGGAACCGTGCCAGCCACTGCCCGAACCGGAGCCGCTCTTGCCGCTGCCGGAACCGGAACCGTGCCAGCCACTGCCCGAACCGGAACCGCTCTTGCCGCTGCCGGAACCGGAACCGTGCCAGCCGCTGCCCGAGCCGGAACCGCTCTTGCCACTGCCGCTGCCCGACGAACCCCGGCTTCCCGTTCCGTGCCCGGATCCCTGACCGGAACGCGACGGATCGAAATCGCCATAGAGAATGTCGTCACCCTGGTTGCCCAGGATGGAATCGTCGCCCGCGCCGCCGATGATGGAATCATCGAACGAGGTCTCGCAGCCGCCCATGACGTCGATCTGCATGTTGACGTCGTTGAAATCGTTGTCGCCGCCGCCGAACAGGTCTTCCCAGTTCGAGTTGCCGGCATCGGCATTGTCGACCTCGTGATCCAGCCCGTCCGGGTTGATCGAGGCGTCCGAGAACAGCGCCGGACCGTTCGGGTCGGGACCGACAAGCTGGGTGCCACCCATCCAGGCCGCCCAATTGCCGTTGCCGTCCGTGGCGAAGGTCACCTCCTGCCCGTCGCACAGCTGCGGGTTGCAGTCGGCGCCGTTGGGAATGATGAAGAAGCCGAGCTGGACCGCGCCGGCCACGGCGGAAGGATCGATGGTGATGGTCTGCCCGTCGCCCTCGGCGGGATCCGAAGTCTTGACGTTGGCCCAGACCACCTCGCCGGAGATCGGGTTGCCGTTGGAATCCGCGAGATACCAGCCGAAGGAGTTGTTGTAGCCGGCCGAGCCGCCCAGATAGTCGAGGTCGATGGTGACCGTATCCAGGCCCGAGATGTCGTACAGGCCGTCGGTCGCATCCAGCGCCTGCAGGCCGCCATCGCCACCCTCGACGCCGTCGCCGAGCAGGGTGTCGTTGCCGGTACCACCGTCGATCGTGTCGTCGCCCGCGCCGCCCTCGACATAGTCGTCGCCCGCGCCGGCGTCGATCAGGTCGTCGCCGCCCTCGGGACCGCAACCGGAGGTCGTGTACTCGATCGAGCGCACGTAATAGTCGGACGAATCGGAGCTGCCGCCCGGGGTGCCGTCTTCATAGGGCAGGGCGGTGAAGGTGATGCTCTGGAACGCGCCGATGCCGGAAATCGTGAAGCTGCCCACGCCGGGACCGGAAGTGACGATCTCGCTGCCGAACGTGCCTTCGCCCACGAGCTGGCCGTTGGCGTCGTACGCCTGCCACTGGCCCTGTTCGCCGCCGCCCTCGCCGGGAATCAGGTTGGAGACGGTGATGGTGGCGGAATCCACGGGCTGGCCGAAGTCGGCGACCAGGGATTCGCTGCTGCCGTCGTCGTCATGATTGATCTGGTGGCTGACCGGGCTGCCGCCGAGCACG
Source organism: Alphaproteobacteria bacterium (assembly GCA_041940205.1). Taxonomy (GTDB): domain Bacteria; phylum Pseudomonadota; class Alphaproteobacteria; genus JBGTSP01. Next base: position 1,410 of record JBGTSP010000046.1, read on the forward strand.
CCGACACCGTTGCCGTCATAGGTGACGGTGCCTTCGGAACCGTCGAAGTTCCAGGCCGTCAGGCTCACGCCGGCATCGACCCAGGCCTGGGCGTTGCCGGTTGCGAAGAAGGTTTCCGAAGGCGCGCCCTCGTCGTCGGCATTGTCGCCGTAGATGGTGTCGTCGCCCTGGTTGCCCTCGATCACGTCGTCGCCGACGCCACCCTCGATATAGTCGTCGTTGTCGCCGCAATTGCCGGCCTTGACCTCGATCTGAAGGTTGACGTCGTTGAAATCGTGGTCGCCGCCGCCGAACAGGTCTTCCCAGTTCGCATTGCCGGGCTCGCCGTTGTCGATCTCGTGGTCGAGGCCGTCGGGATTGATCGTGGAATCGGAGAACAGGGCGGGGCCGTCGGCGTGCGCGCCGACAAGCTGGGTGCCGTCGTGCCAGGCGGCCCAGTGGCCGCTGCCATCCTGGGCGAAGGTGACGGCGTCGCCGTCTTCCAGGCCCGGGTTGGTGTTGCCGCCGTTGGGAATGATGAAGAAGCCGAGCTTCGTCGCGCCGGCCACGCCGGAGGGATCGAAGCTGAACGTGACCTCGTCGCCGCTGCCGGCGCCGCCGGTCTTGACGTTGGCCCAGACCACTTCGCCGCTGATCGGCTGACCGGCGGCATCGGCGAGATACCAGCCGAAGGAATTGTTGTAGCCGGCCGAGCCGCCCAGGAAGTCCACGCTGACGCTGACCGTGTCGAAGCCGCCGATATCGTAGAGACCGTCCGCGGCCTGCAGATCCTCCAGCTGGACCGGGCCGTTCTCCACGCCGTCGCCGACGATGGTGTCGTCGCCCGAGCCGCCGTAGATGAAGTCGTCGCCGTCACCGCCGACCGCGATATCGTTGCCGCCGCCGGCATGGATCTCGTCGGTGCCGTCGTCGCCGGAGATGGTGTCATCACCCTCGCCGCCGTTCAGAACGTCGTAGTGGCCGGCGCCGCCGAACATCAGGTCGTTGCCTTCGCCGCCCTCGACCAGGTCGCAGCCGTCCTCGCCCTTCAGGGTGTCGTTGCCTTCGCCGCCATACAGCTCGTCGTCGCCGGCGCCCGCCAGCAGCTTGTCGTCGCCACTGCCGCCTTCCATCACCTCGTGGTCGTCGCCGCCCAGGATGGTGTCATGGCCCGCGCCGCCGAACAGTTCGTCGCTGCCGCCATTGCCGACGATGACGTCGTTGCCGTCGCCGCCCTCGATCAGGTCGTGGCCGCTGCCGCCCACCATGGTGTCGTTTCCGGCGCCACCGAACATCTCGTCATGGCCTTCGCCGCCATACATGACGTCGTCGCCATCGCCGCCATCCATGACGTCGTTGCCTTCGCCGCCGAACATCCAGTCGCGACCCGCCCCGCCCGACATGTTGTCGTCGCCGGCGCCGCCGACCAGCTTGTCGCTGCCGCTGCCGCCATCGAGGCTGTCGTCGCCATCACCGCCAAAGAGACGGTCGCTCCCGCTGCCGCCCGAAAGGGTATCCGCGCCATCCCCGCCGAAGAGGCGATCGTTGCCGCCCTCGCCGTTCAGGATGTCGTCGCCGTCTCCACCGAAGAGCGTGTCGTTCTGACCCGTACCGGTAAGTGTATCGTCGGCCATGTTCGGTCCCCTTAGCGTTCGCCGCGCATCGTACGGTTTCTGGCGTCACAAAACGGCACAGTCCGTACAATACCTAACCGCGACAAAGCACAAAGCCTGCCAAGTTCGATCGAATTTGAGTCAAACCCAAAGCAGCAGGCAGAGCGTTAGGACGGAACCCGGACCATCCGGATTCCGCGCCCTCAATCTGTACTGACGGAAATTCCAAGTCTTTGTTTTTATTGCGAATCTTTTTGAAAGACCGCCTGCGCTTTCCCATGATGCCGGTCCGATTTGTCACGGATTCCGACCCGTCAGTCCCAGAACACTAGCCCAAAAGTCGCCGGAAAGCACCTACAATTTGAGTTAATTCTTTGTTACCGCAGGGCCCGGGTCAGAAACCGCTTTCGCGACGCCACAGTCCGCTCAGGGAGTGCCAGATTGCAACGGCAATGCTGCGGTCCGTTCCGAGAATGACAATACGCCCGGCCACTTCCTGACCCATCGCCTCGACCTCCCGGTCGGGGCGGAAATGCACGGCATAGACCGGAATTACCGGTTCGCTCGCCAGCGACGGATCCTGTCGTGTGGCGATCGGCCCGCCGTGCAGCGACAGCAGACGCCGCGGCGGACGCTGCACCGCGAAGGCGGCCTCGATCCGCTCGATGCGCCCGGAAACCGGGACGGCGTCGGCATGATCGCTGAGGAAACTGGCCCGGGCGCCCTCGTAAACCGTCTCCAGATCGGTCTCCGCCACGTAGGCGATCACCCGGGGCTCGCCGGAACCGACGAGAAGACCGAGCCGCTCACCCGCGGCCAGCCAGTCGCCCGGCTTCAGATCGGGCTCGATCTCGGCCAGACGGCCCCGGATCGGCGCCCGCACGATCAGGTTCTGCCGCTCGCGCAACTGCCCGGCATAGGCCTCTCGAGCAGCCTCCAGTTCCTGCCAGGCAATCAGCCGACGGCGGCGCAGTTCCTCGTTGCCGCCCTTGAACGCGGCCTCCCACTTCAGGGTCGTGATCTCGATCTCGTTGATCTGGATGAGATGGGCAAGGTCGGGCGATTCCAGCCGGAAGACGGGATCGCCCGGCGACACCTCGTGACCGGGGCCGCCCTCGATCGCGACCAGACGCGAGGCGATCGGCACGTAGAGCTGCGCGCTTTCGCCCTCGCTCCACAGCGCCGGTGCCGCCACCCGGTTCGGAAGCGGTACGAACAGCAGCGCGACAAGCCCTGCCAGCAGGGCCGTGGACAGCGCGATGTTGCCGTTGATGCCGATCTGCCGGCTTTCCCGGCCCCACTGCCACAGTTCACGGCCGATCGGACGCAGGATGAACCACCAGATTTCCACCAGCATGAGGGCGATGCCGAGGATCTTGAAGAACAGCGAATAGACCAGCCAGGCAATCGCCAGGAACAGGAAGAAGCGATAGATCCAGGTGGCGTAGGCGAACAGGATCAGCCGTCGGCGCATGCGGTTGCCGAACGGCTCGGGCGGCGGCTTGCGCACCCCCAGAAGCACCCGCCGCATCTGCCAGCGCGCCAGCGCGAAGGCGCGGTTCTGCAGGTTCGGCACGTCGAGAATGTCGGACAGCAGGAAATAGCCGTCGAAACGCAGCAGCGGATTGAGATTGATCCCGAGCGTCAGGATCCAGGTCGTCGTCGCCAGCATGAACACGGCCGAACGGAGCATGCCCTCGGGCAGCATCAGCCAGAGATAGGTCGCGAACACCGCCAGGGCGAGCTCGGCCAGCATGCCGGCGGCGGTGATCACCAGGCGCTGGCGCCGCGAGGTCAGCTTCCAGGCTTCCGAAGTGTCGGTGTAGAGCACCGGCCAGAGCACCAGGAAGGCGACGCCCATGGTCGGCACCCGGCAGCCGAAGGTCCGGGTCGCCAGCGCATGGCCGAATTCGTGCACGATCTTCGAGAAGGCGATCGCGATCGCCACGTAGGCCGCGCCCTGCCAGCTGAACAGGAAGGGGAACGTGGCCAGGAACTGGTCCCATTGCCGGAACACCAGAAGCAGGGCGACGAGGCCGGCAATCGCCGTGGCCCACAGCACGCCCGAGGTGAACAGCAGCCGGCCCAGCGGCGCCAGCGGCGCCAGGAACCGGTCGGGGCGCAGCAGCGGTATGCGGAAGAACAGGTAGTTCTTCAGCACCCGCCCCGCCAGCGAACCGGCCTGCTGGATCTCGGTCGCCGCCATCACCCGCATCGCCTCGACGTCGCGGATCTGGATCAGACTGTTGCGCTTGAGGAACTCGGCGAGGTTCTTCACCTGCTGGCCGGTCAGCGCCAGGGGCGTGGCCTCGTTGACCGCGCGGGCGACGTCGTCCGGCGTCCCCGCGCCCCAGTGGGAGAGCATGCAGAACTCCGGCCAGCCGATGCGGAAGAAACGGTTCTCGGCCGGATCGTGCAGGGTCCAGGTCGGCGCGCCCGCGCCGTCGCGCGGGCCGGGATGCAGCCCGAGATCCTGTCGCAGGGTCGGCAGCCGTTCGCCGGCCGACGCGCCCGCGGCCCGCCCGGGCACCACCGCGTCGGCCGCGGCTACCATCCCAGCCATTGGCGCACCACGACATAGGGACGATGGAACAGCAGCCAGGCCAGCCGGGTCTCTTCACCGTAGATCCGCGCAACACCCTTGAGGCCGATGCGCGGGGTCTTCTGCCCGGGCTCCAGTTCCGCTTCCAGCCGGTAGGCCATGACGCCGGCGGCGTCGGGCTGGGCCTGGTAGCCGACATGCGACAGACGGGCCTGCAGCGCATTGTCGGGATCGACATTCAGGAACAGTTCGGTGCGCGCACCGGCGGTGAACATCGCCGGCTCCGAAGCAGGCAGGCGGATCTCGATCCGCACCCGGCGGGGATCGGCGACCATCGCCAGGCGTTCACCGATCCGAACCGGCCGTCCGACCCATTCGTCGGGCTCGTCGATCAGCACGATCCCCTCGGCCGGCGACAGCACGTTCACCCGCTCCAGCAGCGTGGTCACATAGTTCAGTTCCGCCCGCTTGCGCTCGATCGTGCCCTTCAGCACGGTCAGGCGCAGCTTCGAACGCTGGTCGCCGACCGCCTGGGTGGCGGCCTGGCGGTACTCGGCTTCCGCAACCTGCAGGGCGCCCCGCGCCACGTCGCGCTGGTTGCGCAGGCGAGTCTCGTCGAGGTGGAACAGGGGCTGGCCCCGCGTCACCGGCTCGTGCGCCTTCACCAGCAGTTCGTCGATCACGCCGTCCACGCCGGCGCGCACGATCGAGGGATCGGCGGCAATGATTTCCGCCGGCGCCAGGGAGGATTTCGGCACCGGGATCAGGCCGATCACGATCAGGGCCGCAAGCACGGCCACCCAGCGCACCGTACGCAGCGCCTGGACCAGACCGACCGAGCGCATCGGCCGCCGCCAGCGTCGCCAGACTTCGGCATAGCCTTCCGCCAGGTGCTGCAGGATCTCGCCGTCGGCGGTCGAGAACGGACGCTCGCGGGCGATCAGCAGGCCGGCCGTGAAGCGGCCGTCGGGCTGGGCCAGCGGCACCACGAGGGCGAACGGCGGCAGCCATTCCTCCCATTGCGCCGCCAGTTTCGCCGGCAGGTCCTCGGCCGTGAGCGAAAGGCTGCGGGCCTCGTTCCGTCCCTTCAGCACCCGGGCGACCACCTTGCGCATCCAGGCGACATAGGGCGCGTTGCGCTCGGCCTTGCTGGCGCCCGATGCGGCATGGATGCGGATGCGACCTCCCGCTCCCTTCTCGAACAGCACGGCCTGGCGATACGGCACCACGTTCGCGGTACCGTTGACCACGGTGAACCGGAAGGCGTTCAGGCTCTCGCTGCCGCGCACGTCGCGCAATTGCGCCAGCAGCGCGGTCAACCGTTCTGACAGCCTGTCGGTCCTGGCGGCCGGTTCGGACATGCCTCAGCCCTGCTCGGGGAACTCGGCCCGCCCGCTCATGCCGGGCAGCAGGCCCTCCGGCGCGCCGTCGATGCGGCCGACGACCTTGATCGACTGGCTGACCGGATCGATCTTGGCGCCCAGCGAGCTGACGGTGCTGGGATAGGAGCGGCCGGTCTCGTCCACATGCAGGACGAAGCGGGTGCCCACCTTCAGCCAGCGCAGCCAGATCGACGGCACGATCAGCTCGATATCGAGATCGGCGATGGAATGGATCTCCAGCAGCCGCTCCCCCTCGCCCACATACTGGTGCTGGTTCGCGAAGGTCTGCGCGACCAGGCCGGCAAATGGCGCGTTGAGGATGCATTTCGAGACCACCGCCCGCATCACGTTGCGTTCCGCCAGCGCCTTCTCGGTATTGGCAACGGCCTTGGTCACCTCGATCTCGCCAATCGAATCCAGTTCCTTCAGGCGGCGGGTCATTTCCGCGACCTTGCGGGCCGCGTCCAGTTCCGCGCTGGCCTTGGAGAGGCGGGCGCGATGAATCGCGCAATCGATCACCGCCAGCCTGTCGCCCTTGGCGAAGCGGTCCGATTCCGACAGCGGCAGGCTCCGCAGCACGCCGGAGATCTCGGTCGACAGGATGGTGGAACGCGAGGGCTTGAGTTGCGCCCGGATCTCCGCCTCCGGCAGGGGCGCCGCATCGGCGCTCGCGGGCGACTCGGGATCCGCCTGCAGATCGGGCAGGCGGAGGTCCATCACCGGGTTGCCGCTCTGCGCCAGCGCCGGGCCCGCGAGCAGAAGGCTCACGACCAGGGGCAGCAACCGCATTGTCCGTGTTCTCACCCTTCCGGGCCTCGCTTCACCGACGCGGTCTGTCGCGATTTGCACCATTGCAACCGGCGCGACAACCGTCTCGCCCTACAGTAGCAAACCCGGGACCAGTTCGGCATCGCTCATGCGGTTTCCGCCAGGGGCGGCGACAGGCTGGACAGCAGCAACCGTCCCGGCGCCGTTGCATCGGGACGGTTGGCCGTGCGCGGAAAGATCAGTCCGTGGCGCCGGTCTCGAGCTGCAGGTTCAGCCGCAGGCCGCGCGGCGTGCGCAGGCCGCCACCCGCGCGGCTCGCCGTCTCCGCGATCGCGCTCCGGCTTGGCGCCCGGCTCGGCGCCACGACCGTGGCCACCCGCGGTGCGGACAACAGGGTCGACTGGGCCTGCCCGCCGGCAGCAACCGCCTGCGGCGCGATCAGGTCACCGGCCGGCGACCAGGTCACCTGTACCGGCTTGTGCCGCGGACGGCGGTTGGGAAGGGACTGGGCCTCGTCGGCCGGCGTTGCCGCGACGGTGACCGTTTTCGCCGGGGCGGGCCGCTTCGACAGGGCGGCACCCGCATTGTCGGCAAACCCCGCCACGCCCGGGACCGGCGGGGTCGAGTCCGCGGCGGGCTGCGGCGGCGCGAGAGCGGCGGCCCGCACGGCGGCCTGCTCGCGGCGATGGCGCTCGATGGCCCGACGGTTCAGGGATTCGGCCGTATCCGGTTCGGCGCTGGTCGCCGTGACGGTGATCTGCGAATCGAGCGGCACGGCCTCTACGGCCACCGGCGTCACCGCCACCAGATCGGGAGCCGCGACCGTCACCGTCGCGGTTCCGTCCTGACGATTGTTCTCCGCCTTCAGGCTTTCGCTGTCGGGCACGATGTCTGCCAGTTCCGCGAAACTGTCGAGCGCCCGATCGACCGGCGGGGAGGCGAGCGCCGCCGAGCGGTCGAGCAGCATGCCGTCTTCCGGCACTTCGGCAACGCTCACCGGCGCCTGCTTGCCGGCATAGGGCAGTTGCTTCTCCTGTTGAATCTGCTGTTCGGCGATCAACTGGTCGGGCATGGGATAGTTGCCGCGCTCCCATTCCTCGATCATCAGCTTGATGTTGCTGCGCAGTTCCTCGAGATCCGTACGGTTGGCCCTCTCTGGCAGCGGGTCCAGGCCCATGGAGACGAAGATGCGCGAGGCCGCCGACTGCAGCTCGGCATGTGCCCGGTCGCTGCGGAGTTCGGCGGCGATGGAGCCGGCCTCGGCGCGAATCCGTTCCAGCGTGCTGCCGGCGTCGGTCCGTTCGACGTTGCGGATCTTGGAATAGATCTGCGCCTCGACATTGCGCAGCTTCAGCGCCTGGTTGTGGTCGATCAGGGCCTGCCGGAACTGGTGATAGGAGACATGGACCTGGCTGAGCACGGCGACGCTGAGCGCCATGCGCTTGACCACCGAGACCTGCTGCTGCGCTTCGGCGACCTCGATCTCCTTCGGTCCGCTCAGAACGCTGAACAGGTTCCAGGTCACCCGCGCGCTGGCTTCGGTCCAGGCGTGGTTCACCAGATAGGCGTTGCTGTCATAGTTGCGTCCCAGCAGCAGGGCCGGCGAGGGCAGCATCTTCACGAAGGCCTTGCGCACCTCGTTCACCGCGACGCGTTCCTTGTAGGCTTCCTCGCGCAGTTCCGGCCGGCGATTGAGGGCGATCACTTCCATCTCGTCCAAAGACAGGGTGACCTTCGGCAGGGCGCGTTCCTCGATGTCGGGGAAGGAAAGCGTGAAATCGGTGCCCGGCGGCACGTTCATCAGCGCCGCAAGGGTGGCCTTGGACTGTGCCAGGTCGGCCTGCAGGCCGCGCATCTGCCGGATCACCTCCAGCAGCGCCTTTTGGAAGCGCAGCGCCTGCACCGGCGACTGCAGCCGTTCCTTGGCGACCTGCTCGGACTTGTCCAGCGCCACGCTGGTCTGCGCCAGCAGATCGGTCACCCGCGGCTGTAGACGCTGGGCGCTGGCCGCCCGCCAGAAGGCGCCGCGGACTTCCTGAAGCAGGTTGTGCACCAGCCGCCGTTCGCGCTCGCGGGCCGCGAGCACCCGGTCGGTCTGCTGCTTGGCCTCGAAATAGCTGACGCCGAAATCGAGCAGGTCCCAGGTCGCGGTCAGGTCGCCGAAATGGCGATGGCGCTGCTGCGAGAAGGAATCTTCCAGCGTCTGGGTCCGGGTCGCCAGAGACTCGCTGCGCGAGGCGTTGATGTTGGAGCGGCCGGAGGTCGTGCCGTTGACCCGCAGCGTCGGCAGCATCTCGAGACGCAGGAGCTCCAGCTGGCCTTCCTCGAGGGCCTGCTCCATCAGCGACAGGCGATAGTCCAGGTTGTATTTCAGGGTCCGGGCCATGGCTTCGTAGATGTCGACCGGCCGCTCGACAGGATCCTGTGCCTGGAACATCTCCTCCCGGTCCGCGGCGGCCTGGGCCGCGCGGTCCTCGAAGTTCAGGGGCTCCGGCGTCACCAGGCAGGCGCCCAGCATCAGACCGAGAGCGACCACCCCGATCGGGCCCGTCCAACGTCGCATGCTCATCCAACCCGCCTTCCCTTGCGAATCACCCCTGAAAACTAACACACGTGCAACCTAAATTCGCCATATCAGGCTGCGCGAACCCCCACATCTTGTGCCAGCTCGGTGCCGTCGGCGAGGCGCGCGGCGATCTCGTCGCGCTCCAGAACAAAGCGACCGACGCCATGCTGGCGTAGCTGCGCGGAGAGCGAATCCCGCCCGGCGCCGGCGTCGGCCTGGATCAGGCGACGTGCCTCGTCGGTGGGCGTGTCCCGCCTGGCCTGTTCGCCGGTCCCGGCATCGTTGGCCGGCCGGGCGCCCTCGCCGCTTTCGCTCGCCGGCTGCAGGCCATCCTGCGTCTCTTCCCCGGATTCCGCCTGCGGTTGTGCGGGCGGCACCGGCTCGGAGGCCTGGGGCTCCACGGTCGCCGGCTGTTCCGTGCCTTGACGGGCCTGCCGGGGTTCCTCCTCCTCGGTTTCGCCCACTGTGAGGGTGAACTTGGCTTCCGCCTCGTTGCCGTATTCGTCGCGGGCGACGACCACCAGCTCGTAGGTGGCGACAAGTCCGTCGGGCGGCGTACCGTTGAAGGTGACGGTGTCCGGATCGAAGGACAGCCAGGCCGGCAGCGACTGGCCGCTGGCCTGCTTGGCTTCGAACTCCAGCGCCTGGTCGTCCTCGGAATGCACGAAGGCGTCGCCCGGCACCCGGAACAGGTTGATCTCGCCCGCCTCGATATACTGGTCGTCGACGCCGCGCTCGAGCCGCAGTTCGACCTCGGTGAACTCGAAGGACTGTTCGATCAGCACCTCGGCGGCCGGCTGGCGCGGTGCCTCCTGCTGTGCCTGGATGGCCAGCAACACCGGACGCCCGGCGGGCGGCGGCGGCGCTGGCGAGTTGACGATCACCGGCGGCGGGGGCGGCGGCGGCGGCGGCGGGAAGATCGTGCCGCCCTCGGTGACGTCGGTCAGCCGTACCGTGATGTCCTCGTCCCGGGTCAGGCCGCCCTTGTCGGTCACGCGGACGGTGATCACGTGCACGCTCTTGGTCTCGAAGTCGAGCAGCGTGCCGTCGCGCACCACGAGCTGGGTGCCGTTGACCGTGAAGAGCGCCGCCTCGGCGCCCTGCACCGAGAAGGTCTGGGTATCGGTATTGTCGGTATCGGTGCCGGCGAGATCGGCGATCTTGGTGCCGTTGTCCGAGCCTTCCGGGATGACCAGGTTGGTGTTGGAGAAGATGATGTCGGTCGGGATCTCGTTGACGTCGGAGACCAGGACCGTGATCGCCTTCTGGTAGGTCAGTCCGCCGGCGTCCGTCGCCTTGATGGTGACCGAGAAGGAGTTGGTGGCCTCGAAGTTCAGGTCGGCGCCGTCCTTGACCACGAGATTGCTGCCGTTGACCTCGAAGCGCGAACTGGTCCCGACGATCTCGAACGTGTGCGTGTCCGGGTTGGGCAGCGCGTCGGTCGCGGTGAGCGCGCCGATGACGGTGCCGCCGGCGCTGTTCTCGGGCACGGAGCCGTTCGACAGCGCGATGTTGCTCGGCGGCAGGTTGGTCGGGCCGGTACCCTGCGTGTGCTGCAGGTTGGCGTTGTCGGTATCCAGCGTGGCGCCGTCGGCCACGCGGATCAGCACCGCCTGGGCCCGCAGCGTGCCGGAGGGCACGTCCTGAATGTCGTAGCCGACCTGGCCGTTGACCGTGGTCTGCACGCCGGCCGTGGCGTTGAAGAACACGCTCTGCACGCCGACGATGGTGTCGTCGGGCGCGAACAGCGTGACTTCCATCTGGTGCTGGCCGGACTGCGAGGTGGTGACCGTCGACTGCACGTCGATCAGGGCGTCGTTGGCGGCGCCGCCGATGCCGGTATCGGCGACGATGGAGGCGCCGGTGATGGTGATGTCGGCATCGTCCGACGTGTCCGCACCGCCGTCGATGGTGACGGTGGAATCGATGATGTAGGTGATCCAGGTGTCGTTGTTGGTGAACGGGTTGAAGGCGGCCGAATCCTTCACCACCGCTTCCACGATGTTCTGACCGATCTTGAGGAAGCCGATCGGGATCGTCAGGACGATGGTGTTCACCGCCTGGTTGAAGCCCGGCACGTCCGGTGTCGCGCCGTTGGCCGGCGCATCGCCAATATTGTTGCCATTGATGGCGATAAAGATGGATTCGCCGACGCCGTTGCCGCCGGCGCCGCTGTCCGTATCGAAGGTGCGGATGGTGATCGTCGCCGAACTGGTCGGCAGCGTCGTCAGGTTGAAGGCGAACTCGATGGTGTTCTGCGAGACGCCGCCCGTATAGGTGGTGACCGCGAAACCGTCGTCGATGCCGTCGGCGGCGATGCCGTTGGTGCCGTCGTTGCCGCTGTGGCCGAAATCGTTGTCGGCCGTCGCGATGTTGCCGGGGCCCAGATTGTCCGCCGTGATGACGATGGTTTCACCCAGCGTCTCGGAGAACACGTTCTGGCCGCGGGCATTCACGGCGACGGTCGTGTTGATCACGCCGCGAGCATGTTCGAGGTCCCAGTCGCCGGCGGCGCCGGTCTTGTCGGTGGAGGCCGCGACATCGGCGCCGGTCAGGCTCGCCAGCGCCGCGACGAAGCGGTAGCCCGCGTCGCTGCCGGCCACGTCGCAGCCGTAAAGCAGAATGTCGGCGCCATCCGCCAGGCTGGCGCTCCAGCCGGCCAGCACCGCGGCATACTGGTCCACCGTGCGCTCGGAGAGCTCACCGTTGCCCAGCCGGATGCCGCCGGCCTCGCCATGCGAGATGATGTGCACGGCGTCGACCCCGCGGAACCCCGCCAGGGCCGCGGAGATCTGCGCCACGCCGTCCCGATCGCCCGAAAGCACCACGATCTCGGCCTCGGGTGCGATGTTGTCCATCAGCGCACCGATGTCGCGCACGCCCGCATCGATGAACACGATCTCGCGGCGCGGCGTCTCGCCCGCGGTCGCGTTCTCGGCCCGCTCGTCGCCGTCGACGGCCGCCGCCTCGGCGTCCGCGCCCTTCTCGGCGGCATGCGCGCCATTCTCGCCGTCGCCGGCGTGGGCGTCGTTGCCGCTTTCCGCCGCGTCGGTGGCGGTGGCGATCGCCGCCGCGTCGAACACGTAGCGCGGTTCCAGAGCGATCATCAGCCGCTCCGCCGTCGCGCCCTGCGCGTCCCAGTCCTGTTCGAGATATGCCGCCATGGTTCCGACCTCGTGCTCATCGGCGATACCGCAAGTTACGCGCATTTCACTCAAATGCGCGAGAAATTTCGGTATCCCCTCCTCCTGCCCGTTTCCTGGACGGCGCCGGTGCCGGAATGTTCTGGTGCAATCTGCACCGCGGCACCGCGACGTCCGCCTGATACGGACAGGAGCAGCAAACTTCGTGCCGACGCACAGGCAGCGAATCACAAATCCGAGTCGCGTGCAATAGCTAAGAAAAAACAAGTAGAAGGCAGAAGAGTCTTAAGATCGGACTTCAAGGCTGGCGGACGATATGCGGCCAGGGCGGTACTTCGCTGTCGGGATCGACCAGCACCTCGATCAGTGCCGGCCGGTCCGTTGCGATCACCTTTTCGAGAACCGGGCCCAGCGCGGCGGGACTGTCCACCCGGTGAGCGGCCACACCCTGGCTGCGGGCCAGGCCGGCATAGTCGATCTCCGGCAGGTCGCTGGCGATCAGCCGGCCGTCGAAGCGGGTCTGCTGGTCGCGCCGCACGTTGCCGTAGCTGCCGTTGTTGAAGACGATCGCGACCACGGCGATGCCGTGCTGCGCCGCGGTCGACAATTCCTGGGCCGCGAACAGGAAGCCGCCGTCGCCGCAGACTGCCACCACCGGATCGTTCGGCCGGCCGACCTTGGCGCCCAGCGCCGTCGGAAAGGCGAAGCCCAGCGTGCCCTGGTAGCCCGAGGTGAGATAGCTGCGCGGCGCCAGCACCGGATAGGCGAAGTAGCTGGCGAAGCCGGTCTGGCAGATATCCTTCACCAGCACGCCCTCGCGCGGCAGCACGCCGCGGATCGCAGCCAGGTAATCGACATGCGGCTGGATCCCCCGGATCGCCTCCGCGGCCGCGTCCCTGGCCGCGGCGATCTCCGTCTCCCGGCCCGCCGGACCGATTCCGGCCGCGGCCAGCGCCGCCTCCAGCGCCGCGGCGCCCTCGGCGGCGTCCGCCACCAGGCCGACATCGGGCTTCAGCCGCAACAGTTCCTCGGGCTCGATCTCGATGCGGATCAGGCGGCGATCGCCGGGCAACCGGTCGTAGGCCTCGTTCATCCCGGTCCAGCGCATGGTCTGCATCTCGCAGCGCGAGCCGATGCCGATCAGCAGGTCGGTTTCCGCCCAAAGCCGCCAGGCCGCCTCGGAGGAGACACCGAGGGGATGATCCTCCGCCACCACGCCGCGGCCGTTGCGGAAGGCGGTGACCGGAGCCTGCAAGCGCTCGGCCAGCGCCCGTACCTCGGCCGAGGCATGCTGGGCGCCGGCGCCCGCCATGATCATCGGCCGGCGGGCTTCGCCGATCAGGCGAACCGCCGCATCCAGCGCCACGGGATCGATCGCCGGGCCGGCTGGCGGCGACGGCGCGGGCGGCAGCGCGACCGCGCCCTCTTCCAGCAGCGTGTCCCAGCACATCTCCACCGCCACCGGTCCCGGCCGGCCCGAGAGCATGCGTGCGAAGGCCCGGTCGACGACCGCCGGCGCGTCGGCGGCCCGGGCGACCCGTTCGGCCGACTTGATGAAACTCTCCAGCAGGCCGGCCTGGTCGGGCAGCTCGTGCAGATGGCCGCGCCCGCGGCCGAGGAAGGCCGAGGGCACCTGGCCGGTCAGCAGCATCACCGGGGCGTTGACCGCGACCGCCGTGCACAGCGCCGCGGTGGTGTTCAGCACGCCGGGCCCGGGCACCACGGAATAGACGCCCGGCCGGCCGGTCGCCTTGGCATAGCCCATCGCCATGTAGGCGGCGGTCTGTTCGTGCCGCACGCCGATCGTGCGCACGTCGTTGGCGCGGCGCTGCAGGGCGTCCATCAGCGGATAGGTCTGCACCCCGGGCAGGGCGAAAACCGTGTCGACGCCGTGCCGCAACACCGAACGCACGATCGCCTCGCCGCCGGACATCCGTTCGCTTGCCATGACTTTCCCCATTCCCCTGCCGACACCACCAGCGCGCGGGGGGCTCCCGCGCAACGCCTTACCCGTTCCCGTCCATCCCGTTCCGATCCGGCGCATCACGATCCACCGCACCCCGGCCCAGCCGGCGGACGCCGTCCAGCACCTCGCGGTTGGCGAAGGGCTTGGTGACGAACGCGTCGACGCCGATCGCCTCGGCCTCGAGCCGGTCGCGCTCCTGGCCCTTGGCGGTCAGCATCAGCACCGGCAGCGCGCGCAGATCCGCGTCGGCCCGGATCGCCCGCAGCACCTCGAATCCGTCCATCACCGGCAGCATCAGGTCCAGGATCAGCACGTCCGGCCGCCGTTCGCGGGCCGCCGCGAGCGCCGCCGCGCCGTCCCCGGCCGCGCGGGTCTCGCAGCCCTCACGGCCCAGGATGAAGCGCAGCAGTTCGACGATATGCGGCTCGTCCTCCGCGATCAGCACGTCCATGGCGCCGGCCAGTCCTCCTGCGGGCGCCGCCTTGTCGGCCGGGGCGTCCCGATGGCGCGCAGTCTAACCGGGCCCGCGGGACCGGGTACAGCCGGGCCGCCGGCGCCCGGGACGCCCGGCTTGCGCCCGCCGGCGCGCGCTCTATCTTTCGCCCAAGGCCGCCGTCCGCCGGGGCCCGTCTGCCGCAGCCGTTCCCCCGTCACGAGGTTTCCCGATGTCCGATCCCGCCCTGCGCCTGCTGGCGATCTCCGGCAGCCTGCGCGCCGCCGCCAACTCCACCGCGATCGCCCGCAGCCTGGCCGATCTCGCGCCGGCGAACTGCGCCGTGGACGTCCGGACGCTGGAAGACGTGCCGCTCTACAACGGCGACCTGGAGGGCGAGAACTGTCCGCCGGGACCGGCCGCCCTGCGCGCCGACATCGCCGCGGCCGACGGCCTGGTGCTGGTTTCGCCGGAATACAATTACAGCATGCCCGGCGTGCTGAAGAACGCCATCGACTGGGCCTCGCGGCCGGCCTTCGCCTCCTGCCTGGTCGGCAAGCCGGTGCTGATCGTCACCTCATCCCCGGGACCGACGGGCGGGGTGCGCGCCCAGGCGCCGCTGCGCGAGACCCTTTCAGGCACGCTCGCCCGCGTGATCGCCCGCCGCCAGGTGGTGATCCCGGAAGTGGCGAAGAAGATCGTGGACGGCCGCTTCAGCGACGAAAAAGGCCGCGAGGTGCTGGCCGACGCGCTCGCCGAGCTGGTCGCGGAGATCGGCCGGGCGCAAGACTGAAGGTCGGGACGGGCGCGTTCCCGCCCTACACCACCTTGCGTTCCTTCAGCGCCGCCAGCGCCTCGGCGTCGAGCCCGAGATATTCGCCGTAGACCGCGTCGTTGTCGGCGCCGATGCCCCGGGCCGTGTGGCGCACCTCGCCGGGCGCGTTGGTGAAGCGCGGCACCACGTTCTGCACCTTCACCTCGCCGAAATCGTCGTCCTGCACGGGCACGATGGCCTCGCGCGCCTGGAACTGCGGATCCTCGAAGATCTTGTCGATGGAATAGATCGGGGTCAGCGTGCCGCCCTCGCGGGTGAAGGCCTCCACCGCCTCGTCCGCGGTGTGCTGTTCGAACCATTCGGCGAAGATCGCGTCCACCGCGTCGCGGTTGGCGATGCGGTCGACATTGGTCAGGAAGCGCGGATCGTCGCCCAGGTCGGGTCGGCCGATGGCCCGGGCGTTGGCCCGGAAGATCGCCTCGGTGCTGCCGGAGAGCGAGACGAACTGCTCGTCGCCGGTGCGAAAGACATTGGCCGGCGCCGAATAGTAGCTCTTGTTGCCGTTGCGCTTCGCGATCTCGCCGATCTGGTCGTAGCCGATAGTCTGCGAATCCAGCACCCGGAAGGTCGCCTCGGTGAGCGACAGGTCGATCTCCTCGCCGTTCTCGATGGTGCCCCGGGCGATGCCCAGCAGGGCCGCCAGCACAGAGGTGGCGGCGAACAGGCCGCCGATGGCGTCGCCGATCGGATAGCCCGCGCCCATCGGCGTGCTCTCGGGATCGCCGGTGATGTAGGTCAGGCCGCTCATCGCCTCGAACACCTTGGCGAAGCCGCGCTTGTTGCGGTACGGGCCGGTCTGCCCGAAGCCGGTGGCCCGCAGGATCACCAGCTTGCGGTTGGCGCCCCACAGCGTCTCCTTGTCGAGGCCCCACTTGTCGAGGGTGCCGGGGCGGAAATTCTCCAGCAGCACGTCGAACTGCGCGACCAGCTTGAGGAACAGCTCGCGGCCCTCGTCGGTACGCAGGTCGAGGGTGATGAAGCGCTTGTTGCGGTTGGCCGATTTCCACCACAGCGACTTGCCGTCCTTGTGCGGCGGGAAGCCGCGCAGGCCGTCGCCCACGCCCGGCAGTTCCACCTTCACCACCTCGGCGCCGTAGTCCGCCAGCAGCGTGCCCGACAGCGGCGCCGCCACGATGGTAGAGATATCCAGAACCTTCAGCCCGGTCAGCGGACCACTCATCGCATACATCCTCCCGATCGGCGCCCCTGTCGGGGCGCCCTGCGCGTCTGCCTCCCTCTTACCCCGCGCACCGCAAACTGCAAGCCCGGCCGGTTGACGCGG
Organism: Alphaproteobacteria bacterium; assembly: GCA_041940205.1. GTDB lineage: Bacteria > Pseudomonadota > Alphaproteobacteria > JBGTSP01. Next base: position 17,919 of record JBGTSP010000046.1, read on the forward strand.
GCCCCCGCCCGGCCGCCGCGCGCGGCGGCGCGATCAGAATTTGTTAGCCTTTGCCTGTCATACCGTCTGCATGACAAGACGCCTTTCCTTCCGCTCCGGCCCCGCCGCGGCTCTCGTTATCGCCCTGCTGGCGCTCGCCGCTCCGCTGCCCGCCCGCGCGGGCGGCGCCTTGCTGTGGCTGAAGACCGAGGCCGACCTGACGCCGCAGCATGACGAACTGGTGGCCGTCGCCTGCGAGGCGGACGCGGCCTGCCAGGCGCAGGTCGCCGGGGTCCGGTTGACGATGGCGCCCTCCAGCCTGTTCCGTTGCAGCCGGGCGGCGGAAGCCGGCACCACCCTGCTGACGCTGCATGACGCCGAGGGCCGCCACCAGCATCGCCGCGAGGTCAGCGATACCGACCTGCGCCACGGCATCGTCGTCCGGCATTTTCCCGAGCCCGGCCGTTACGTGCGCATCGTCCTTGTCGGTCGCGAGGCCCCGGTGGAAGACACCCTGCCGCAGGTCTTCGCCGCCCGGCCTTCCGTGCGCATGCGGATCCACGCCCCCGAACAGGCCGCCCGCGTGGCCCGCGAGCGCGGTCTGCCCGGCTAGGACACGTTCTCCCGCCGCGCGTCCTGCCGCGCGGATCTCAGCCCCGCCGGTGCGCCGCCAGCGCCTCCCAGTCGAATTCGACGCCATGGCCCGGCCGTTCCGGCGCGGCGGCGAAGCCCTCGCGGATTTCCAGCGGTTCCGCGATGAAGCGCTCCAGGCCGAATCCGTGCACCTCGAGGAAACTGGCGTTCGGCACCGCGGCCAGCAGGTGCACGTGCAGGTCGTGCACGCCGTGCGAGGTCACCGGCAGGTTGGCCGCCTCGGCCAGCGCCGCCACCTTCATCCAGACGCTGATGCCGCCGCAGTTGGAGACGTCGGGTTCGGGAAACTGCACCGCCCCGGCCCGGATGAACCGCTCGAACTCGTAGAGCGTATGGAAGTTCTCGCCGGTGGCGATCGGGGTCGCGGTCTGCGCCGCCAGCGCCGCGTGGCCCTCGACATCGTCGGGGATCAGCGGCTCCTCCAGCCAGGTCAGCGCGAACGGTTCGAGCGCCCGGGCCGCGCGCACCGCCTGGTCGCGCCGCCAGCGCATGTTGGCATCGGCCATCAGGGTGAAGTCCTCGCCCAGATGGGCCCGCATCGCGCCGACCCGTTCGACGTCCTCGCGCAGCACGTCGCGCCCGACCTTCATCTTGATCGCCCGGAATCCGCGGCTCCGGTTCTCGTCGCTCTGCGCCAGCAGGTCATCCAGCGGCAGCAGCAGGTCGATGCCGCCGGCATAGGCGCGCACCTGCGGATCGTGGCCGCCCAGCAGACGCCACAGGGGCTGCCCGCGCCGACGGGCGGCAAGATCCCAGAGCGCGATGTCGACCGCGGAGATCGCGAAGGCCGCCAGGCCACCGCGGCCGCAATAGTGCACGGCCCACCACATGCGCTGCCACAGGCGGGCGATCCGGTCGGTCTCCTCGCCGAGGAGTTGCGGGACGAGGTCTTCCGCGATCAGGGTGCGGATCGCCGCGCCGCCATGGTTGACCGAATAGGTGTAGCCCACGCCCTCGGCACCGTCGCTGTCATAGAGGCGCACGGTGACGAGTTCGAAATGGCGCATCTCGCCATGGGTGGAATCCGTCAGCACGGTGGGCAGGGGCACCTGGTAGTGCGTCGCCTCGATCCGCTCGATCCTCATCGTCTGGCCCTCCCCGCCGGTCCGCCGCTCCGCTTGGGCGGATGCCCCGAAGCGGCCTAGACTGCGATCAGAGCAGCGCGGGCGGGCCCGATCAAGCCGCCGCGCCGGGAGGGGGAGGCCGAAACCCATGTGGCTCAACGATGCCTGGTATGTCGTCGACTGGATCGACGCCCTGCCTGCGGACGCGCTGCATGCCCGCACGATCCTGGGCGAGCCGCTGGTGATCTTCCGCGATTCCGCTGGCGGCTTCACGGCCCTGGAGGACCGCTGCTGCCACCGCCTCGCGCCGCTGTCGAAAGGCCGGCTCGAGGAAGACGGCCTGCGCTGCATGTATCACGGCATGAAGTTCGCCGCCGACGGGCGCTGCATCGAGATCCCCGGCCAGCAGACCATCCCGGACAGGGCCCGGGTGCGGCGCTACCCCATGCTGGTGCGCGGCAACTGGGCCTGGATCTGGATGGGCGATCCCGCCGCCGCCGACCCGGCGCTGGCGCCCGACGGCGTGGCCCATGCCGGACCGGACTGGCACATGGCCTCGGGCGCGCTCGACTTCGCCGCCGACTACCGGCTGCTGAACGACAACCTGCTCGATCTCTCCCATCTGAGCTTCGCGCACGAGAACACGCTGGGCTGGGGCGCCCCGCACTGGGCCGACAACCGCCCCCGGATGAGCGTGCTGGAGCGCGGCCTGCGCTTCGAGCGCTGGAACGAGAATGCCCCGGGCCACGGCCGGGTGCGCCGGCACGGCACCCGCTTCGACGTCTGGAACGCCTACGATTTCCTGGTGCCGGGCATCTTCCTGCAACGCACGGCCTGGTTTCCGCCCGGTCATGCCGCCGGTCTCGACGGCGCGGCGCCGGATCTCGCCGACTGCCATTTCATGCGGCTGGACGAACAGGCGGTCACCCCGCTCTCGGCGCGGCAGACCCGCTATTTCTACACCGCCGGCGGTCCGGTCGATCAGGTCGACGACGACTGGGTCGCCCGCAATCTCGCCTTCACCGAACAGGCCTTCTTCGAGGACAAGGCGATCATCGAGGCGCAGCAGGAAGTGATCGACCGCGATCCCGGCCATCCCATGCTGGCCACCAGCTTCGATGCCGGGCCGACCCGGTTCCGCCGGCTGATGGACGGCCTGATCGCGGCGCAGGCACCGGGGTCCGCGTCGACCGCCGCCTCCTGACCGCCCGGGCCCGGAAGCCGGCGCCAACGCAAGAGGCCGGCCGCGCTCCGCGCGACCGGCCCCTGCAAGCCGATCAGACCGGTGACGGCCCTACCAGCCGGACACGGCCTTGACGTCGAGATATTCCATCAGGCCATGCGTGCCGCCCTCGCGGCCGTTGCCCGACTGCTTGACGCCGCCGAACGGACTGCCCGCTGCGCGCTGGGCGCCGTTGGCCTGCACCATGCCGGCGCGCAGGCGGCGGGAGACCTTGCGGGTGCGCTCGGGATCGCCGCTCTGCACGTAGGAGGTCAGCCCGTAGGGCGTGTCGTTGGCGATCGCGATCGCCTCTTCCTCGGTCTCGAACGGGATCATCGACAGCACCGGCCCGAAGATCTCCTGGCGGGCGATGGTCATCTGGTTGTTGACGTCGGCGAACACGGTCGGGCGCACGTAGTAGCCGCGGTTGTAGCCTTCCGGCCGTCCCGGACCGCCGGCGACCAGGCGGGCGCCTTCCTCGATGCCCTTCTCGATCAGCGCCTGCACGCGATCGAACTGCAGCTGCGAGACCACCGGGCCGATATGGTTGCCCTCTTCGGCGGGATCGCCCACCTGGCACTTCTCGGCCGTGGCCTTGGCCACCTCGACCGCCTGCTCGTAGACCGAGCTCTCGACCAGCATGCGCGTCGGCGCCTAGCAGGACTGGCCGGTGTTGTTGAAGCAGTGCAGCACGCCCATCTTCACCGCCTTGGCGACGTCGGTGTCGGCGAAGACGATGTTCGGGCCCTTGCCGCCCAGTTCCAGCGAGACCCGCTTGACGGTGTCGGCGGCGGCCTTGCTGACCGCGATGCCGGCGCGGGTGGATCCGGTGAAGCTCATCATGTCGATGCCGGGATGCCGGCTCATCGCCTCGCCGACGGTCGGCCCGTCACCGTTCACCAGGTTGAAGACGCCGGCCGGGAAGCCCGCCTCGTCGATCATCTCGGCGAACAGCAGCGAGGACATCGGCGCCACTTCGGACGGCTTGAGGATGACGGTGCAGCCCGCGCCCAGCGCCGGGATCACCTTCAGGGTGACCTG